>JACMRQ010000435.1 GCA_014376355.1 Arcicella sp. | reverse complement strand
CCCATTTCAATCAATTTATCCACAAAAAACAAGCGACTTTCAAACATTTTTTGATGTATCAAAACTGTTCCTTTTGCTTGAATTGCGGTTACTAAAACGATGCTCAATAAATCTGGTGTGAAACCAGGCCAAGGAGAATCAGAAACCGTCAGCATCGAACCATCAATAAAAGTTTCGAGTTCGTAACGGTCTTGTGCAGGCACATAAATATCATCTCCTCTGATTTCTAATTTAATTCCTAATTTTTGAAAAGTTTGAGGAATAATACCCAAATCCTTCACAGAACAGTTTTTTATCGTAATTTCAGATTGTGTCATGGCCGCCATCCCAATGAATGAACCAATCTCAATCATGTCAGGTAACATAGTATGTTCAGTTCCAAAAAGTTCAGAGACCCCTTCAACCGTCAATAAATTTGAACCAATACCTGAAATTTTTGCTCCCATTCGGTTCAACATCTTGCATAATTGTTGAAGATATGGCTCGCAAGCAGCGTTGTAGATTGTCGTTGTTCCTTCTGCCAAAACAGCGGCCATCACGATGTTCGCCGTTCCTGTTACTGATGCTTCATCTAAGAGCATATACGTTCCTTTCAAATGCGAGGCATCCACTTCATAAATACCTCCCTCCTCGGGTGAGTAATTGAATTTTGCTCCTAATTTCATAAAGCCCAAAAAGTGCGTATCCAAACGACGACGACCAATTTTATCTCCACCTGGCGATGGAATTCTACCTTTTTTGAAACGTGCTAAAGTAGGTCCAAGTAACATAACTGAACCACGTAAAGCTGCCGCTTTTTTCTTGTAAGTTTCTGAATTTAAGTAATCTACATTAACATTTGATGCGTCAAATCTCACAGAAGACACGTCGATTCGTGTGCAAATAACGCCCATGTCGCCTAAAAGGTCGATTAATTGGTTTACGTCACGAATATCTGGAATGTTGTGAATCGTTACAGGTTCTTTGGTTAAAACTACAGCACATAAAATTTGGAGTGCTTCGTTTTTTGCTCCTTGTGGAATAATCTCGCCTTTCATCTGACAACCGCCAGTTACTTTAAATGATGCCATTTTTATTCAATTATCAGTTATTGGTTAATTATTAATCGGTTATTGATAATTGAATTATTACCTTTTTCCTCTGTTATTATTATTACTCCCACCATTGTTACTACCTCGATTGTCGCTTCTTCCGCCATTATCACTTCTATTCCCACTATTGTTATTATTACGGTTGTTGTCTGTTCTTCCTCCAGTTCTGTTATCGTTATTTCTTCCACTATCCGTTCTTCCACCACCATCATTTCTACCACCAAAACTTTGACGACCTCCGGTGTTATTCCGTCCATCATTTCTTCGTGTATCTCCGTTTCGTGTGTCGCCAGTTGAGCTTGGACGGTTGTTGCTGGTATTGTTATTTCTAAGATTTCCTAATGAAGAATTACCTGATATAGCTTGTACAATTGTTCTTAATTGTCCTTCTGATATTTCAATAATGTGTCCCCAAATCACTTCATCATCGACTACTTCACGATTCCAATTTTGATAAAATGTTTTCATCAAACGGGCAATGTGAGCCACAAGAATACGTTTTTCGTTATCGTCTTGCTCGGCGATTGCTCGAGTTATTAACAACTCAACGTTACGTCCGTAATACCGATATTTTAATTGATGCGTATTGTAGGGAACAGTCTTAGGTAGCTTCCCAACCGACTCTGGTGAGGGAGGAGGAAATGGACTATCAACATCCAATTTAAAGTCGGAAAGGATATACAAATCATCCCACAATTTATTAGAATAATCTTGACTATCACGCATATTTGGGTGAACTTGACGCATCAGTTCAACCATTAAATAGGCATATTTTGTTCTGGTATTTCTATCTTGAACCGATAGAATATGAGCTACTAATTTCTGAACGTTTGTTCCGTATTCTTTCATTGGAATTTATATTTTCATCAACTTACGTTGTATTTATCTATGTTTTTTTACGAAGATACAAAAATGAGGGATAATAGAGAATAGATAATGTAGAATAGATTGTAAAACTGTAATTTTTACCATAAATTATCTGACTTTAAAGTTGAACATGTTAAAATTTCTAAAAATTGATGAATGGTAAATATCTTAAAAACCTTTTGATTATCTTGCGTTTTATCTAACAAACAAATATTAAGCTATGAACTTTAGAAAATTACCCATTTACCTCATCGCAGGGGCAATGATACTTTCGTGCGAAAAGTCCAAAACTACTAAAATTGACTCTCCAACTACATTTTTAGACTTATCTGGACGAGATACTACTATCACGCCTGCGGATGATTTCTTCCATTATATGAATGGAAATTGGATTAAAAAAACTAAAATTCCAGATGACCAATCAGGCTGGGGTTCATTTTATACTTTATCAGAAGAAAACATTAAAAAAACCAAGGCTGTTTTAGAAGAAGCAGCCGCTTCAAAGGCTTCTTCGGGGAGTTTGGAACAGAAAATTGGCGATTTTTATGCATCGGGTATGGATACCGTTGCCATCGAAAAACGGGGAGCAGAACCATTGAAAGCTGAAATGGCTAAAATTTCTGCTATTAAAAATTATAAAGAATATTTGAATTACGTTGCTACTAATGAAAATAATCGGGGCGGTGCGTTGTTTAGCTTTTATGTAGGAACGGATGATAAAAATTCGAGTAAAAATATGGTCAGCTTCTCTCAAAGTGGCACAGGACTACCTGAGAAAGATTATTATTTTAAAAATGATTCTTCGACTCAAAAAATTCGTAATGCGTATTTAAAATACATCAAAACGCTTTTTACGCTTACGGGTACAGACGAGAAGACCGCTACGCAAAATGCCAATGATATTTTGGCATTTGAAACCAAATTAGCGAAATCCCATAAATCACCCGTTGAATTGCGTGACCCCATTAAAAATTACCATAAATATGCCGTTTCTGAATTATCGAAAATCTATGGAATGGACTGGAATAAGTTTCTGGAAAATATGACAATCAAAACGGATACAGTATTGGTTGGACAGCCAGAATATTATTCAACGATGGGCAAATTATTGGAAACTACACCCGTCGAAACTTTGAAAAATGTGGAGAAGTTTTCATTGTTAAATAATACATCTTCATACTTAAATAAAGCGTTTGGAGAGGCTCGTTTTGATTTTTTTGGAAAGACGTTGAATGGTCAAAAAGTGCAGTCTGAGCGTTGGAAAAAATTGGTAAATCAAACCGATGGAGGGCTTGGTGAGCTTTTAGGACAGCTTTGGGTAAAAAAACATTTTGCCCCAGAAGCTAAAGTAAGAATGTTGGAATTGGTTGGTAATTTGAAAAAAGTTTATCGTTCACGCATCGAAAAATTAGATTGGATGTCGGTAGAAACTAAAGCAAAAGCGTTGGTAAAAATGGATAAAATTATTCAGAAAATTGGCTATCCTGATAAGTGGAAAAACTTTGATGATGTTGACATCAAACGTAATGCTTATTTTGAAAATGCACAGGCAGTTGGTCGTCATAAATACAAAGAAATGATTGAAAAATTAGCAAAACCAGTTGATAAAACCGAGTGGGGGATGACTCCGCCAACGGTGAATGCTTACGCTAATCCCGCTTTCAACGAAATTGTATTTCCTGCGGGAATTTTACAGTTTCCTTTCTTTGTTAATGCAGCCGATGATGCTATTAATTATGGAGGTATCGGCATGGTAATTGGACACGAAATGACCCACCTTTTTGATGACCAAGGTCGTCAATATGATGCCGAAGGAAATTTGAAAGATTGGTGGAAACCAAAGGATGCAAAAAAGTTTAACGAAAAATCGAAAGTAGTTGTAAATCAATACAATAACTCTACCATGTTTGGTAATATGCACGTAAATGGTGAATTGACTTTGGGTGAAAATTTGGCTGATGTTGGGGGAATTGCCATTGCTTACGAAGCGTTTAAATTGACGAAACAAGGACAAGGAAATGAGAAAATTGACGGATTAACCCCCGACCAGCGCTTTTTCATGAGTTTTGCTCAAATTTGGCGAATCAAAGACCGTGAGGAGTCGATGCGTGTACGCCTTACCACTAACCCACATTCACCCGAAGAATTCAGAGTTAATATACCGCTCAAAAACTTTGAACCATTTTATAAAACATTTAATGTTACTGATAAGAATAAATTATTTTTAGCAACCGACAAGCGGGCTAAAGTTTGGTAGAAATATATTTGTGATTTAGTGAGAAAAAATCACTAAATCACAAATTCATAATTCTAAATCCTATAATTATTCCCGCCACCGCTAAAGCGGCAAAAACAAATAATAGAACTGCTCCAGCGGCTACGTCTTTCGCTTTTTTCGCCAAAATATGATATTCTGGTGAAACCAAATCTACAACAGTTTCAATGGCAGTATTAATTGCTTCAAGAGCCAAAACTCCGCCCATCGTCAAGATGGCAGCCAACCATTCGCCTTCGCTAAATTCTATCCAAAAACCTGTAATTATTACCACAATAACCGCCAATAAATGAATTCGGAAATTATTGTCGTTTTTAATCAAAGACGTTATGCCCCTGAATGCGTGCGGAACGCTTTTTATGAATTTACCTGGGTTGAGCATTTGATTGTATCGTGTATTTAAAATTTTACAAATATACAAACTGGAAAGTTTGAGTAACAACTCACTCCTCCCTCAAATGAATTAAACTATAAAACATCCAATACGCCAAGCCGATGAAAAGCGAAAATTCAAAGGTCATTAAAATTGCCGTAGGATTTTTAATGGAATGAAACATATATTTCAAAAGACTGAACGGATGCACGAAAAAATCCCAAGAGTTCCAGCGTTCTATTCTTCCTAAAAAAATGCCGTAGCCAGATAAAACTATTGCTCCTAAAGTAAAAATATTACTCCAATTCAAAGAAAAAACCTGCGTCCAAACCTTCTGAATCCAATATAAGGATAATAAACCACACGCCAAACTCACGAAAGCATACGTAAAAATCATGATTTGAAAATGCCAATACGTATTCCCCGAAAGTGATTGTAGATGAACCAAATCAGTAATAATATAAGGTGAATTCGGGAAGAATAGCAACCAAATTAAACTGACGGTAAGCACTTCCCATTGTTGCAAAGCCTTTATTTTAACTTTATTTTCGAGCCAAAGGACGATAAAAATAGGAATCCAAGCCAAGAATAAATTCCAATTTATGCCCCATAAAGCCAAATTATGGGTCAGAACGGATTTGAGAATAAAGAGTCCAACGGCAGAGGCTGACATTAAACCCAAAGTGAATAGGATTCTAAAGCGATTAATGGGGATATTTAAGATTTTCATGAGATGGTTGCACGGACGTTTTTTGTGACTTATTATTTTTTTAACTTGCTGAAATACAAATAATTATAAGTAATTACGTTACCAATCGAGTAAATTATTAAAAATACGAAAATTCCTAATGTTAACGTAAAACTTTTCATGTAATCATTATTTGCTGAATAGGTGATTAGAAAAACTATGACTGCACTTGATAAACAAATTATACAAGCAATTTTAAGATAGATTTTAAAATTTACAGTAAACCAAAGTTTCAATATGTATAAAATAATTTCAACAATTAACTGAACAAATAACGTCACAAAATAAGTTAAAATAATTTGAAGAAGTAGAAACCATAATTCAGTATGTTGAGAAAAGATATTATAAAATATCCATGCAATAACAACTACAAGTAAAGGAGATAAAATAATTGCCAAAACTCTCATATTCATTATCATTTAACACACTAATTACCCCCAAATCACTATAATTCCAAGATTGCCAATCTTTTTTACTGTATTTTTTTTGAAATTTATCACTTGATTTTCAATAATTTTTCTTTGTGAAATAATGGGTGTAGAACCATAATTATGTCTTGTGGTAGAATTGTTTGAATTATTAAAATCTTTAATTTCCCCACCAAGATTCACTTTTTTATTAGTCAGTAAAGATTGTAATTCATTAGTTACATCCTCACAATAGGTGCATATATCCATCAAATGGCATTTTATCTTGCCATTCACTTTCCATCATCCTAAAGACTGTAATCTGAGATGAAATTAATAAAAATAATAATGTTAGATATTTCGTTTTTACAAATTACTTTGAATCGCAAAGTTAATTACACTAAAAAAAGGCTCCATTACATTCCTTTAATCAAAGCCTCTAAAGCGTTTAGATGTTCTTGAAAAGCCTGTTTCCCCTCAATAGTTGCTTGAAAAGAAGTATTGGGGCGTTTGCCAATAAATGCTTTTCTTACTTGAATATATTTCTCTTTTTCCAAAGCCGTAATATGCGATGCCAAATTGCCATCGGTTAATTGTAAAGTATCTTTTAAATCGCCAAAATCCACCCAATCGTTCACCATGAGGATAGACATAACGCCCAATCTTACACGATTCTCGAATGATTTATTTATATCAGCGATTATATTTTTCATAAATTAATTTGACAATTTGAAGATTTGATGATGATGATAGATTGAAATTAATTTTCAAAGTAATACATTTTCAAACTATCCCTCATATTTCCGATACATTACCACTCCATAAACAATGTGCAAAACGCCAAAACCTATTGCCCAAAACAAAAGTCCGATTCGCCATTCGTTCATAAACCCACAAGCAAGTCCAAGGGCAACTTCGATATATCCCAAATACCTAACATCGTCAAAGGTATATTTTGAAGCATTTACTAAGGCTAAACCATAGAAAATCAGTGTTGCACAGTCAATCAAATGGGGAGCTTGTTGCAATAAAATCAAACAGAAAAAACCGCCTGTCACCAACGGAACTACCATATTTATGATTAAACGCTTTGAAGTATTATCCCATAATTTCAAGCCTTTCTTACGAGTTTGACGAGCTGTGAAGTAGAAAGCAAAAATCAAAGAAAATGTTAGAACAATGATTCCATCAATTACGATAAAACGTAAAAGTGGGGCGTTGTCTAACAAATTCAAATACTCGCCAGCGTTATCTTCGAGAATACGTTTATAGGCAACGTATGCCCCAATGAGAGCAAATACTCCTGCTGAAATTCCAGACAATCCGCTCAAGGAGATAAATCGAGAAGAGCGTTCCATCATTGAACGAATTTCTGTGAGATCTTGAAGATGTTGTTTCATTTTTTTTCAAATTACTTTGTGATGCAAAGTAAAATTATAAAAAAATAAATTCCTATTGATTTGGAATTTATTTTTAATTTTTTACTTCTTATAATGAATTTCACTCAAATTTCTGAGTTGTTCTGCCGCACGTTCCGGGGTAATATCTCTTTGTGGATTTGCCAATAATTCATAGCCTACCATAAATTTCTTGACCGTTGCCGAACGTAAAAGTGGAGGATAAAAATGAATATGCCAATGCCAACCTTCTAAATTTTCGGTTTGCGTTGGAGCTTGATGAATTCCTGCCGAATAGGGAAAGGAAGTACTGAACAGATTGTCGTAACGGGTGGTTAATCGTCTCACTATATCAGCTAAATCATTTTTCTCATTTTCATTCATTTCCGAAATATATGCCATTGGACGTTTGGGAATTAATAGCGTCTCGAAGGGCCAAATTGCCCAAAAAGGAACCACGACTAAAAAATTGTCATTTTGAACTACAATTCGCTCATTTTCAGTTACTTCTAATTGATAATAATCCATTAAAAGAGTCTTTTTATGGGTTTGGAAGTACGCTTTTTGATGTTCGGTTTCCTTTTGAATTTCTACGGGAATATTGCTCGAAGCCCAAATTTGTCCGTGCGGATGAGGGTTTGAACAGCCCATTATTTCCCCTTTGTTTTCAAAAATTTGAACGTAATTAATATCCTTTCTCTGACGAAAATCTTTAAATTCTGAAATCCAAGTATCCACCACTTTTCTAATATCGGACGTTTCCATCTCTGCCAAAGTCAAATCATGGCGAGGTGAAAAACAAATCACCCGACATTCCCCTTTCACACTCTCTGCTTTTAATAAATCACCTTTTTTAATTTCACCATCGGGTACGTCCGTTTGTAAAGCGGCAAAGTCATTTTGAAAAACATAAGTATCTGAATAATCAGGATTTAACTCTCCATTCATACGTGAATTACCCGAACACAAATAACACGAAGAATCATATTTTGGGCGAGAATCTTTTGAAATATCTTCCGTTTTTCCTTGCCAAGGGCGTTTTGTTCGATGAGGTGAAACCATTACCCAGTCGCCGGTTAATGGATTTTGTCTGATATGTGAATGTTCGTTAAAATCGAAAGTCATGTTTTTTAGTGAATAGTTAATAGAGAATAATTGTAGGTAATAAGAATTTATAAAAAATTGATTGTTCAGACCAATTCAAATAATGATAGATTTTAAAGAACAGAATGTGAATTTTAAACACGATTCATTCTTGATTATCAACTAACTATCTCCGTTCCATTTGCCGTAACGACACAGTACATTTTTAATTTAATACCTGTTTTTCGTTCGTATTTAACTGATAATCGATTATATAACTCATCAATCGAATCTGATTTTATGAGATTAATGGTGCAACCTCCAAAACCTCCGCCCATCATCCGTGATCCTAAAACTGATTTTTCATGCCAAACAGAATCTACTAAAAAATCTAATTCGGAGCAACTTACTCCATATAAGTTCCGTAAACCTTCATGGGTTGCGGTCATTTTTATTCCGAAATCATTTAATCGTCCAGCTTGCAAATCCTCGCAAGCTGATAAAATTCGTTGATTTTCTTCGATAACATATTGACAACGATGGTAAACTTTTGAATTCAATTGACTTTTACTTGCTTGTAGCCAAGCCAATGGAACTTGGCTAAGATTGGGAATAGTGTCGTCAAAATGTTTTCGAAAAAAAGCCAAACCCTCTTCACATTGCAAACGTCTGAGATTATATTCAGATTCAACCAAATTATGCTTTACACCTGTATCAAAAAGTACGATTTTATGGTCGCCCAGATTCAGTGGAAAGTATTCAAAATCAAGCGTTTCACAATTCAAACGAATGACATTATTTTCCTTACCGTGAATACTGGCAAACATATCCATAATGCCACACTTCACACCAATAAACTCGTTTTCAGCTTGTTGTACTAATTTTGCGAGTGTTTTTTTATCAATACCAAAACCATTTATTTCATTAATGGCATAGCCCACTGCACTCTCCAAAGCTGCCGAAGATGACATTCCCGAACCAATCGGAATATCTCCAGCCATCACACAATCGAAAGGTTGAACTTTCATCCCTCGGTTTTCAAATTGCTGAATTACCCCCAAAATATAATTCGCCCAAGCATGATTTTGTAATGGTCTTATTTCTTTAAAATCAACTTCGATGGTTTCTTTCATATCAATAGAAATCCATTTTCCCGTTTCCAAATTTGAAGGAGCAACGGCTAAAAAAGCTGCTTTATCGGTTGCCGCAGGAAGCACAAAACCGCCATTATAATCGGTGTGTTCACCAATTAGATTTACCCGCCCAGGTGAGCGAACAATCATTGGTTTTTTTTTGAAATTATCAATAAATACTTGGTTTACAGTTATTTGGAGTTGATTCATGAAATTTAATTTGGGAAAAAGGGTATTATTGGTGAAGTACTAATATGTTAAGTCAAAGTCATAGAACGGCAATGGAAGTTTAGTCTAAATTTTGTAAAAGAACAACTATATTATACAGTGTACAAATCAAACTCAGACGATACGTGTTGCACAAGATTGCTTTTTTGTAAATTTAGCTATATCAGATATGATAATCTAACTCTGCGTAACTTCAATTAGTAATATACGATTCTATTATTCCTGAATTATTTTACAGGAAAGTACCCTACTGGATTATACTGTTTAATTATGTTTTTAAGTACAAAATATTGGTTTGTTGCAATTATATGTCGAAGAAGAAAGCATAAATTGTAAACTAACATATAAAATCTATTTCAAACATCCTCAATTGATTTTTTTTGTGTCTTTTTCAAGCGTAAAAAGACAAATGTTCCTATTATTACGGGTAATAAAATATTAATAAACCAAATAGTAAAAGTAGAAGCAATGACTATAGAAGATTTTATTTTATAAAATTCAAATAGATAAAGAGATGTCATGCTTCGTATTCCTAAATCTGAAAGAAAGGATACACTTGGAACAATCGTTTTTACCAAAAAAACTAAGAAAATTATCATCATTAAAACTAAGATGGGCAAATCAATTTGAAAGATAAATAGAATAATCAAAAATTGCAGAGAAAAAATCAGATAGCGTGAAACCGAAAGGGTAAAAACTTGGATAATCTCTAAATTTGAATATGATTCAAGGATAATAAGAAATGGCTTTAAATAAGCTAAAAATGAAAAATTGTCAAACACGAAATTAATATTCTTTCGGTAATATAGTAAAACAATGCCAGAAAATATTCCTAAAAAACATAAATTTAAAATTGCAAATTCAAACGTTGAAATTGACGAAAATACATTTATCATGAAATACGTTAAACCGAATGTTCCAAATATTAGGGAAATATAGGTTTGAATCCCACCGCCCAAAAGTACAGCTCCCGTGCTTTTTTTTCGATTTTCATTTTTTATCAATACCATTTTCCCCGCTAAATCTCCCAAGTCTGCCTGTGAAATAAAACCAAAAGACAAACCTATTAAAACGCTTTTAAAAGCATCTTTAAAAGAAACTATTTCAACTTGATTTACCAAAATCTGCCATTTTTTTGCTTCAAGACTCCAATTCAAAAAACTCAACAAAAAAACTATTAAAAAGAAGAATATATTTCTTACTGAGAGTACTCGATTTAAATGATAAATTACATAGCCAATATCTACTTGTCGGTTTCGAATTACGGAATACAAAAAATAAATGACAGTACAAAAAATTAACCATTTGAAAATTATCCAAAATGTACTAAACTTATAATTTAATAATCCTATAGTCTTACTGATAAATTGCATAGTTGACCCATTTGAGTAAAATAAAATTCTTTCGGGTGTAAATTTGTAAAAATTTTATTTGAAAACACCACAAGGTGGTTTATTATGAAAAAATGCCGGACTAAATGTTTTACAAGAATAGAACTTAAATTACAACTAACATGAAAATCAATTATAAGAAAAGTTTATTAATTTAAAATGACTGATTTTTACCTTTTAACTATCTTTTGTTTCTTTAAATTTAAAGTTGATTGCGGGGTTCAGCAATTGCCGTTGTTAGGATATTTAACTAAGCCTAGTACACTAATGTACTTTTAAGGAAATATCTTTTGCCTTGAGAATTTATTCAAAATTTATTTTTTCTTAGAAAAATCAAAAATACAAACTTAAAAGCACAGTCTGATGCCATAAATAATTTACAGTTCTTCCAATAAACTCGGAAAAAAAACGTATTTTCCTGTGTATCGTTTATCAACTTCGTAATTCAAATCATCGAAATATTCTCTTTCAAAAACTTCAAAACTATTCAAATTATCAAAATTATATTGAAATGAAAATGTCGCTCCGCCATTTTCGACCTCTGTTAATAATCGCATGATTTTAAAACTTTTTGGAAATCCAGTAATCATAACATTCTGGACGTGAGTATTTTGCATCCAATCTAAGAAGTCTTGTTCTAAGTCTTTATTGATGCTGTAAGTAATATTTTGTATAATCATGCTATTGTTTTTTAAATAAAAAGTCCACCAATTCAATTTAGTAGACTTTTGTAAATGGTATTTAATCGAATGTTATTGATTCGCTAATTTTCTAATTTCATCAAATTTTGTACAGTTCGTAACGCAATCACCGTTACTGTTTAGGATAAATTTATTGCCCGAAGTATCCAACAATTCAAATTGTTTAGTTACAGGTAAAATATTTACTTCTGCAAAATAACAAGGGGCAATCTTAGCATTGTAACGATTTATAACGCCTAATTTTCCTAAACCTTTTGAAACGATTGACAAGCCATTATTAAAAGGACGAACTTCATCGTAATCAAAAGCAATTTGCACTTTTCCTTTTTTGTCAATGAAACCATATTTATTATTTTCATATTTCACGCCATAAAGACCTTCTGTTGTAATCATAATGTCTTTATAAGCAGGTTTTGCCACAATTTTACCTGTGGTATCAATCAAACCCCATTTACCATCTTTTAATACTGGAAATAATAAATTTGAATCATATCGTTTGATTGAAATATAGCTTTGTATGGTAATTCTTTTTAGGCTATTTTTTTCAATTAAATTGTATTCTACGGGCATCTCATCGCCATTTTTAAGTGGGTTGAAAGTTTTGATTGCCACAAAATTTCCATTGAAAAGTGTATCAGTGGTGATATATTTAATCCCAATCGGGGCAGCTTCATTGGTTTTGCCGATGACTAAATTTCCATTTTTATCATAAATAATATCTACCTGACAATTACCCGATGGAATACTACAATTGTTGACGTTTTCTTTCACAACCACTAATCCATATTTATTATATTGAGCCACTTCATCAAAATTAATGGGAACAATTTCAGTACCATCAAATTTAATATAACCACATTTGTTTACGCCATTATTCGTTCCATTTACACCAGCTTTACAAGCAGAAACTAAGCCATATTGATTGAATTTCCCTAAAGTATTAAAAACTGGTTCGATAACAACTTTTAACTCGGTATTTATGAAACCAACATACTTTCCATCTTTTATTTGAGCCAAACCATATTTATTAAATTCACCTATGAATGAATAAGTTTTACTGCTTCTGAAGTCCTTAAAATCAATTAATCTAATTCCTGCTTCATCCTTAGCAATTCCCAAATTTGTATTTTGAGCAATAGTTGGGTCAATAGTAATATTTATAATAGATTCATAAGATGGCTTTATTTTAATATTACCTTCCGTATCCATCAGTCCAACCTTCTTATTTTGTTCAATTATCATCCACTTGCCCTGTTTGGCTGTGGCATTAAGGTTATCATAAATTGCATCAATTTTTGTTGAACCGTCAATTTTTATCAAGCCATAAGTTTTTCCAATACGTACACGAAACAACTCATTATTGAAAGCTGATATATCATCGTAATATTCAGAAAGTGGTTTCTTACTAACATCATAAGTATTATCAATAAATGCTTGTTTCCCATTTGTAAATTTAGCGATACTGACTCCCATTCGTAAAGACTTCGCATCAAGAATGTTTTCAAGGGCTTCACTCTCATTTCCATGAACATCCACAAAATACCAATCAAATTTCTTTACCAATGCTTTTCCATCATTAAATGGCTCGGCTTTTTCATACTGGCAAGGAATCGTTTCGTCTCCACAATAGTTCAAAAAACCAAAAACTTGGTCTTTTTTAATACGAGCAAACCCTTGATGATAGTTTTCAACCAGACCATATCTTGAATTTCCTTTATAAGACTCAAGCGGGAAACCGATGATTTCTTCACCATCTAAGTCCTTCATTTTGATAAAACGTCCTTCATTTTTACTACTAAAACACTGAGCTGAAATCACGCTTGAATGTCTTTTTTTAATGTCACTTTTCTGCTCGATTTGAAAAATATCACGAATGTTATCAGTTTCAATTGAACGAATATCTCCCTTATATTTTTTATCTAACCGAGCAAGATAGGTAGCATATATTTCGCTATTTAGATTTTGGTCGTTATTATTGCCAATATCTGCCAACAAACTACTTTTATTATTTTTATCAAGACCTTCAAGGTCTTTTTTTAGATTCGTTATGGCATATTTACGAGCAACCTCAAGTGATTGAACTTGCTCCGAGGCCCTCATATCACCAATAAAAATACCAGAGGAGTCTTTCCTTGAGGAAGCAAATAAATTCTCTTGTTGAGCAATAAGACTGTTAGAAATGATTAAAGCGGGAATAATTAGGAAAAGTTGTTTCATTTGGGTTAGTGAATATATTTTAATATTTTGGATAGCAATTGAGAATTAACATAAAAGCTAAATTAGCTTCATTATCAATCATTATCAAATCTAAATAAATTTTTAACTAAAATTTGATATTGTTTATTCGATGTTATTCAAATTTGCTACTAATGCTTGCCTTAAAATGAAATTGATTTAATATTTAAAAAAATCTATTTTAATGTGGAAATTTTAAGTTTTGTTCCCCATAAGGCTATAAAAATTACCGATAGAAAGTAAATAATATTTCTCGAATCAATTAATCCTTTACCAAGGGCATTGTATTGATAGTCAAGTCCTAATTGGTTGAAAATATAGCCAAAATCTCCCATAAAAGGTAATTGAGCCACCTGTCCAATGCCGTAAAAAAGTGCCAGACAAGTTACAAATGAAAGCACAAAAGCCGTTACTTGATTGTCGGTGAATGAGGACATTAAAATTCCAATAGCGGCAAATACACACCCAAGAAAAAACAAGCCTAAGTATGAACTAAAAACTGCGGCTGAATCTACATTGCCCTGTGGATTTCCTAATTGATATACCGAATAATAATACAATAACGTTGGAAGCAAAGACGTTAAAATTAAAAAACAACTTGCTAAATATTTACCTAAAACGATTTGCCATTTGGACAGCGGTTTGGTGAAAAGTAACTCAATTGTTCCAGATTTTACTTCTTCAGAAAATGCCCGCATAGTGATTGCAGGGATGAGAAAGAGAAAAATAAAAGGGGATATTTGGAAGAATAAACTCATGTCTGCAAACCCAAAGTCTAAAATATTGTCTTTAAAAAACCAAGTAAAAAGTCCCGTTGCAAAAAGGAATACCCCAATAACGATGTATCCAATTAAGGAATCAAGGAATGAATTAAGTTCTTTTTTGAAGATTTGATACATAAATTTTATAATAAAAGGGAGGGGAAACATTAAAAAAATAGACTTTTAACCTATTTTTTTAATGCTTCTTAGAACTCTTTAGGATTGTATTATTCAAAAACTGGTCTATCTTTTTTAAGAATGGCAGCAATGATCAAGGAAAGGATAAGACCGATGAAAACGGTTCCAATCAGACCAACAATGAATAACACCCCTGGATTCATAAACATTTTTGAATATTCCATTGCTTTTTCAATTTGATCATCGGGTAAACCTTTCTTTTCCATTTCCTCAACTGCTTTTTTCATCATTTGCTCAGTAATAGTTGGGTCAATAAATTTCATGTAGGCAAATGTAAAAAAACCAGAAATTAAACCAACAATTGTACATTTTAATACACCCAGTCCAAGACCTTGCCCGTAAGACATGAAACCTTGATTTTCTTTTTTAAAATCAGTCATTGCTAAATAAATACCAACTGCAATAATCAAATAAACAAGATAACCTAATACTTGATTTCCAATTTGTCCAGAAACCATGATGGCAGTACTGTATAAAATACTTATAATGCCAATAATTACTCCCCATTTTAGCGCTGTCCGAGTTGTAGTAGTTTGATTTTCCATAGACTTTATTTGTTTAATAATGTTAGTTTAAATAACCTCTTCTATAATATAATGATATCATTATTGAAATCAAAACGCCCAAAGGTAATTTCCCCTTCAAGCCTGTAATTTCATCCGTTGCAATATTTTTGGGGGATAAATTTCTGAAACCTTCGATAAGCTGAACAAAGGATAATCCGCCCATATCCTTAATGTACCCATCTTTTACGGACGGAATTTGAAGCGTTTTAATACTTTCAGAAATATAAGTAGAAAGTATATAATTTCCACTACCACTTAACCAAAAGTATAAGCCAATGGCACTTATGCACGCACCTACAAGATTTGTTAGATTTGAAACGACCAATCCTTCCCAAAAATGTAGCGTTTGGTCGGGATTATTTTTGCGGTATGATTTTACACATAAAACCATGCAAATTAGGCTTAAAATGATGGTAGGGGCTTTTTTTCCATCTAAGGGAACACCTCCAAAATTAGCCAACACGAAGCAATAGGTTAAGGTTAATAATCCTGCGATTACTCCGTAAAGAAGAATATTTTTTAATAATGATTTATTAAACATTTATTGAGAGTTAGTTTTAAACAACTACTTTTATGACTTTTCCTTTAAAAGTTTTACCAATAAAAGGAGAGTTTTTTGATTTTGAAACAATGCTTTTTTCTTCGTAAATCCATTCTTTAGTAGGGGAGAAGACCGTTAAATTTGCCTTAACACCTTCTTCTATTTTAGGATTTTCTAATCTTAAAATTCTCCTCGGATTCTCAGTAATTTTCTCAATAATATTTTCAACAGAAAGTGCTTTGTTGTAAGTACTTACACAAGCAAAAACCGTTTCAAGACCAATTATGCCAAATTCTGCCATATCGAATTCTAAATTCTTTGACTCTTCATCTTGGGGATTATGGTCGGATACGATTACATCAATTGTGCCATCTGCAAGTCCTTCCCAAAGAGCATCTTTATCATCTTGGGTACGAAAAGGTGGATTCACCTTGAAATTACTATCAAAATCAACTAAATCATTTTCAGTAAAACAGAGTTGATGAGCTGCCACATCGCAAGTAATAGGTAGCCCCATTTCTTTGCCCATTCTTACTAAATTAACAGTTTCTACTGAGGAAATACAAGTAAAATGTAAGATGCTTTTATTAGTAAATTTTTCAATAAAAGGCGTTTGCAAGACATATTCCAACAACTTCATATCTCTCATCAACATGATTTCCTCCGCCATTTGGGGCATTCCTTTCATACCTAAAAATGTACTAACCGAGCCATCGTTCATTTGTCCGAAATGGGTTAGATGCGTATCTTCGGGATGATTAATTAGCAAGCCCCCAAACTGGGTGAGATACTGTAAACTTTTTAAAAAAATATCAGGATTTTGAATGGAGTTTTCGCCATCGGTAAAAGCAACTGCTCCCGCTTTGTGTAGGTCAATCATTTCAGTAAAATCTTTGCCCTCGCAATTCACTGTCACGGCTGCCATTGGGAAAAATTTCACTTTTTCACCTGAACGCTTTAGATAATTTACGCTCTCACGGGTTTGCACAACTGGTTGCGTGTTCGGCAATAAAGCAATTTCTGTAAAACCTCCTGCTAAAGCCGTTAGTTCCATTGATTCAAGACTTTCTTTGTGTTCGTTTCCAGGTTCTTTAGCGTGAACACGCATATCAAACCAACCTACGGAAACGCACAAATCTTCTCCTTCAATTATTTCATCTGACTCAGGAATCAATACGTCGCCAATTTGTCGAATAATTCCATTTTCAATAAAAATATCCTTCGTCTGACCGTGGAAATCAGAGGTTTTGCAAATTATTTTAGCGGAGCGAATAAGAATTTTCATTTTTCTTAGGTATGAATTCTTAGGTATGAATTATGATGTAAACTTAATATTCTCATCCTTACCGATACCTTTACTTCATAAACTGATTATCTATAAATACTATCTTTATCAAAAAAAAGCCCTGATTGTCAGGGCTTTAAAGGAATATATTTTAATATTAATGCCCTGTGTGAGCTTGATAAGTATCAACATCCATCAAAGAATCAAAATCGGCTGTATTAGATACTTTCATTTTAATCATCCAACCTTCCCCAAAAGGGTCAGTATTTACTAATTCTGGTTGGTTATTTAAAGCAGGATTTATTTCTAAAATTTCTCCAGCAATTGGCAAAAATAAATCTGAAACAGTTTTAACAGCTTCAACCGAACCAAAGATTTCGTCTTTCGCTAAGGTTTGTCCAACAGTTTCAATCTCTACATAAACAATATCGCCTAATTCACCTTGAGCAAAATCTGTGATGCCCACGGTTGCCATATCGCCCTCTAATTTAACCCATTCGTGTTCTTTTGTGTAACGTAATTCTGCTGGAAAATTCATCTTTATTGATTATAAAATGTTAAGTTTTGGGATTTCTATCTTATTTTGTTGATTTTGATGCAATTTAAGAGAAAAATGTTAAAAGATATTTATTCTGACAAACTAAATCTAATTTGAACTCCTGCTTGGTCGGTTGAACGATAATATTGATTTGAAACAAATGGATTATTAAACATTTTATCGTAATACAAATTCACACTCAACCGTTTATTTACGCTGTAACTCGCCTGAGGACGAAATTGGAATTGTGTGAAGCCGTTTGAAACAACGGGAACTTCATCTAATTTACGCTGAATAGTTCTGGTATCTCTTATGGTCAGTTTAGCATCAAATTTCAAATCATTAGGAAGTCTCACTCGTTTTCCTCCAATTTTAAAAGGAATTAACATATTTGCTCTGGTAAAGCCCATTCCTACCACTAAATCTTTGTTGCTTAATTCATTAACGTAACTGTTGGCAAGATTTAATCCAATATTTCTATCTTGATTATAGCTAAGTTGTAAGGATATTTTACTTTTAGTAGTTGCATTAATACCAATTAATGGTGAAAATTTCTCTTGAAAAGTTATTACACTCATCGCATAAATTGGCACTAAATATTGGTCGCCCATTTGGTCTTGATAACTTTTATCGTCTTGACGAACAATTTGCCCTTTGCTTAATGTAGCCGTATTATACATCATATTATCAAGTGTCAATAAAGAGACATCTTTGTAACCCAAGGACGATACAAAATTACCAACATTATACGTAGATGAATAAGCGTGTTGAATAGAAATATTAGTGAATTTACGTTTAAACCAACCGATGTTTGCCAAACCATTATAATCCACTCTCCAGTTTGGAAGTGGGATATTTACAAAAGGAGAGAAGCCAACTTTATCAGGCGAAACCCCACTATATGCCGCAAAAAAGGCAGGAATCAATACATCTTGTGAATTCAAATCATATTTTCCTTCAAGACCTGATGCTACATTTTTGGCATTTAATCTATCTAACATAATATTTCTGTAACTTCTAAAACGGTTAAAAATTACCGAGTTATCATCGGGAGAATTACTATCAAATGCCGTTAAGAATGATAAAAATGACATACTATAATTTCCAGAACGAACGGGACTAAAATCTTTAAAACCAGTATGTAAACTATCATGTCTGTAAAGTTCTTGGTAATTATCGGTTCTGCTCCATCTTCCTTCCAATTGAATTTTGAAATCTCTGAAAGGTTCAATGGCTGTACGGTACGTTAAATTTTGAGTTCTCACTTGTAAAAAAGGCGTATTCAAAACACTACTTTTTGTAAGCCAACCATTTTCAGAGGCTCTATATCTAATATTTGGATCTTGGCTACCTGTAATAAAATCCAACCCTGGAGCTGAACTAATGCTGTTCATTCCTAAAATACCAGGCGTTGGTAAAAAACCCGCCAACGAGGTGGATTCATCGATGCTATAATTAACTTGAATTCCCCGAATTGCCATCAATAAACGGGTTACACTTCTTAGAATAGTGGGTTGTGCTTTAATAATATCTTCATCATCCCCAGGATTTCGAGCCATGTTTTTGCGTTCTACTCTTGGCTGATTAGCTAATCTTAAAGCCCGAATTCTGTTATACAACGAAACAAAATCTATCTTTCCATTGATACTTCTGTTTCGGGTATTTTTGATAACATTACCGAATAAATAACCTCGTTCATCATTTTTGTTGGAAACATCACCATCTCTAATTTCAAAAGAATTGGTAAAATAAGTATAACCAAAACGATGACTATAATCGGCTGACATCCAGTCGGTTAATGGTGATTTGTTCAAAGGTAATCGCCAAACAGCATTTACTTGTTGGTCAAAGCCTTTGGTTCTTCCAAAACGTCGAAGATTTTTGGCTACTGAATCACGGTCGGTTTGGGTTTCTAAGCCCCCAAAAGGTTCATCAATAATTGCATTAACAGTAGATACGTAGCCAACAACTACACTTTTTGTAAGATTCCAATTAAGGCTATAGGCACGATTAAAAAACCAATATTTTTCAAAAAGTGGAGGTACGCCGTTGGTGGTTAACTTGGGTGTTCCGATGCCTTGCGAAGCCGTTGGGTCAATATTTCTGAGTTGTGTTTTAATGAAATTTCTATCCATATCCGCTCTTAAAATAACCGAATTTGGTAGAAGTGTCAAGTTGAAATCCTTTACCCAACGCAGTAGAGGGTGATCTGACTTCATTTTCTTGAAAGGTTCAATAGCCTTTGGATTTCCCGTAAATGAATAGGTCAAACCGCCTTTGTATTGCGTTTGTTTATATTCGTCAATCAAAGTATTGCTTCTCGTAAGTTCTGAATAGGCATAAGTTGCCGTGAAATTTTCAATATCCCAAGGGTGAGAAACTGTATTTTGCCCCGTTTTTATCTTTCTAACATTCGTTAGATTTATTCCTTTTCTCTCGGTATTATCTTCGACACTTTTACGATAATTATCTTTGTCGGCTTGAGTGCCATTCAAATTTGCCAGCGAACTATCCAAAGGAACATCAGGGTCCAGAGGATTAAACCTTGGCGAAATATTTTTGCGGTCGTAGGTAACATATAAAGGAATTTTGACACCCCATTTTTCGGGTAAAAGTTTATCTACATTAATATTTGCAGCAATGCCGTATTCCATCGTAGTTTCTCTGGCACGTTCCGAAATTTTAGATTGAACTCCTCCAAAACCATAATTTTTGAATGAGCCATTCATAGTGATATTAGCAAAATCAGCTAATTTTAAATTCAGTTTTCCGATGGCAGCTTGACCAGAAGTTTGTTCAAAACCTGAGGCTCTAAGTTCATCTACCCAAACACAAAAAGTCCTATCTTGTCCGCCCGAAGAAAGAGGATTTCTAACCCCAATCATGGTATTTAAAACCGTACTTAAATCTGGACGACCCACTACGGAAACCATATAAGTTCTACCGTTATAAAAAATAGAATCTCTAAAAGCCTGGGTAATCCTTCCATTGCTTCTATCTCTTTTTAATTTCACGCTTTTTAAAGCGTCAAAAGGAATGTCTATTTCATTGGCAGTGTTCCAAACCTGTTCTGGTGTTTGAATTCCAAAATCAGTTCTTACTAATCCCTGTGTTTCAATTTCATAATAATTTTCAGTTAAATCTGTTCCGAAACGAATAAATGCTTTTACTTTTTTATCAATACTTGCATCTGTACTATTCAAACTGATAAACATTCTTAAATTTTTATAATTAATAAAATCGGTCAAAGTATTTTTAAAAGCCGCTCTTGAATCACCCGCACGAAGATTTTCAACGCATAAACTCATTGACTGCTCGTTGAGTTGAGCGTTATTGATGGTCGTAATATCTCTATCACGCTCAAAACCAGGTGGCACAACGTATGCAACTGATTGTCCACTTTTGCTTCCTCCTTGAACGGCTCCGTTTTCTTCGATATTTACGGCTGTTACTTTAAATTTCGCATCATAAGGTTCAGGAACATTTTGCAAACCTCTTGGCGTTAAATCGCCCGTGAATTTACGATATTGAAAACCTGCTAATTGAAAAGCTGCAAAACGACACACTACGGGTTGTTCCCATCCTGTTAAAAAAGTACGAATAAAACGCATACTTTTTAAACCATTAATTCCACCGACCGCTTTGGTTGGTGATTTCAAAGGAATTCTAAATAAATACCACTCTACGCCATTTGGTTCTACTATTTTATCGACAATGTAATTTTGTCCAACCCTCAATTTTTCTGTTTTAATGTCAATTTCATACTGATAATAGGCTTCGTTGTCATTAACGGTATTATCTTGATTCAAATCCTCACGGTCAGGTTGTTGGGTATTGGTTTGTGTATTTCCCAAGTTATTACTACTCACAGTGGTGGAGTTGGAGACTGGCGAATTGTTCTCTAAACCCATGTAATCTTTATAACGAAGAATCAAACTGGAGGTACTATTGTATTTTTCACTCAAATAACCGTGATAATCATCCCCTGCGGGGTCGTCTAAAAAAACTTGTTTTGCTTTTGCATCCGTAATCGTACTACTAATTTTATCAAGATAAGGTTTGAAGAAACGTTTTTCGTCGTATGTGTCATTTTCTAAAGTTGTAACGTTTGCTAAACCATCCAAACCAACGTCTTGAGCTGCTCTGTCCTGATTACTTCCCGTGGTAAAAGCATTGGTCACAAACTGTTGCGTTGGAGCAATTCCCCAAATAGTTTGCTCAATATTTTGTCTTTTCCCTGCTACACCGTCTTTAACTTTCTCACCTGCTGGGATTCCATTTTCAAAGTTTGAAAATCCATCAGGCACAAAATCTTCGGAAATATCACCAAGATTGATAATTAACTTTCCACCAGTCTCATTTCTTCGCTGGCTATTTGGGCGGTCAATATTTAAGTCCCCCGTTGCTCTCACAATACCTGCATCCCCTGTAATCAAAGGATTCATTAACCAGAATTCTAATGTTTCAATATTGGCATTGTCAAAATCCGTATCAGAAGTAATGGCACGGGTAATTGCTCCAAAGTTTTGTGTTGGATTTTTAAGTGTACCATTAGCATTAATATCCGTATTAAAATTATAAATACCTCTTTCGGAAGGGAAATAAGAAACGTCCATAATCCCAATCGGAATACCTGTAATATTATTGGGTTGAGCCTTATTTGGAAATAAATCGGTAGCTGATACCGCTCTTTCATAAGCGAATTTTGAGGACTCATCAGGATTTACGCCAGCACTCCCTAAATTGCCATTTCCTACTCCGTATAAACTGAAATCCGTAATGTAAGCGGAGATTTTAGCTCTTCTAAAATGCTTTTCTAAATTTTGAGGAGTGCCTTGTGGAAACATTTGTGGCGTTGCTCCAGGTCGCCAAGCGATGGCTTGATTATTTAAACTAAAAATATTACGAGCAGCCTCAAAATCATCAATGAAAGCATTATTTTGAACGTCATTGTTCACCGCAGGAATCAATTGAGCAAATTCTCCACTAAAATCAAAAGCAGAAGTTTCTTTCGTCGAAATCAACGGCAGGGCATCAATCATACGGGTTAAAAATTTGGATTTTTGTTGAATTGCCGCATCAAATCCAAAAATGGTATTGCTAACTGGTTCATTACCCATTTGTACACGACGCAAATATCCAGGAGGGCTTTCGCTCATATGTTGGATTGTTCCGCCCAAATGAAAATTTTGTCCTACCGTGTAATCTACGTGAGCGCCCAAAAGTGTACGGATTTGATTATTGAATAAATCAGGTTTTTCATAACAAACCTTAATTTCACGACCTGAATTAGACACGCCAGAATTTAAAATACGAACTCTACCCGATTGTGGTTCAACGATATAATCCGTTCCTGCGGACAAGGGTACTCCTCCTGCTGTTACTGTGACAGATTTTCCATCAACCCCAAAAGGCAAGGAAACATCTCCTCCAACTCCTGATTGAAAACTACCTTTTAAGAAAAATTTGTCTTTCCCCGTTAATTGAAGTGCATCGGTTTGCGTCGAAGAATAAAGTCTATCAAACACATATTTATCTATCAAATTTACTTCATCAGGATTAAATTGTGCCTTTAAAGACTTACCAAAGGGTTCAAGCACTGGAAATATAATTTTTCCGTTTTTACTATCAACCGTAATACCTTCCACAAAGTCAAAATTACCATCTACTTGTGGGTCGTTGTTTTGATTTAATCTGTCTAAGCCCATCACCCGTAATAGCGGCGTTTCTTTTAATTTCAAGTTCCTTTCTCTATCAACAATCTTTTCTCCTTCTTGTAAATTTGGATTATCAATACCAGTTTGGTCATCTTTATAAATTACTCTTAATTGAAATCCTTGTCTTGTAAGTTGTTGAGCATTAAGGGAATATATATTTTTCATCATCAAATTCCACATCGGATTATCCAGATTATTCCGAATTGTAGATGATTTCAATAATTTCAAAAACAACACTTTATTATCTTGCAAACTTTGATAATCCTCGGTCAATTCTCCTACTTGATGCCGTTGTCCATCTTTGGTATATTCATAAGAAACCGCTAAAATTTCATCATTTCGTAAAGGAGTAATTAAGGAAATATACCCTAATTCTGGCTGAAAACGATATTCTCGATCCGATAAACGTTTTGCCCCCCGAAGCAAGTCATAATCTGTTCCTTTTTTTAGATTAAATTTTGATTCTAAACGAAAGGAAGTTTCGTTGGCTTTCCGAAGAATTGACGAATCCGCTCTAAGATTTTGGAATAATAGATTGTTAAGATTATCAACGGGACTCGTATTATTTTTTGCTCCTCTCGGTTGAGTATTTGGATTCGTTTTATTATAAGGATTCCCCTCACCTAAATCTGAAAATGCTACTAAATTTCTAAGTGTTTCAGTGCTTTGTGTACGATTAGTTACATAAACCTCAAGGCGAGTAATTGTTACGCCCGAGGTAATCATCGGAAGATTTCTTAACGATTTCTCATAATTATCTCTAAAGTATTGAGCAAGGAAAAAGTGGCGATTTTCATCGTATAAACTTCCTTTAATTTCAAAACTTTTACCCTGAGAACCACCTCTAAGCGTAATACAGTCCTGTTTTGAACGTTGTTGAGCGGCAACGGCAGTAATATCTAAATTTCCAAAACGCATTAAAGTTTTGATACCAAATAGATTTTGAACGCCTGGAATCAATTGACTATTTAATTGCCAAGAAGTATTTCCAACTTCTACATTTTGTAAAATATCTTCCTCATTGGTTCGCCAATTGAGTTTTAATTGGTTTTGAAAATTGAAACTTGCTTTTGTATCAAAATTGGTATTTAGGTTTAATTTATCACCAATCTTGCCTTGAAAATTTATCTGAGCTTGTTCATTAAAATTTAAGTTGCTTATCCTTCTTAATTCAACCGGAATTGTTGGAATATCATTGAATTGGGTTAAATATCCAATATCTAATAATATATTTCCATTGGGTTTGAAGTCGATTTTTGTGCCTCCAAAAATACGGTCAATGGCGGGAGGAAGCTCAATTTTAGGTAATAAACCTCGTCCACTTGTTTCATCTTTCCCATCCTGTGAAGCCGCAAATTTCTTCCAATAATCACGCATGAAGCGGTCTTCTTGGCGGTTATTGAAGTCTTTAATGGTCATTCTTTCAGCAGGACGAAAGTTATCATTTCCTGATAAATCTTTTGTTTTTTCATAAACTGAAATTTTACCAGCAGAGTCTAATTTAAATTCCGTGTTTATGTTTTTTGGGTCTTTTATTACAAAAGGAGAAGAAATAGTTTTTTCAGAAAAGCGATTGGTATAACGATCTTTAAGTTTAAACCTCGGCTTTCGAGTAGTTTTTTTTATGGTATCTGCTTTTGAAGAAGGAAAGAGACTTTTACGGACATTATGACTAAAAACCACATCACGCAATGGAGATACCCACGCAAGCGATGCAAAAACCGAAAAAACAAGAACTCCAGAGATTATGTAAAACTTTTTATGTTGCACAGTTGATTAGCTTAGTATTTTATAAAACATAGTTCACGAGTTAAAGAAATAAAATAAATTTTAAAGTCTTTTGATTGTGCTGTGTTCTTTGGTGGTTTTAATTATCAAAGAATAAGAGGACTTTTTTTAACAGTATTATCTTATCTGAAACGTCTAAAACCCTGCCAATATTATAAATGGCTTAGAAATTTGTTGTTAGGGAATTGAGGATTGGGTAATTACGGATTGGGTAAGTGAGGATGTAGTTTTTAAAGGTTGCGAGATTGATGATTTATTAAAAACCTACATAACTCATTCTCGTTTACCTAATCCTCCAATCTCCAATTTCTAACGCAACGCCAATTTTATCAATTGCTCAACTGTTACATCATCTCCTTCTTTTTTAAGAATTGCCTCTAAGCTCTTTTCTGCTACATTCTTAGGAATTCCTAAGGTTACTAAAGCTGCCAATGCTTCATTTTTAACCTTAGTATTTGATACTCCAAAAATTGTTGTAGCTGTTGAGGCTCCACCTAACATACTTTCCTTCCGAAGTTTATCTTTTAGTTCAATAATAGCCCTCTGAGCAGTTTTTGCTCCGATTCCTTTAATACTCTGAATCGTTTTTACATCCTCATTCATCAAAGCATGACGAATTTCACCCGATGAAAGCGATGAAAGCATAACCAAAGCCGTACTTGGTCCAATACCCGAAACGCTTAGTAAATCCAAGAAAAGCATTTTCTCATCTAATTCTTTGAAGCCAAAAAGCGTGTGTGAATCTTCTTTAATACTCAAGTAAGTAAAAAGTTTACAGCGTTCATTTCCTTCTTGAAGGGCTGAATATGTTTGTAAAGAAATCTTCATTTCGTAACCTACGCCGTTTACGTCAATAATTACGTAAGCATGGTCTTTATAAGTCAATTTTCCGTCAATGTATGCAATCATAATTGTTTATTTAATCAGTAAGAATTTTTCAAAAATACATAAAAAATCCACATAACTGAAATGCTATGCGGATTTTGAATACGCTATTGTTTCTAAGAAACTCTAATTTTCATACCAGCTTTCACTATATTTCCTTTAATACCATTTAATTTCTTGAGTTTATCAATAGAAATTCCTCCGTAACGTTGTGAAATATTCCATAAAGTATCACCATCTTGAACGTTATAAAATTTAGTTTTACCTTTCTTGACCACTTCTTTCTCATCGTTGTTATTACGAGCATATTTCACTTGACTTGTTACAGCTTTTTCTTTGAAGATAACTAATTTTTGACCTGGATGAATCGTAGACTTTTGTAAATGATTCCAAACCTTGATGTCATAAATTTCCACATCAAATTTATCAGCAATTGCCGTTAAATTGTCTTTTTTATGAACCGTATAATATTGTTTTTTAGGTTTTTTATTAATAACTACATCTTCAATATCATCCTCAACTACTTCTCGATCAACAAGTATTTTGGCTTCAGAACTGGCAATTCTCGGGGTTGTGATAACAATAGGCTTTTCCTCTGCATTTTTCCTCGCCATAACTTCAGTTATTTGAGCAGGTATTTCAACAAAGATAGGTTGAATTTTTGTTGCAGAATCAAGAATTGATTGACGATTAGCTCTAAAAAAAGCAATGTCATTTTTAGGCAAGCGTAGAGTGAAATTACGAGTGTCTCCTGGCAAAATGTGCGTAAGCACATGCGGATTTAATTTCTGAATATCTTCTATATTGATTGAACCTAAATTAGCTAATTTGTCTATATCCAAAAATGAATTTATGTGAATTGTATCGCTTGCAATAGCAACTTCAATATTTTCTGGAAAAATGTCGTGCGAGTCAGCATGATTAATCATGTAGACCATACCAATATATTGAGGTACATATCCACGAGTTTCACGAGGTAAACAGTTGTAAATTGCCCAAAAAGTTTGTCCACCATTACATTTTCTGATGGCTCTACGAACATTTCCTGGTCCAGTATTGTAAGCGGCCAATACCAAATGCCAATCGCCAAAAATTTTGTATAATTGTTTCATATACTTGCAAGCAGCTTCAGTAGCGGCTTCAGGGTCGAAACGTTCATCCACAAACTCATCAATTCTCAATCCAAAATCTACACGAGCTGTTTTTGGCATAAATTGCCATAGCCCACCCGCACCCGCACGAGAAATTACTTTTGGATTCAATCCTGATTCAATCAACGATAAATATTTTAATTCGTCAGGCAAGCCATATTTTTTCAAATATTTTTCATAAATCGGGAAATAAACACCTTTACGTTCCAACATTGTTTTAGTGAACGATGGTTTGCGATAAGCAAAATATTCCACAAATTGATGAATAGTAGCATTATACGTTAAGGGAATTTCCTTCTGCAAAGCCAACAAACGAGGCTGAACAATCGCAGGATCAATTAACCACGTTTGTTCCGTAACAATGGGTGATGGAGTTACAACTACAGTTGAATCGATTGAAACGGGCGGATCTACACTGCCAGTAACTTGGGCATTGATAGTGAAACTTGTCAATAACAAGGTACTAACAACGTAAGACTTGATGGTGGCGAATTTCATAAAGTAAGGAGTTAATTAACTGTGAGTTAAGTGGTTAATTATTTTGTGAGGATTTAACAAAATTAGGAAAATCTAATCAATAAATCTAACTTTTATTATGTTGTAATGTATATTTTG
>JACMRQ010000434.1 GCA_014376355.1 Arcicella sp. | reverse complement strand
GTTTAAGAACGTTAGCTTGTGGAGTTTTAAACCAATGCAAATGCTCAAATAAAAAAGCTCAATTAGATGATTTTGCAGATAAATTTGATGAATTAATCCAATTTTTGAGGTCAATTAAATTTTTATAGGAAAGCCGTTTTAGCATAAACAACTAATTTGGATTTATAATAAAATAACTATTTGTTTTGATTTTTTGTACTCAAAAAAGAATTGTATTATTTTATGAGTATAAAAACTCACTAATTCTTGGAAAATTTATATTTTTTCAAAATATCGTGTATAGTTTAATCCAAAACTTAATGATAATTTTGATTGTTTTTAATTATTACCTAACACGCATAAATACAATTTTACTCCACTTTTTTATGATTATTGTTACTGGTGCCGCAGGGTTTATAGGAAGTTGCTTGATTCAACGTTTAAATCAAGATAATTTTAATTATATTATTGCAGTTGATGATTTTTCTGACGAGCAGAAAAACAAAAATCTTGTGGGCAAAAAAATCCAAGAACGAGTGGATAGAGAACACTTTTTTGAATGGTTGGAAGCCAATAATCAGGAAGTCGAATTCTGTTTCCATATCGGAGCCAGAACGGATACAACCGAATTTGATATTGAAATTTTCAATAGACTAAATCTTAATTATTCAAAAAAAATCTGGAAAAAATGCCACGATTATCAAATTCCGTTGGTTTACGCTTCGTCGGCAGCTACGTATGGTTTAGGTGAAAATGGCTACGACGATAACGAGTCTATAATCCCCCAATTGAAGCCTTTAAATCCTTACGGAGACTCAAAAAATGATTTTGACATTTGGGCTTTGAAACAAGAAGAGCAACCATTCTTTTGGGCAGGTTTAAAATTCTTTAATGTTTATGGCCCTAATGAATTTCATAAAAACCGCATGGCTTCGGTAATTTGGCATACTTTTAACCAAATAAAAAAGACGGGGGGTATGAAATTATTTCGTTCACATAATCCAGATTTCAAGGATGGTGAACAAATGAGAGATTTCGTGTATGTGAAAGATGTAGTAGAGGTGTGTATGTTTTTGATGCATCATCGTAGAAATTCAGGCATTTATAATTTAGGTTCTGGGAAAGCAAGAACATTTATGGACTTAGTGAAAAACACTTTCAAAGCCCTTAATCATGAAGAAATTATATCATTTGTAGATACACCTGAGGATATTAGAGATAAATACCAATACTTCACTGAAGCTAATATGTCGAAGTTGAAATCAATTGGTTACGAAAAACCATTTCATACCTTAGAAGAAGGCGTTTCGGATTATGTAAAGAATTATTTGATGGAAGAAAAATACTATTAGGAATTAATTTATAGATTTTACAAATGAAAAGAGACGGTTTTATGACCGTCTCTTTTTTTATTAAATAATTCGCCGCAATAATTAATATGAAAGTAAAAATTAACCAAAATGGCATTTTCCCATTCTCTTTCGTAATTTTGATTCTCATAAATTTATATAAAAGTAATCATGTTAAAATCTGTCCCTTTTGATCAAACACACGCTTTTTCTTTGCTTACAAAACACAAAGCAGAAATCGCTGATACCACTATTAAAGACCTTTTTGCAAACGATATTGAACGTTTTGATAAATTTTCAGTCCGTTTTGAAGATATTTTGCTAGATTATTCTAAAAATCTTATTACTGAAAAAACGAAAGCTATTTTAGTGGCTTTGGCTAATGAATGTGAATTGGATGATGCTATCGAACGAATGTTTACGGGTGATGTCATTAATCAAACGGAAAACCGTGCTGTGCTTCATACAGCCTTACGAAATCGGTCTAATTCACCAATTGCCGTTGATGGAAATGATATCATGCCTGATATAAATGCCGTTTTAGAAAAAATGAAAGGTTTTTCTGAAAAGGTTATTTCGGGAAATTGGAAAGGCTATTCAAACAAAGCGATTACCGATGTTGTCAATATTGGCATTGGCGGTTCTGATTTGGGCCCCGTTATGGTTACTGAAGCTCTAAAACCTTATAAAAATCATTTGAATCTACATTTTGTATCTAATGTGGATGGTACACATATTGCGGAAGTTTTGAAGAAAATCAATCCAGAAACGACTTTATTCTTGATTGCTTCTAAAACTTTTACGACGCAAGAGACCATGTCGAATGCCAATTCTGCCCGTGATTGGTTTATTACCAATGGAGGTTCTGCGGAGAATGTGGCGAAACATTTTGTGGCACTTTCTACTAACGAAAAATTAGTTACAGCTTTCGGCATTGACCCTAATAATATGTTTGGATTCTGGGATTGGGTTGGCGGACGCTACTCACTTTGGTCGGCAATTGGATTATCTATTTCATTATCAATTGGTTATGAAAATTTCATTGAACTTTTGGAAGGAGCTCATGCGATGGATAAACATTTTCGGACGGCAAATTTTAATGAAAATATTCCTGTAATTTTAGCACTTTTAGGAATTTGGTATAATAATTTTCACGGAGCAGATACTCAAGTAATTTTACCTTACGACCAATATATGCACCGTTTTGCGGCGTATTTCCAACAAGGTGATATGGAATCAAATGGAAAGCAGGTTGGGCGAGATGGGAAGGAAGTATCGTATCAAACAGGACCCATTATTTGGGGAGAACCTGGCACAAATGGACAACACGCATTTTATCAATTAATTCACCAAGGAACTAAATTGATTCCTGCGGATTTTCTTGCGCCTGCTATTTCGCACAATCCAATTGGGCAACATCACCAAATGTTATTGTCGAATTTCTTTGCACAAACAGAAGCTTTGATGAATGGAAAAACACGTGAAGTTGTGGAAGAAGAGTTAGTAAAAGTAGGAAAATCTCAAGCTGAAATTGACGAATTAGCACCATTCAAAGTATTTACGGGCAATCGTCCAACGAATTCAATTATGTTTAAATTGCTAACTCCCAGAACCTTGGGAAGTTTGGTAGCGATGTATGAACACAAAATTTTCGTTCAAGGTGTTATCTGGAATGTGTTTAGTTTTGACCAATGGGGCGTGGAACTGGGAAAACAATTAGCGAATCAGATTTTACCAGAATTGTCTGGAAATGAGGAAGTTACTGCACACGATTCTTCAACTAATGGTTTGATTAATGCGTATAAAAATTGGAGAACTGCATAGGTTTGATAGAGATTATAAAACAAAAATGCTCCGAAAAATCGGAGCATTTTTGTTTACCGACTTAATTGATAATTGATTGGTACAGTAAACCTTGACTTAACGGCTCTTCCTTTTACCTTTCCAGGTTTCCATTTGCCGCTTGATAATTGAAGAACCCTGATT
>JACMRQ010000433.1 GCA_014376355.1 Arcicella sp. | reverse complement strand
ATCAATCACGGAATAATCGTAAAAGATTGTCCAATTAATGAAATGAGACAAACAGGTAAAACGATGGAAGAGGTTTTTAGAGAATTGACCATTTGAGTGTAAACCATATAAGCTTTTTTAATAATTATATAATACTTTTAAAAATTTAAGGAGGCAAATTTGTGAGATGATTTAACGTTTCTATAATAATACGACCACTGATAGTCCAGATTAAGAGGAAATTATCCTTGAATTCTGTGCAATTAGTGGTCTTTTTTTGTGCATAACAAACCTTAAACCTGCAAAATTATGGCAAAGACGATCGCTGCAAAATTAGTTGATATTTTAGAAAATGCTGGGGTAGAACGTATTCACGGATTAGTAGGAGATTCACTCAATGGCATTACAGATGAACTTCGTAAAAGAAATAAAATTCAGTGGATTCATTATCGCCATGAAGAAGCCGCTGCCTTTGCTGCTTCCGCAGAAGCACAATTGACAGGTAAATTAGCTGTGTGTGTCGGCAGTTGCGGACCTGGAAATATGCACTTAATCAACGGATTATATGATGCTCATAGAAGTAATGCACCTGTTTTAGCCATTGCTGCTCAAATTCCAAGTGAGCAAGTTGGAACTGGATATTTCCAAGAAACTCGCCCAGAATCCTTGTTTAGAGAGTGTAGTTATTACTGTGAAACCATTGCATCAGTACTACAAATGCCAAGAATTTTGCAGATTGCCATTCAAAATGCTATTTCATTAAAAGGCGTTGCTGTTGTTAGTTTATCAGGAGACATTGCCATGCAAGAATTGGACAATGACGAGCAGGAACATCCTTTATTAATAAACCGACCAAGCATTCGTCCCACTGATACGGATTTGCAACAATTGGCTTATATCATCAATCATTCTAAGAAAACAACGCTTTTCTGTGGAGCAGGTTGTGCAGGAGCGCATGATGTTTTGATTTCATTGGCTGAAAAAATTGCTTCCCCCATCGTTCATGCACTTCGAGGAAAGGAACACGTTGAATATGACAATCCTTATGACGTGGGAATGACTGGACTAATTGGCATTGCTTCGGGCAATCGTGCTTTGATGGATTGTGATTTATTGTTAATGCTCGGGACGGATTTTCCTTATAAAGAATGGTATCCGAATGATACTAAAATTGTTCAAATTGACATTCGACCTGAAAGATTGGGAAGACGTTGTAAGCTTGATTTAGGGCTTATTGGGGATATAAATGAAACAATTAACGCTTTATTACCTCTATTAGAGAATAATACAGATACTGATTTTTTGCAAGAATGTCAGGAAAGATATAAGGATAATATTAAAAATTTAGACTCAAAAGCAGAGGGCGAAACAGGAAAATTAATTCATCCTGAATATTTGATGAAAGTCATTAGTAATCAAGCTGAACGAAATGCTATTTTTACGGCAGATGTTGGCACGCCAACTGTTTGGGCAGCTCGACATTTGGAGATGAAAGCAAGCAGAAGATTAATTGGTTCTTTCAATCATGGTTCTATGGCTGCAGCTATGCCAATGGCAATTGGAGCAAAATTTGCTTTTCCAAATAGACAGGTAATTTCTCTTTCGGGCGACGGAGGTTTTGCCATGTTGATGGGTGATTTGTTAACCATTTATCAGTATAATTTGCCCGTCAAAATAGTCATTTTTAACAATAGCTCTCTTGGTTTTGTAGCTTTGGAAATGAAAGTAATTGGAATGCCTCCTTTCGGAACAGATTTAAAAAATCCTGATTTTGCAAAAATGGCCGAATCTATGGGAATCATGGGTATTCGAGTAGAAAATTCAGAAGATGTACCCTCGGCAATTGAAAAAGCGTTGGCACATAATGGTCCTGTTTTGGTTGATGTTTTAACGAATCCAACGGAATTATCGATGCCTCCAAAAATTGAAATAGGACAAGCAAAAGGTTTTGGAATTTATATGATAAAACAGACTTTATTAGGAGATGGTAAGGAAGTTTGGGATACAATTAGTACCAATTTCTTAAAATAAAACGCATAAAAAAGCCTTTATTATTCAAAACAATAAAGGCTTTTTCTATTCTTCTAAAAACTCATTTTTCTTTGGACTAATATCTTCTATAATTTCAGTTTCAGAATTCCTAATGTCTTGATCATCAGTAATTTCTTCTTTTTTGGGCTGGTCAAAAAACTTATTTTGAAAGATTAAAATTGAAACAACACCACAAAAAATCGAAGCATCCGCAAAATTAAATATAGGTGTTGAATACCATGAACCTCCCCAAAGTGGTACCCAATCAGGAATCCAGCCTTGATAAGGATCAAAGAAAAACATATCAATTACTTGCCCATGAAACCAAGGTGTTGGCGAACCAGCAGGTTGATTCGCTAAAAGTTTCCCGTAGAAAGTACTATCAATTACATTTCCAATAGCTCCTCCTAAAATGGCGGAAATACTCCATAAAAGACCTTCATGAGCCTTTTGGCGGGCTAATTTTACTAAATAAATGCCAATCCCAACCATTGCCACGAGCCTAAAAAGACTCAAAACAATCTTACCATAGCCACCTGGAATGAAAGAAAGTTCCATACCAAATGCCATTCCTCTGTTTAAAACATAATGTAGTTTAAACCAATGTCCAAATACGGCAATCTCATTACCTTCATATACCAAATAATGATGTATAGCATACTTAATTAACTGATCAATGGCAATTAACAAAAATGTTAGCCAAAAATATTTATACGGAGAACGAAACATATTTAATTAACAATTAACAGTTAATGAATAACAATTATCAATATTTTAATTATCAATATTACTTCAGAAAATACCTAAAAAATATTTTTTGAAACTGTTTATTAATAATTGTTGAGTGATAATTATTGTACACTTGCAAAGATACAAAATAAAGAAGCCACAAAAATCAAATTTTGTGGCTTCCCCAAAAATATGAATTTTGATTTACTTATTCTGAAACACTAATCTTTTTCTCCTCACTATTTCTCTTTTTATCAACCCAAATTCACGACTTGCTTGCCCTGCAACGGAAGTATTTTCCTCCGCACGACGGAACAAATAAGGCATTACTGCATCAACGGGACCATAAGGAACATATTTTGCTACATTATACCCTGCTTTTGAAAGATTGAATGAAATATTATCAGACATACCCAGCAATTGGGCAAAATAGAAATGTTTATCGGTAGGTTGAATGTGGTTCTGATTCATTAATTCAACTAAATATTTGCAGCTATATTCATTGTGTGTACCTACGCATACAGAAATTATATCACGATTTTCAACAGTAAATTCCATTGCAGCATTGAAATCTCGATCGGTACCTTCTTTTGTTTCGTGAACGGGTTCGCAATAATTATCTTCATGAGCTTTTTGACGCTCCCTTTCCATATATGCCCCTCTCACTAATTTCACACCTAAATAATAATGATTCTGACGTGCTTGTTTAGTAGCCACTCCTAAATTATGGAACATATCTTTGCGATACATTTGGAAAGTATTGTGAACCACACATTTTTCGTGGTTATATTTTTCCATCATTTCATAAGTTAAACTATCGATAGTGTCTTGAATCCAAGATTCTTCACCATCTACAAAAATTTTAACATTTAAAATGGCTGCTCTACCACATAACATATCCATTCTTTTCCTTATATGTTGAAAAGCATCTTTTTCTTCTTCATACAATTCTTCTTGGTTCTGAACTCTCTCTAATAATTCTGCACTACCTATACCCGTAACCTTAAATACGGCAAAAGGAATAGCCAAATTTTGATTCGCTTTCTCTATTGTTAATAAAATCTCTCCAGCAGTCTTATCAAAACTTTTTTCGTTATCTTCACCTTCAACGGAATAATCTAAAATTGTGCCGATGTGAGATTTATCCAAATTTTCTATGGTTTTATTGCATTCTTGCAGATTTTCTCCACCGCAAAACTGCTCAAATACAGTTATTTTAATTAATTTTTTTATCGGAAAATGAAGAAAAAGAAATAGTTTGATAAAAAAAGTACCTAACTTTACGAGCCAATTCTGATTCATACTTGCAAATATTAAGTAAACCTTTTTTAGTTGCAAGTTTGATTTAGAAGAAAAAGCGATGGAAGTATCCTCAAAACTAACTTTTTGGGACATTGTGAGAATTTTGGTGGTTGGCATTTTTGACATTTTTACAGATCTAATAATCTATTTATATTTTAAAACTGAAAATAGTTTAACTATTTAATTACCAATTTATTAAGATTCAGAGTATTGTCTTTGTTTTACAAAAGCGTGCAAAGATAACATATTAGAATAATACAAAAATGCGTTTCACTAAATTAAATTTTAAAAAGAAACTATTTTTTCATTTTTATTATTATTTAGCTATTATTTTTTTGTAAAGTAACGATAAAATTTTGAAGAAATATTGCATTAAGTTTACCTTTTATTTTAGAAAAATTGTTTTAGAAGAATCACGAATAAAGTTTAAGAAATGAATGCTAATTTAGATATTACGCCGATGCAGGAATGGATCAATACTGACGGCAAACCTTTGATTATTGCTGGGCCATGTTCAGCAGAAACTGAAGAACAAGTGTTGGAGACTGCCAACAGAATTAAAGCCGAAGGTTACGCTCACATCATGCGTGCAGGTGTATGGAAGCCCCGTACACGTCCAGGAAGTTTTGAAGGAATGGGTGAACCTGCTCTGAAATGGCTTGTGGAAGCAAAAAAACAAACGGGTTTGCCATTGGCTATTGAGGTGGCAACGCCAGAACACGTTGAACTTGCCTTGAAATATGGCGTTGATGTATTATGGATTGGTGCAAGAACTACTGTAAATCCATTCAACGTTCAGGATTTAGCCGATGCTTTGAGAGGTGTAGATGTTCCTGTATTAGTTAAAAACCCAGTAAATCCAGATTTAGCCCTTTGGGTTGGAGCGTTTGAACGTCTTCAAAACTCTGGTATTAAAAAATTAGGTGCTATCCACCGTGGTTTTTCAAATGCTCAAGAAACAAAATATCGTAACTCTCCAATGTGGCAATTAGCTGTAGAGATGAAACGTTTATTTCCACAATTACCAATGATTGGTGACCCATCGCACATGGCGGGAAAACGTTCATTATTGATGGAATTGTCGCAGAGAATCTTGGATTTGAATTATGACGGAATGATTATTGAAACGCACCGTGACCCTGACGCTGCTTGGTCGGATGCTTCTCAGCAAGTTACACCAGAAGTTTTAGGACAAATGTTGCGTGAATTAGACGTTCGCCAAGCCAATTATGGTGCTGACTTTACGGATGAATTAGCAGCGATGCGTTCTAAAATTGACAATATTGACCGTGAGTTGATGGAAGTTTTGGCTGCTCGTATGTCAATCGTTGAAAAATTAGGGGAATATAAGCGTGATAATAACGTGGCTGTTCTTCAACTTGACCGTTGGAAACAAGTTCACGCTGACCGTGCAAAACAAGCTTCGGGATTGGGTTTGTATCCAGAATTTATTGAAGAATTATTCAAATTAGTTCACCTGGAGTCTATCCGTAAACAAACGGAAGTAATGAGTTCTGCGGTGGCTTAGTTTGTGCTATTGATATAATTGAAAAAAGCTATTTCTGTCATGGAAATAGCTTTTTTTGGTGTTGGCAACCATCAACTTTTACACACGGGTTTGAGGGATTAGACACGGATTTTAAAAATTTAATCCGTATCTAATCCCTCAAACCCGTGTGCAATTTTAACATCTCTTTCTCGAATTTCTAAAAAATCCCCTCCCTTTTCCGTATTTTTGAAAATCGTTATTCTGATTCAAAAATATTCCAATGAAAAAATTATTCCTCCTCGACGCAATGGCGTTGATTTACAGAGCCCATTTTGCTTTCCAGAAAACACCTCGAATTTCCTCTACGGGCATGAATACCAGTGCTGTATTTGGTTTTGCTAATACACTTTTAGAAGTACTTGCTAAGGAAAAACCAACGCATATTGGCGTGGCTTTTGATACGCCAACTCCTACTTTTCGACATATTCAGTTTGAAGCCTACAAGGCTCAACGGCAGGCTCAACCCGAAGATATTACCATTGCCATTCCATATATAAAACGGCTTTGTGCCGCTATGAATATTCCGATGCTGATTATGCCTGGTTATGAGGCGGACGACGTTATCGGGACGATTGCCAAACGTGCCGCCCGTGGACATGATGACATGGAAATTTTTATGATGACTCCTGATAAAGATTATGGTCAATTGGTCGAGGAACGTATTTTTATGTACAAACCTGCCTACATGGGCAAGGGTGTGGAAGTAATGGGAATTACAGAAATCTGCGAACGTTGGGGTATTGACGATGTCATGAAAGTGATTGATATTCTGGGCTTAATGGGAGATGCTTCCGATAATATTCCTGGTATTCCAGGAATTGGAGAAAAAACCGCTCAGAAACTCATTGAAGAGTATGGTTCCGTAGAAAACCTAATTGCCAACGTTGATAAACTAAAAGGTAAACAACAGGAGAATGTTCGAAATTTTGCCGCACAGGGCATTTTATCGAAAGAATTAGCTACTATCCATTGCGAAGTTCCGGTGACGTTTGATGAAGAAGATTTAAAGATATCGGAAGTAAATAAAGAATCACTCTCATTACTCTTGGACGAGTTGGAGTTTAGAACGTTACGGAGAAGAATGTTAGGCGAAGAATCAGGCGAATCAGGCGGTCGGCAGTCGGTAGTTAGCAATCAGCCTCCGGTCCAAAACTCAAAGCTCAAGGCTCAAAGTTCGGCAGGACAAATGGACATGTTTAGTAATCTTACCCCTGAAAAAAAATTGGATATTTTTGGTTCAAATACAGATAACGACGTTTTTAATACAAACATCGAATCACAAAAATCGAATATCCACACCACCGTTCATCAATATCAACTTGTCGACACGCCCGAATTACGACAATCTTTGATTTATTTTCTGAATTTACAAGATAGTATCTGTTTTGATACCGAAACAACCAATATTGATGCTGTTGAGGCAGAATTAGTTGGAATGTCATTTGCGTATCGTGCGGGTGAAGGCTATTACGTGCCTGTGCCAGCCAATCAGACTGAAGCTCAGGTAATTGTGGATGAATTTAAGGTGATTTTTGAGAACGAAAAGATTGAAAAAATTGCTCAAAATATCAAATATGATTTGATGGTCTTGACACATTATGGCGTTGAAATGAAGGGTAAGACATACGATACGATGTTGGCTCATTACATCATTGAACCCGAAAAGCGTCACGGAATGGATATCTTAGCGGAGGATTT
>JACMRQ010000432.1 GCA_014376355.1 Arcicella sp. | reverse complement strand
GTTTCAGTGGCGGGAAGTTCTTCAAAAAGTGTATCAGCTTTTTTTTGATTACAGGAAAAAGTAATGAATCCGATAAGCAAAAAGATTAATTTTTTCATTTGTATTATAAAAATGGTTATGATGATATACTTTTCAGCAATAAAATTCTTTGGATAAATGTGTTTTAAAACACGAGATTTATCCACCAATAATAATTTTACCTAATTAAATATTCTTGTACTTTCCCCTCACAAACTCCCAACATAATTTTGTCTCCCATTCGCTTCACTGAACGCACATCACCCCGTTCATATACACCTGATTGTTTACGTGATAGACTTTCAAAATTAAAGTCACCTTTATTCAGAAGCATTAACCCCGAATTAGCATCGACTTTTCCGATTCTTAATCTGAACTTACTATTATTTCCCATCAATAAAAGATCTTTCTTACCATCATGGTTAAAATCTGTTGCCAAAATTGCGTACACAGGAGCATATTGGGATTCTATCGGTAATTGATGAATAACAAAATCTCCTTTTTTATTTTCTAAGATTAGTGTTTTAAGGTTCATAATTTCTTTTTTATTCGCCTTTTCCCGCACCTTTTCTTCAAAAAAATCTTCCATTGTGGCGGTCGAAAATGTTTTATAATCAGGAAACTTCTTTTTTAATAGTGGTATTTGCTCTGCTACTTCATCCCGGGAATAACAAGGATACGATTTCCCTTGAATATAATAACTCATAAAAAAATCAGTGGTTCCATTTTGGTCGAAATCATCGTAAATTAAAGTGGCAGGCTCATTTGTGGTTGCTTTAATTTGGGTATTATTTCCCAAATTGCCCAACACTAAATCGTCATCTCCATCATTATCTAAATCCGCCTTTTCAATTGTATTATAACAACCCGCTAAACTGTTCAAAAGTTGATTTGTTGATTTAGTGAGTTTACCTTTGTTATTTTTTAAAATCATCGGCGACATCCATTCTCCCACCACAATCAGTTCTTGATATTTATCGCCGTCTAAATCCATTACTACCGCATAGGTTACTAATCCTAAATCTCCCAATCTTATTTTCGTAAAATGTGCCTTTCCATCATTTTTTAAAAGAAAACTCTCTTCTGATATTGGGAAATGATTTGGTTTAATGTGGCCACCTACAAACAAATCCATATTCCCATCTCGGTCAAAATCAATGGCTTTTACGCATAAACTGTTAATTTGGTCTTCGGGTAAATTCACTTGTTTGAATTTACCTTTTCCATCGTTTAACCACAGTTCATCATTTTGTTCTGTGAATTGGGCATTGGCATAATTTCCATTAGCAATGTATAAATCAGGAAATTTGTCTCCGTTAAAATCTTGGATAACGGCATCTTGATTATTGGTAATTTGAGAATTCTTGCGTGGCAAATTTAAGAATTGAGTATTACGTTCTTTTCCATTTTGTCCCAACAAAAATTTTCCAGCTTGTTCCTTCGTTCCACAAATAAAAACATCTTCCAATCCATCCATATTAACATCACCAACCGCCATTTTGGGTCCTGAATACGAATATTGAGTTGGTAACATTACTTGACGGTCAAAATTATTCGTTGGGGAAATAATAGGTTGATAATCAATTGATTGATTACCCATTAAAATTGAATTAACGGGCGTTTGTAATCTTTCAATTTTATTTGCAGTTTTCAAATAATCCAACACAACTACTTGATTTACAGGCATATTCTTTAAATCCTGTTCTTTCCCATCAACCCAACGAATATTTATTTCACAGGTCTTAACATTATCTGGCAAAGCAAAAAGCAAATCACCAACACTACTCGATTGAAAGCCATGCGTGGGAGAAACTTCTTGAAATTGAGAATTTTTATTGGTTTTAACCGTAATACTTGCCCCAATTCCAAAAGGATTCATGGGCGAACCTCTAAGTTTAATTTTCACAAAATTCTTAGGTTTATTTTCTTGTGAAGTATTCTGGTAAATTCGAGAAGGTTCATTCAAGTTATTGGTAACTATTTCTACATCACCATCATTATCTAAGTCCACATATACGCAACCGCTTGCTACAGTTGGCTCATCGAAACCCCAATTTTTTTGTTCATTTGTAAATTGTGGCGTCGAACCATTTACCCCTTGATTATTCTTGAAAATATAGTTTTTTGTCTGACTCGTAGGCATTTGTTTAAGATGTTCCAAAAGCGGTTTTTGTGAACCATTTGCTTCTGCATCGTCGTAATATTTAATAAAATCAGCATTTGTATAATCCCGTCCGATGCCATTGGTTACAAAAATATCCTTGTGGCCATCCATGTCAAAATCCGCCAAAAGTGTTCCCCAACTCCAATCAGTATTTGATACCCCCGCAAGTTGTCCGACTTCAGAAAAACCTCCATTTCCTTGATTTACCTGCAACATATTTCGCATATTGGCGTGCCAAAATCCATTTTGCAATTGTGCTTGATAAGTATTCCAATTATCTGCCCAAAGCAACAACTTTTGTCGGGCATTATCTTCGGGAAGCATATCCAGAGTAAAAATATCCGCTAATCCATCGTTATTTACATCGGCAATATCCACACCCATTGATGAATAAGAAGTGTGAGAAATTCGTTCTCGGAGTTCGTCTTTGAACGCTTTTCCTTGCTGATTTATATACAAGTAATCATCCTCCACGTAATCATTGGTTACATAAATATCTGGATAACCATCTTTATTAACATCTGAAACCATTACGCCCAAACCGAAGCCAAGCGGATTACTTTTGATGCCTGCTTCTTTTGAAATATCTGTAAAGCTTTGGTTACCATCATTTCTAAACAGTTTATCTCCTGCATTATAATCATACGCATTCCGCATCACCGAAGCCTCTTTACGTTGGTATCCCGCAAGATTATGATTGACTAAAAAACAATCTAAATCACCATCCAAATCATAATCTAAAAATGCTACTTGGGTAGAATACCCCGAATCATCTAATCCGTATTCTTTGGCTTTGTCAATAAAAGTTAAATCGTGATTGTTGATAAATAATTGATTTCTTCGTAAGGTAGAATCTCGTAAACCCGAATAACAAACGTAGATATCTAACCAACCATCGGCATTTATATCTACCACACTTACTCCCGTTTTCCATCCGTCCTTTCGTCCCGCAGTTCCCGATTTTTCAGTAATATCTTCAAAGCGTAATTTTCCTTTATTTAGATATAATTTATTCTCTACTTGATTACCCGAAAAATATAAATCAACAAGTCCATCATTATTAAAATCTCCCGAAGCAACACCTCCGCCATTATAGAAATATTCGTAACTAAGAATATTCTCCTTTTCGGATTCTGTAACTTGGTTGGTGAAAGTAATTCCTGATTGTTCTGGACTGAGTTTTTCAAAAAGAACTTTTTCTTTATCACAAGAAAAAAATAATTGAGTGAATATAAGACACCCAAATTTAAAATATGTGGTTAGTTTTTTATTCATTTTATGCTTAAAATCTATTCTTTCCAACCTTTTGGTTCTTTCGTTGAACGATATTTTCCTTCTACACAATTAGCCCTTGGTCCATTAAGTGCCCCAGGAGAAGGAGGTAGTTCTCTGCCAAAATCAGGAGAATTTACTGGCGAATATCCATCCGAACCAATAAGTCTATCAATATAAATTATTTTTTCCTCCGCTCCAAAAACCTCAAAAGCTCCTAATATTCTTTCATTAGGATTATCCACTGCAAATATATTCGGACTAAATTGTGTTTCAGCAGGCACATCAAAAAGCGTCCCTGAGCCTTGTGTAACGTCTTTTATACTCCGAAAATAACGGTACATTTTTTGAGAAATAGCCCTTTGTTCGATTTTCAAATAATACAAAGTCCGCCCATCATAAGGCACTCTAACAATCGGATAATTTCTAACTTGTTGTCCATTCAAAAGGTTGTCCGATAAAATATTGTAAGTCGGACTGAATGAAACATCAAAGCATTGTTCACCACATTTATAATTAATCAATTCGGGCGAAGTTTGTCCATAAGGGTAACGAGAAATTGTGCTACATTTACTCAAACTATAATCATAACCTAAATTACACTTTGCACAATAAACTGTTCTTTCATAATGCGTCCATTTCCATTGATAATATTGATTTGGTTCAGGCGAATCTTTAAAATCCAGCGTTATATCATATCCAACACTTCTAGCATCCTTTAATGAATAGCTCGTTTTCACCACAAATTTCGTATCAATTTTATCTATCAATGGAACTGCAATCATCTTTTCAGGCATAGATTCATATTTTTTCCCATTTGGTAAAGTAATATGAAGCGTGTAAATATTGCCTACAATTCCTTTATAAGTGGGTACTGTTTCGTAAATTCCATTCACAATTTCGGTTAAATTTACTCGACTGCCTTTATCATCCGTTATAAAAACTAAGGCTTTTTGAACGGGTTTATTTTCAACATTTATGGTAATACTTGGCGAAGAATAAGATACAATAACCCTTTGAGCACCTGCTTGATTCGAAAGCGTTGCTTCCACTGTAAGAAAAGAATTATTACCAATTTGTTCAAAATCACGTATTTCAGTTACACACGACCACATTCCCAATGTCATCATTAAAAAATATAGGAGTAAATGCTTCGTAGCCATTATTTAAATTTAAAATTATAAGCCAATGAAACCAATGGAGAAGCAAAAACGCTTAACTGATAGACCTTCGTACCACTTTTTCCATTCGTAAAAAACACCGAATATGGATTTGAACGACCATAAACATTATAAACTGTAAAAATCCAACTGCCTTCCCATCGTTTTTCTTTCATGCTTGGATTAGTAATTGTCCACGAAAAATCTAAGCGATGATAATCTGGAATTCGGTCATTATTTCTGGCAGTATAAAGCGGTAATTGTTGACCATCAAGCGTATATGTACCCGTTGGAGACGAAAATGGACGACCAGTATTGTAGGCAAAAATAAATGAAAAACTGTTATGTTTATCAGGCGTCGCATTCAAAACCACATTAACTGAATGAGGTTTGTCATAATTTGAAGCATACCAATCACCGTCATTAATTCGCTGTTCTGGATAAGCCCCTATTGTTTGTTGAAATGACCTTGCGAAAGTATAACTAATCCAACCAGTCAACTCTCCTTTCTTTTTAGAAATCATTAATTCTGCTCCGTAAGAACGTCCTCTACCTTGCAAAAGTTGTGTTTCAATCGTTGGATTTAGTTGTAAATTTGCCCCCGAAACGTAATCAATTGTATTCTTGGTATCACGATAATATGTTTCCAAAGAAGCCTCCCATACATTGTCGTTCCAAGTTTTGAAATATCCTAAGGACACAAAATCACTTTTTTGTGGTAAAATATTTTCGTCGGATATTTTCCACCGAGAAGTCGGTAGAGGTGTAGTATTATTGGTTATTAAATTTAAAAATTGTTGCATTCTATTATACCCAAACTTCATAGAAGTAAACGCATTAAATACATAAACCGCTGTAATTCTGGGTTCAAATCCTCCGTAGGTTTTAACAATTCCCTCTTTTTTTTCCGAAGAAATTAAGGTTACCGATGATTTAGGCTCACCATCTTGATATTTTCTGATTTCAGAAGTCCCTAAATTTAAAAATTGGGTATATCGAAGTCCATATTGAACCGTTAATTTTTCATTTACTTTAAACTCATCATCGGCATGAAGTGACAATTCTAATGATTGTTCTTTTGACAACTCAATGGATGAAATTTTAGAAATAATATCTTTATTTAATATGCCAGGACTCAAATCATACTGAACCGCACTAAATCCAAAATTTGCTCGATGTCTTTCATTTAATGTTCTATCAAGATTTATCTTAAAATTTCGGTATTGAATATTATTTTTCAATTCAATTCGATTCACCGAATCGGGTGATTCTGTCACTGTTTTGTAATTACTGTATGCTCCCAAAATCTCCAAACTGGTTTTTGGGTTAAAATAATGATTCCATTTTAAAGAAGCATTGGCATGTCCATATCTGAAATCTGTTTGTTTGGCAATTACATTTTCAAGACTGAATAAGGAATCAACCCGATAAAAATCTTGACTAAAATAGGTAGATAAAGCAATGGTATTTTGGGCATTTGGTTTATAAAAAACTTTATTGGCAACATCATAAAAGTTAGCTCTGGTATTTTTTAGATTATCAGGAGCAAAAGTTTTAAACCAAAAATCGTTGAAGGAAACTCTACCTGCTGCCAAAATAGATAATTTATTTTTAATCAGCGGTATTTCAACCATTATTCGATTAGAAATTGGACCAATTCCGCCCTCAAATTTGAATTTTTCAAGGCTTGGCTCAATCATTTTAATATCCAAAACCGAAGCAGTTCTTCCGCCAAATCGGGCAGGAATACCTCCTTTATAAAGTTCTAACTCCCGAACAGCATCCGAAGCAAAAACTGAAAATAAACCAAAAAGATGTGTAGGATTAAAAATGGGTGTATCATCAATAAAAATAAGATTTTGATCAACCGCTCCTCCTCGAATATTTAATCCATTTGCTCCTTCACCCACCGATGAAACCCCTGGCAATGTTTGCAGACTTCGCAAAATATCCACTTCACCCATCATGGCAGGGATTTTTTTAATTCCCTTTATGCTTAATAAGGAAACCCCAAGTGAGGGCGTAAGAATATTACTTCGTGTTGAGATACTTGATACAATAACTTCTTCTAATTGCTTTGTAACATCTTCAAGGACAATATTAAGCGTGAAATTTTTATCTAATTTTATAAATTTTCGGTAAGGTTTATAGCCTACAAAAGAAACTTTAACTACATAATCATCTTGTGGGATTCGTAAATAATAATTCCCTAAAGAATCAGTCAAAATGCCAGTTTTCTTAGAATCCAGTGATATGGTTGCTCCAATTAAAGAATTCCCAGTTCCAGCATTTTTCACATTTCCTCTCAATGAAAATGTCCTTTGTGCGGAAATGGAACTTGCAAAAAGCATAAATATTAATAATATTTTTAATGCGTCAGGTTTCATTTTTGAACTAAGTAATGCCATTAATTAACAGATTATTGACCATAAAAAGATTTTTTTCCATCAATATCAACAACATCAAATTTAGGGTTTTTACAAACAATTGTAGCTTTTACTTCGAAAGATGGGTCTGAAACCTCGACTTTAGGATATTTTTTAGCTTTTCCTTCAATTACAACCACAAATTTTTCTTTGGTAAAAACCTTGAAAGTAATTAACCCCTCAGACATTAAATAACCTGCACCCAGCTTTTCAACTTTGTTAGTAATTCGCCCAAACATTACATTTGAAGAATAGCCATTATCTAATTTAATTGTAGCTTTAATCGGTCTGCCTTCATACCATTTTTGTCCCCCAAAATGTATCATTACATTGCTATCAAATTGGTCAAAGTAACTCATCGTAAATGAGCCTTCGAGCATTTCTAAGTGACCTGTAAAGATGCTTTCTGTTTTATAAAAATCATTACCATCCATTTTAAAAATGAATTTCGATTGACCATCTTTTAATGATTGATAAATCGTTTGGTACTGTTTATCCTCCTCTTTATTATTTGAAGAACAACTATTGAAAACACCAACAATAATCAACATTATTAGGTATTTTAATGAAAAATCAAGGCACTTACTCATTTTTTATTGTGTTTGAATCGAATGTAATTAATAAAAAAATGCCCGTAAAAACGAGCATTTTTTTATTAGCAATATTTTCTTAGCAATTAATTAATAACCGAAGTTTTGCTTCAAGTTTGCATTGATTTCCAATTCTTTCTGTGGAATTGGGAAAACAACTCTAAAATCAGGAGAAACGGTTGTACGGTTTTGAACTGGAGCATTGAATTTACCAAAACGAATTTGGTCATTTCTTCTCCAACCTTCCCAATACAATTCACGTCCACGTTCAGCCAACAAATTAGCATCCGTTAAAGAAGCCAAAGCAGTTGCCCCACGAGCAACTCTCAAAGTGTTAACCATTGTCAAAGCACCGGCAGAGTTTCCACTTCTGTGCATTGCCTCAGCTTTCATCAACCAAGCATCCGCATAACGGAAAAACACATAATCATTTGCTGGTGAATCTAAATCTGTATAATCTGGTTGATATTTAATAACACGAATACCATTTACCTCATTAGCTGTTTTCAAATCGATATCAGCCGTAAAAATTAAAGGCTTGCCTTCTCTGTCTTTTATAGCAGCACCAGCTCCATCATATTGTTGTCCAATTAGGAATCCAGCACGTAAACCTTTTACATCTGTAATCCCTTTAATTGCAGCACCACCACGAGTATCACCTTTTTCAAAACTGCCGTAAAAATCTGCCAAAGTAGTAAATCCGTTCCAACCACTTGGAGACATATTGTAATGACAAGTCATGAAATAACGGTTTCTTGGTGAAGAACCATTGTTATTACTTGCACCTTTCTCATTTGGAATTACAAAAATCAATTCTTTTGATCTGTCTGTGTTCTCAAAGTGAAAATTATCGAAATAATTAGCCGTTAAAGCATACTTTCCAGAACTAATAATCAAATCAGCGTTAGCAATAACTGCATCCATATCCGCTTTATCGAACGTGAATGGACCCGCAGGTGTTGTTGGTGCTTGATTGAATACCGCTCTATTCAAATAAGTTTTAGCTAAAAGAAAAGCTACAGCTTCTTTTGTAGCTAAACCTGTATTGCTTGCTGATGCACTTGGTAAATCTCCAACAATTGCTTTCAAATCAGAAATAACTTGTTCAGCAGCTTCTTTGCGACTCAATCCTTTTGGCAATGCTCCAGGGTTAGCTAAATCTTTGAATGCTACTTGTCCAAATAAATCCGTGGTATAAAAAATATAAAAAGCACGGATAAATTTTGCTTCTGCTACTTGTTGCTTCGTTGCTTTTAAATCAGCAATTACTTCATTAGCTAAGGCATGACCTCTATTTAAGTTATTCCAAGCTCCCAAAACGTCATCACTTTGGTTTGTCCAAGTATGAGTATGAAGATTTCTCCATCTTCCATTGTCATCCCAGTCAGCACCACGAGTTGGTCCTTGCATTTCGTCAGAAGGATGTTCTAACAAAGCATAGGCGTTTGCTTGATCTGTAAATGATCCTAATGCTGCATAAGCTGATTTTAACTGTAATGAAGTTAGTACATTCGCTGGCTTATCACTTTTATCAAGCACAACATCATCTAAGTTACTACATCCAATTGTCCCCGCCATCAATAAAGTGGCTAATGAGGGAATTAGTATTTTTCTAAAGTTTTTCATTTTTTTATTGTTGATAATTTTTAATAAAAAATGGAAATTGATAATTATTTATCAATTATTTATTTTATTAACGATTAGTCTAATAATGTGGTTTTAAATTTCTAATATAAAGTTTATTACTCTTAGAAATTAGCACTTAATCCTAAAGTGAAAGTTCTTGCTTTTGGATAAGCGATATAATCAATTCCTTTTGAAGCAACTCCATCTCTACCTGCAAGCGGATTGGTAATCTCTGGATCTAAACCTGTATAATTTGAAATCAACAACAAATTCTGTCCTGATACCGAAATATTCAATGATTTAGCAAAGCTATTCGCTGGCAATTTAACTGTATGACCAACTGTAAAGTTAGAGATACGGATGAAATCAGACTTTTCTAAATATAAAGTAGAAGGTGCTGGAGCATCTCCATAATCCTGACCAGTCGTACTTGATATTGTGTAAGCTGTAACGTTGTTACCTTGTTTTAATGAACCCCTATTTAATACAGCATTAGCAGTATTGTTGTAAGTATATCCACCAGATTGACCATTAATAAATACACTTGCATTCCATGCTCCAAAAGTAAAGGCGTTATTCAAACCCCAAACAAAAGTTGCTAACGGACTTCCTTTGTAGGTTGCAGGACCATCAGACAAAATTGTATTTCCTTTGCTATCATATCCTTTGAAATCTTTCAAGAAGAAGCCAAAGATCGGATAACCTTGAGTAATTGGTTGAACAAATGCTCCTGAAAGTCCTTGTCCAAATAAGAATCCAGATTGGATAGTAGCAACATCTAAACGCTTAACTTCATTGTTCAAAAACGTTGAGTTTAAATTAATATCCCAAGAGAAACTTTTGTTCTGTATAACTGCATAATTCAAACTTACTTCTACACCTGTATTTCTGATATCGGCAGGAATATTAGCCCATCTTGACGTTGCTACTTCAGGTTGTGGAGCAGCAAATCTAAATAATTGACTTTCTGTACTTCTATTGAAATAATCAACTGTTCCCGTTATTCTTCCTTTCATTAAACCGAAATCAAGACCAACGCCATAGGCTTTTGTTTGTTCCCATTTCAAATCTGGATTTGGTATATTTTCTTTATTAACACTACCCGCTGATGAATTTGGAGTCGAAGTACCTACCGATGCATTATTGGCGAAATCTTGACTACCTGTTACTCCGTAGTTAACTCTCATTTTTAAATCAGAGAAAATTTCTTTCGGAACAAAATCTTCGTTTATTAAACGCCAAGCTGCAGCAACCGATGGGAAATAACCATATTTATTATTCAAACCAAATCTTGAAGAACCATCAACACGAAGTGTACCTGTAATTAAATACTTATCATTAAATGAGTAATTCACACGACCAAAATATGATTGAATATCATTAACTCCTTTATAAGAAAAGGCACTATATGCTTTTCTTGAACCACTATTATCAACGAAACCAATATTATTAGTCAAGTCAAAACCAGCAGGAGAAGTAAAGTATCCAGCGAATATACCGTTTCCTTGATTCTCAAATTTTTGATACGCAAAACCTGCAAGGGCATCAATTTTAGATTTTCCTACAATAGTTTTGTAATTCAAGGTATGCTCAATAGTTGTTGTTACAACATATTTATTAATAATAGCAGCACTACCTTCATTATTGTAACTATCAGCAAAACCAGGTGTATTTGGTTGAACAGATTGACGAGTTACACCAGTAGAATTATCTAAACCAAAATTAGATTTGAAAGACAAATCTTTTGTGATATTCCACATAGCACTTACATTCGCTAATGTTCTGTTAGTATTTGCTCTAATATCAATTTGTTCTAACATTGATACTGGATTACGGAAAGCAAGCGATTTATTTGTATAGTATGAACCATCTGTATCAAAAATAGGATAAGTAGGATTCGTTTGGATTGCTCTACTGATAACACTACCCAAATAACCAACGTTTGCTCCAGATGCAGCACCTTTATCTTTAACTTGAGAAGTTGTCATAGCAACTGACAATACAACTTTGTTATCAAACAATTTATGAGTAGCATTTACACGAGCGGTAACTCTATTCATGAATGAATTTTTAATTGTTCCTTGTTGATCATTATAACCTAAAGAGAAAAGATAAGTAGTATTCTCATTTCCACCGCCATAGCTCAAATTATAATTTTGAGTAACTGCTGTACGGAAAATCTGATCTTGCCAGTTTGTACTTGAACCTGCATTAATTAGTTTACTCGATGGATCTAAACCAGCTTTTGCAGCTTCGGTTAAGAAAGCACTTGTTGAAAGTACATCGTAGTTTTTATAATTTGAAGCTATACTTGTACCAATTGAAACATTAAGACTTGAAGCACCTGCTTTACCTTTCTTCGTTGTAATTAATACAACTCCATTTGCACCTCTTGCACCATAAATAGCTGCTGCAGAAGCATCTTTCAAAACTGTAATATTTTCAATATCACTTGGGTTGATGAAATTTAATGGATTCTTTGCTGCAATTTCACCAAATCCTGAACTTCCGTTTGCACCGTCAGATGTACTTCCACCGTCTAAAGCAATTCCATCTACTACATACAATGGACCACCACCTCTTAATGAAGTTGTACCTCGAATTCGGATATCAATTGCAGAACCTGGCTCACCGCTACTTGGTGTCAATTGTACACCTGCAACACGACCTTGTAATAATTGCTCTGGAGAAGAAATAACGCCTTGGTTAAAATCCTTTGCAGATAATGACGAAACACCACCTGTTGCATCTTTTCTCGTAGTAGTACCATAACCTACAACAATAACCTCATCT
>JACMRQ010000431.1 GCA_014376355.1 Arcicella sp. | reverse complement strand
ATTTTTCCTGTCACGTAATTGGTATCCGAAACGCAATGTTTCAAAAAAGTTTTCAGGAAATCTCCCGCTTTGTTCCAACTTGGTCCCGTGGTTTCTGGTCCACCAATTTTTATAGTCGGCAAAACCTTTTTGGCAGCATCAACGGTATAGTCGTATAATTTACAATATTCCTGCACTGTTCCGCTCCAATAGCCAATGTTAGGCTCGTTCCAAAGTTCCCAATACCATGATTCTACTTCAGTTTTACCGTACCTTGCCACCGAGTGTTTTACCCATTCGCTCACCAAAGCCGCCCATTTTTTGTAATCTTTGGGTGGATATGTCCAGCCTGTATAAATTTTATCGTAAGGCATTCCTGGTTGCCAGTGATGTTCATACGGTTGAGGCTTAGAGGAAAGAGCTTCAGGCATGAAACTAAATTGAGCAACAGGTTTTATGCCTCTCTGTATATATGTATCAAAAATTTTATCTAAAATTGTCCAGTCATAAATCGGATTTCCTTTGGCATCTTCTGTATAAACATTCGTTGAACCCCATTTCAAATTGAGGGTATCATGCCCAGAAGTCAATAAATTATGAGTCCTAAAATACACGGGTGCCGCACTAATTACTGAAAGTTCAGTCAGGAGTTTTTTGCCATCTTTCATGTAAGCATAATTGGGTTCATCCGCCCCAAAGAATGCCCAAAAAGGATTCATATCACCAATATTTTTATTGAAGTCAATGGTAATATTGGTTGTTTCTTGAATTTTTTTCTGACCAAAACCTATTTGGAAAAGAAAAATGCACGTTAAAAAAAATACGATTTTTTTCACCTAAATTTTATTTTAAAATTTCTTACTATTGAAATAATGGGTAAATAATGAGGTAGAATACTAATTTCATGTACACAAGAATTCTATTATTTGGTTTTGTAACAGTTTTTGTGGAATGGCAATGTAGGGACGAATAGCATTCGTCCACTCCCTCTAAAATGACCGTGGGCGAATGCTATTCGTCCCTACCACAAAAATTTCGTTCCTACCACAAAAATTGTTAGACAACCTTTTATTTTTATTTTTTTAAATTCAATACCACTACTGAAAAAGCAGGAAGAGTCAATTTTAAAACACCTTTTTCTATTTTTGCTCCTTTAAAATTTTGCGTTATAATTTTATTTGGATTTTCAAAAGAATTGAAGTCATTGATTTTAGGAGATGATAAAATTGTTCCCGACAATTTCGTAAAATCTTCACCTCGAAGGTTAATAACGACTTCCTGCGATTTGGTATAATCTATATTTGTCAAAGACACGTTTAAATTTCCAGCCACATCTTTTGAAGCAGAAACCGAGACAGCAGTTAATTTTTTGCCTTCAAATTCATATTGGTTTGATTCAATTTCTATCGGAACGAGTGTCGCATCCTGATGTACATTGTACATCTTCATAATGTGATAGGTGGGTGTGAGCAACATTTTCTCTTCATTTGTTAGGATAACCGCTTGCAAAACATTCACAATTTGGGCTAAGTTTGCTCCACGAACACGTTCAGCATGATTATTGAAAATATTGAGCGTTAACCCTGCAATCATGGCATCACGCATGGTATTTTGTTGGTATAAAAATCCAGGATTTGTTCCCGCTTCTACATTATACCAACCACCCCATTCATCCACAATTAAAGCTATTTTTTTGGCAGGATCATATTTGTCCATAATGGTGGAATGACGAGTTATGAATTCCTCCATTTTCCAAGCTTCATCCATTGTTTTGAAATATTGAGCTTCCGTAAAATCTACGGATGGTCCTTTATCTGCCCAACTCAATACCGAATAGTGATGTAAGGCTACGCCCGAAAGCATATTATTCGGAATATTTTTCATTAACGTTTCCGTCCAAGCGTAATCGCCATCACTTGCTCCTGAGGCAATGCGGAACAATTTTGAATCATTGTTCCAATCAGTCATAAAAGTTGAATATTGACGGTAAATATTGGCGTAGTGTTCGGCAGTCATATTTCCACCACAACCCCAAGCTTCATTTCCAACGCCCCAAAGTTTAACATTCCACGGTTTTTCACGACCATTTTGCTTACGAAGTTCCGCCATTGGACTACCAGTCGGATGATTGACATACGTTACCCAATCAATCAAATCTTTCACCGTGCCACTTCCCACATTTCCAGCTAAATACGGTTCTGCTCCAATTCGTTCGCATAAATCAAGAAAATCATGCGTCCCAAAACTATTGTCTTCGGTTACGCCACCCCACCAAGTATTTATCATACTCGGACGTTTTGCTTTAGGTCCAATACCGTCTTTCCACTGATAAGCATCAGCGAAACAACCACCTGGCCAACGAAGATTAGGCACTTTCAATTCTTGTAGGGCTTTAATAACATCATTACGCACGCCATTGGTATTAGGAATCTTTGTGTTGCTTTCTCCCACGTACATTCCACCGTAAATACATTTACCAAGATGCTCGGCAAAATGTCCGTAAATGTGTTTATTGATTTTGGTTTTTGCCAAATCAGTGTTCAAGGTAACTTTGTTTTGAGCGGTGATGATTCCTGCCGTAAACATCCATAAAGTGAGGATTAAATTTGTCTTTTTCAATGAATTATAGTTTTTTGTTAAGCTAATTTGATGAATTCGAGGGGAATACTCGCCTCTATTTGTACTAATTTTAAGCACAAGGTTTTTACTTAATTGTTCAGTTTCTGGTATTTTCACTTAGAAGATGTTTAAATTTATAAATGTCTAAAAATGAATGAGTTACGAAAAAAACTGCAAGCTCTTTACGAAATCCCACTGTTTGAGCAAAGCGAGTTTGGGATTTCTTGATTTTCTTTTGTTACTTTTCTTGTATCAAGACAAGAAAAGTAAGCATAAGCGAAAGGAAATATTGCTATTTCGATGCAAACCAAATAAAATTTTTAAACATCTTCTTACTTTGTTTTATATTCAAAAAAAATACTACTATTTTTATTATTTTAATTTTTCAGTTTTAACCTTGACGAAACCCACTGGAGAATTACCCGATACCATTTTAAATACTTTCACATTTTCATTATTCACGCCAACAAACACTTTTTGGTTAACCAAAATCATTGATTTAACGTCGCCTTCCACTAAAAAGCCACTTTTATTTTGTTGAATACTCTTAAAACTTCCTTTTCCATTCCCTTTTAAGAATAAACCCAAAGAAGCGTCAGTTCTACCCGTTGAAGATTCCGTTTGATACTCATTGCCAGCTAATAAAATATCTTGGTTTCCATCTTTGTCAAAATCCGAAATTAAAATGGCATTCACTGGGGCAAATTGGGCTTCAATAGGTAAACTATGACTTGTAAACTGCCCATTTCCTGTGTTTTCTAACCAGATATTTGCCGTATTTTCACACGTAAGTTTCAGCAAATTATCCCTACCAAAATCATCTAAAAGCTGATTCATAGTAACTTGAGCAAAATCTTTATGATACAAATATTTTTTCTTAATAATTGGCGTTTGCTCGGCAATTTGATTGCGGTCAAAATCTGGGAAAAGTTCAAACTT
>JACMRQ010000430.1 GCA_014376355.1 Arcicella sp. | reverse complement strand
AGATTATTTAATCAAAACAGAAATCTCTCGTTACCGTACTATCATTGTCGAACTCGGCATCAGAAAATAGTATTTTTGGTAGGCAATTGTTTCAATTGCCTACTTTTTATTTCCTCTCTCTGGATGCTCGTTAATTTATGTTGTTGTCAAATTCTATTTCTAAGCGAAACATGATAATTAATGATTGACAAGAAAGAAATTAACGATTCAATTCCAACAAATGCCTTTAACGTTCTGTTTCGAGATAGAACAGAATCAAAGGTAAAATCATAAAAAATATGTCGTTTAACGTAATAACGAAAAAAATAATAATGCCTGATGGTAAAGAAATTTCCATCGAAACAGGCAAACTTGCAAAACAGGCGGACGGTTCTGTGGTCGTGAGAAGCGGAAATATGATGTTATTGGCAACGGTTGTATCCAGCCATACAGCAAAAGAAGGCGTTGATTTCCTTCCATTATCAGTTGATTATCAAGAAAAATTTGCTTCGGCAGGTAAAATTCCAGGTGGATTTCTTCGCCGTGAAGCAAGACTTTCAGATTATGAAATTTTAGTAAGTCGTTTGGTTGATAGAGCTTTACGCCCAACTTTTCCAAATGATTATCACGCAGATACGCAGGTTGCTATCACGATGATTTCATCTGATGAAACAGTTTCTCCAGATGCTTTTGCAGGATTAGCAGCAGCAGCTTGTTTAGCGGTTTCAGATATTCCTTTTAATGGACCAATTTCTGAAGTTCGTGTTGCAAAAATTAAAGGTGAATTTATTGTCAATCCAACGGTTGCTCAAATTGCAAGTGCTGAGATGGAATTGTTGGTTGCCGCAAACGCCAACGATATTTTGATGGTGGAAGGCGAAATGCAAGAATGTTCTGAAGAGGATATGCTTACGGCACTGAGACTTGCTCACGAAGCGATTAAAGTTCATTGTGCTGCCTTGGTTGAATTAACGATTGAAGTTGGTAAAACTGAAAAGCGTGTTTATAACCACGAAACACACGATGAAGAATTAAAGAAATTGCTTTGGGCAGGTTATTATGATAAATTTTATGCAGTTGCTAAATTAGCAAATCCAAGTAAAAGCGGTCGTAGAGAATCATTTAAAGCAATTGAATCGGAATATTTTGATGCATTACCAGAAGATTCAACGGTAAGTAAAAGTTTAGCGAAAACTTATTTCCATGATATTGAGAAAGAAGCAGTCCGTCAAATGGTGATTACTGAACGTTTCCGTTTGGATGGTCGTAAATTAGATGAAATTCGTCAAATTACTTGTGAGATTGATTATTTGCCTTCGCCACACGGTTCGGCCGTATTTACTCGTGGAGAAACACAATCATTGACTACGGTAACATTAGGTACGAAAATGGACGAGCAAATGATTGATTCAGCGATGGTTTCTGGCTACAATCGTTTCATGTTGCATTATAACTTCCCTGGATTTTCAACGGGTGAAGTAAAACCAAATAGAGGTCCTGGTCGTCGTGAAGTTGGACATGGTAACTTGGCAATGCGTGCTTTGAAAAAAGTATTACCTGCCGATGTTGATAATCCTTATACAATCCGTATCGTTTCTGATATTCTTGAATCAAATGGTTCGTCTTCAATGGCAACCGTTTGTGCTGGAACTTTGGCGTTAATGGATGCAGGTATTAAAATTACTGCACCCGTTTCTGGAATTGCTATGGGTTTAATTTCTGACCCAAAGACGGGTAAATATGCTGTGCTTTCTGATATTTTGGGTGATGAAGATCATTTGGGAGATATGGATTTCAAGGTTACAGGAACTGAAAAAGGAATTACTGCTTGCCAAATGGATATTAAAGTAGATGGTCTTTCGTATGATGTTTTAGTGGAGGCACTAAATCAAGCAAAGCAAGGACGTTTACATATTTTGAGTAAAATGAAGGAAGCCATTTCTTCTCCAAGAGCCGACTTGAAACCACAAACGCCACGAGCTGTTGTAATCAAGATTATGAAAGAGCAAATTGGAGCAGTAATCGGACCTGGAGGAAAAGTTGTTCAAGATATCCAGAAACAATCAGGTGCGACCGTTACAATTGAAGAAAAACCAGATGGTGGTTATGTATCAATTTTCTCTGCTAACAAAGAGTCAATGGACAAAGCTGTTTCAATGGTTAAAGGCATTGTAATGATTCCAGAAGAAGGAGAAATTTATGATGGCGTAGTTAAGTCAATCATGCCATTTGGTGCTTTTGTTGAATTTTTACCTGGTAAAGATGGATTATTACATATTTCTGAAATTAAGTGGGAGCGTTTAGATACGGTTGAAGGCGTTCTTCAAATCGGGGAACAAGTGAAGGTGAAATTAATTGAAGTAGATAAGAAAACAGGTAAATTCCGTCTGTCAAGAAAAGCTCTTTTACCAAAGCCAGAAGTGAAATAGAACAAATTTGAAAGAAATTACGTTATGAATTCATACAAATGATTCATTAGTTTATAATTTTAATACCAAACGATTATAAATTGTACCTTTTGTACTTATTATAATTGTTTGGTTTTATGTATATTCTATCAATAAATTTCCTATTTCTTCTCCTTCATCAAATTATTAAAATAAGTAAAGCGGTTTGTTAACCATTTAAAAAAATATGAGACAGCTAAAAATTAGTAAGCAGATTACTAACAGAGAAAGTCAATCTCTTGACAAGTATCTACAAGAAATCGGTAAGGTGGATTTGTTGACACCAGAGGAGGAAGTTATTTTAGCTCAAAAAATTCGTGATGGCGACCAACTTTCTTTGGAAAGACTCACAAAAGCAAATCTTCGTTTTGTGGTATCCGTTGCAAAGCAGTACCAAAATCAAGGACTTAGTCTTGGTGACCTTATCAACGAAGGTAACTTGGGACTTATTAAAGCGGCTCAACGTTTTGATGAAACCCGTGGATTCAAATTTATTTCTTACGCCGTTTGGTGGATTCGTCAATCAATTTTACAGGCTTTGGCAGAACAATCTCGTATTGTACGTTTGCCATTAAACCGTGTAGGTTCTTTGAATAAAATTTCCAAAACATTTTCTGAATTAGAACAAAAGTTTGAACGTGAGCCAACGCCAGAAGAATTAGCGGAGGTTTTGGAAATTTCTACGGGCGAAGTGGTGGATACTTTGAAAATATCAGGTCGTCACGTTTCGATGGATGCTCCATTTGTTCAAGGTGAAGAAAACTCATTGTTGGACGTTTTGGAAAATGACGGAGAAGACAAACCCGATTCAGGTTTAATTAATGATTCATTACGCCGTGAGGTTCAGAGAGCTTTATCAACTTTAACGCAACGTGAAGCGGATGTAGTTACTTTATATTTTGGATTGAACGGAGAACACGCCATGACTTTGGAAGAAATTGGTGAGAAATTTAATCTTACTCGTGAGCGTGTACGTCAGATTAAAGAAAAGGCCATTCGTCGTTTACGTCATACTTCAAGAAGTAAGGCATTGAAGACTTATTTAGGATAGATTTTTTGAGTTTATAATGAGAACGCTAATCAAGATTTTGATTGGCGTTTTTTGTTTCTACAAGTATTAAAGTTTTATAAAGGTGAAGATTCATAATTAAAAATTAGTCTAATTTTAATTATGATAGTGTAAATTATAATTGTTGTACTGTCAAACTTTAAGAATAATTACGGATAATTAACTCTTTTTTCAATGATAATATTGTGTATCGTGTTATAATCCGTAATTATTGCCAGCCCTAATTTCACGCACACCCTAATATTCTCTCAACAATTCCGTAATTTTGCACCTTATTACAAAAAATTACAAAATGAAAAAGAAAGTTGAAATTCTTGCCCCTGCCAAAAACCTTTTTCAAGGTATGGCTGCTATTAATGCGGGGGCAGATGCTGTATATATTGGAGCTCCACAATTTGGAGCAAGGTCAAATGCTACCAATTCTCTGGAAGATATTGCCGAAATGGTGAAATATGCTCATCTTTTTAAAGCACAAGTATTTGTCGTTATCAATACCATTTTGTATGATAACGAATTAGAGTTATGTAAAAAATTAATTTATCAATTATACGATATTGGCGTTGATGCTCTAATTGTTCAAGACATGGCAATTATGGAAATGGATTTACCGCCAATTGTTATTCATGCCAGTACGCAAGCTAATAACAGAGACCCGAAACACGTTAAATTCTTGAAAGATGCGGGGATGAAACGGGTTGTTTTGGCAAGGGAATTGAATTTAGACCAAGTTAGAGAAATCAGTGAGGCCACTGATGTTGAATTAGAATTCTTTGTCTCTGGGGCTTTGTGCGTTTCATTTAGTGGAAATTGTTATATGAGTGTTGCCAACGGCGAGCGGAGTGCTAATCGAGGTTCATGTGCTCAAAATTGTCGCTTGCCTTATCAGTTAATTGATGGTTCGGGGAAAACCTTAATTGCCAACAGCCATTTATTGTCTATCAAAGATTTAGACTTGAGTGACCAGCTTCCCAATTTGATTGAAGCGGGCGTTACGTCTTTTAAAATTGAAGGGCGATTAAAAGATTTGGTGTATGTGAAAAACAACACTTCTTATTTACGGAAGAAATTGGATTCTTTCTTGGAAAATAATACTGATCAATTTGAAAAGGCTTCTTCAGGAAGAACATTCTACAATTTTGAGCCAGAAATGGATAGAAGTTTTAACCGAGGTTACACTGATTATTTTGTCAATAAACGCAAAGAAAAAATTGGTTCTTGGGAAAGTCCGAAGTCGCAAGGACAATTGATTGGTAAATTATTAGAAATTAAAGCAAATGGTTACGTCATTGAAAATTACGAAAAGTTAAATAATGGTGATGGTCTATTTTTTGTTAATGAGAACGGAGAACCCGATGGAACACAAGTCAATATTATTGTCAATAATTTGGTAGTGCCAAACACCTTTAAATCGCTGGCGGTAGGAACAATCATGTATAGAAATTCAGATGCTGAATTTAATAAAATGGTTGAAAAAGAAAATAGTGCCGTTCGTAAAATTGGTATTTCTTTACAGTTTACTGAAATTGCGGAGGGTTTCCAATTATTGGCAGTCGATGAAGATGGACATCAAAGTATTGAAACTTTCCAAACAATCAAAGAGTTGGCTAAAAGTAACGAATCGGCTATTCCAAACATTAAAAAGAATCTCGTAAAAACGGGAAATACGCCTTTTGTTGTAGATAATATTGTAGTAGATTTTTCAAATAATTGGTTTTTACCCATTTCAAAAGTAAATGAAATTAGAAGAGAAGTATTAGAGCAACTCGTTGATATTCGGGTTAAAGAATACCATCGAGAAGAATTTCAAATCATTAAAACCGATCATCCATATCCCGTAACGACGCTTGATTATACGTTCAATGTTTCTAACAAAATGGCAAGAGCTTTTTATAAAAGACACGGTGTAACCGAAATTGAAAAGGCATTTGAATTGCAATGGGATCCGGGGAAAGCACGGGTAATGACCACTAAATATTGTGTTAAATATGAATTAGGCAAGTGTGCGAGATTTCAACGTGAAACGATGGGTGAAAAATTAGTAGAGCCACTAACGTTAAAACACGGAGAAAATGAATATAAATTGAAGTTTAACTGCAAGCCTTGCGAAATGGAAATCTGGGAAAAAGATGCTGAGTTGGTTTTTGAGGATGAGGACGAGCAAATTGGCTATGTAGTTAGGTGAAAATAATTGCATTGACGGAATTGTCTAAATTGGGATTCGTCAGATTAATAGATTTTTAGGATTGAAATATTCCCAAGAGTCCACTAATCTGACGAACCCTAATTCAGACAGAGGTGGCTACATATCTAACCACTTCTACGCCAAATTTTCTTAAAAACTCAACGCCTTCATCTTTCCCAATCTTTTTATATTCTGCATAAGAATTGAGAAAAATTACTTTAGAAATTTTCATACTGAAGATGATTCTGGCACAGGCAATACAAGGCGAAAGGGTAACATAAATGGTTGCTCCTTCAATTAAAGCTCCGTTTTTAGCAGCGTATAAAATGGCATTTTGTTCGGCATGAAGTGCCAAGGAGCAACTTCCTTTAGAGTCTCTTTCACATCCATCAATCGGAAATTCTTCATCACAGTTGTGCGTTCCCGCAGGAGGACCATTGTAACCGATAGATATAATTCGGGTGTCTTGGGTTAATACTGCACCGACTTGGGCTTTGATACAATGGGAACGCTTGGCAAGATTAACCGCCAATTCCATGAAAATATCATCAAATTCGGGTTTGTGCATAATTTGAAGTAAAATAAAGTGGAAATAAGTCAAAAATTCAGCCCAAGTAATGTTCCATTAAGAAATAATACCATCATTACTTCATAGAAACATTCCTGTAACTACCCTAAGACTTATTTTATGATAAAATATTAATGTTGAACGCCACCCGCACCATGTACGTGTCCGTGGTCAATTTCAATTTGAGTAGCATCTCTTACACTTATGATGGTTCCTTTAAAATACATTTCTTTGTCAACCAAAGGATGATTAAAATCCATTCTTACGGTTTCATCTTCAATGGAAATAATTCTACCATTCAGTTGATTTCCTGTATCATCAGTCATCGGAAGGTAGTTGCCAACTTCCAACATTTCTTCGACAAATTCACCGTCAACTTTAAAAATATCTTTTGGCAATTCCACGATTGCCGTTGGGTCAAATTCACCGTAACCATTTTCGGCAGCAATTGAAAACTCAAATGTATTGCCTTCTGAAAGTCCTTCAATATTTTGCTCAAAAGCCTCTGGCAAACCACTTAATCCTTGAATAAATACCATTGGATCGTCTTGCTCAACGGTTTCAATTAATTCCTTTTGACCTTCTGCATCCGTTACCGTTAATTCATAAGATAAGGTAACCACTTTTTCATTCGTAATTTGCATCCTAATAAGTTTTTAAATGTGATACGAAGTTACAAATAACCAACAAAAAGGTAATGGTTTTTTGCTAACTTTATGCTTTAATATTCTAAAAAACTGCTCTTTTGAACTTTTTAGCCCATATTTATTTATCTGGTCATGACGATGACATTAAAATCGGAAATTTTTTAGGTGACTTTGTCAAAGGTCGATTAAACAACTTAATCAATGCTCAATACTCCTCAAGTGTGATAAATGGCATGGCTCTTCACCGTGAAATTGATTCTTTTACAGACACTCATCCCATCGTAAAACAAAGTATTGACCGTTTGCAACCAAAATACCATAAGGTTTCTGGAATCATCGTTGATATGTTTTATGACCATATTTTGGCAAAAAACTTTCTTCGATATTCTTCTATTTCTCTTCCAAAATATAGTCAATTGTTTTATGATTTATTAGAAAATCGCAAAGGTGAAATTCCCAAAGAGATGGACAGAATGGTAAAATCTATGATTTCTCATAATTGGTTGATGGGTTATACCACTTATGAAGGCATAGAATGGGCTTTAAAGGGCATCTCACAGCGTTTAAGCTTCGATTCTGGTATAGAGAAAGCAACGGAAGAGTTACGTCGAGATTATGCATTGTACGAAGCCGAGTTTCAACTATTTTTTCCAGAAATGATTTTACATTGTCAGAACTTTTGTAGTACCAGAAGTAATAGCGTCCACTAAAGTACATAATTAGAATCCTACCGTTCAGCATTAAAACATTAAGCCAAAATGTCTAAAACAGCCTCCGAAGTATTAAAAGATTTAAAGAAAAAAGTTTACTCACCTACGTACTTATTACACGGAGATGAACCGTATTATACAGAAAAAATTTCTGACTATATCGAGGACCACGCACTTGCTTCTGGGGATAGGAGTTTCAATCAATTTATATTCTTTGGAAAAGACTTAACAATTCCCGCTCTTTTGTCGCATGCTAAACGTTTTCCAATGATGGCTGAGCGACAATTAATTTTGGTAAAAGAAGCCCAAGGTTTACAAGGAATTGAGCAAAAAGAAATGCAAGTTGCTCTTGAAAACTACGCTAAAAAACCTTTGTCTTCTACGATTTTAGTGCTTGTTTTTAAAACGGCAGCCGATGAAAGAAAGACTTGGGTTAAGGCTTTTGATAAGGCTGGCGTGATGATGCCTTCCAAAAAATTGTATGATAGTAAAATTCCCGATTGGATATTGGAATATTGTCACGAAAATGGCTTAAAGATTAGCCGTAAGGCGATTGAAATGCTATGTGAGAACGTTGGTAACGATTTAAAGCGTTTGGCCTCGGAGATTGATAAAATCATGCTTAATTTGAGAGTTGATGAAGAGATTAACGCCCAAGTTGTAGAGAAATTTGTTGGAATTAGTAAAGAGTATAACTATTTTGAATTCCAAAAGGCATTAATTAACAAAGATGTATTAAAAGCAAATCAGATTGTTAACTTTTTTGCAGCTAATCCCAAAGATAATCCTTTAGCTCCCATTGTGATTCTTTTGTATAGTTTTTTCTCAAAAGTATTATTAACTCACGTCACGCAGGATAAATCAGAAAGAAATTTGGCAATCGTTTTGGGAGTGAATCCATTTTTTACAAAAGATTATGGGTTGGCGGCAAGGAATTACAATTTGTTAAAAGTATTTCAAATAATTTCAGATATTAAAAAGTTAGACTTAAAATCAAAAGGAGTGGAGGCAGGTTCTTTAACAGACGGAGAAGCATTACGAGAGATGACTTTTAGAACATTGCATTGAGATGTTCTAATAAAAAAAGCTAATTTCCGAAGGCGGGAAAAAAATAAGTTAAACTTTTGAATTAAAAATCCTTCAAATCAATTGATTTGAAGGATTTTTTCTGTTAGAGGAGTCCTAACGTCTTTGGAATATTCATTAGGAGCAGGATTCAATAAATTACTATATCTCTAAAAAGTCTTCAAACCGTTTCCACGCATTTGCCGTTTTTCCCGATATGTCTGTATATTTAATGTTCGCCTCTTTATTCTCGTAAGTATCAATTACAATTCCTTGATAATCTTTTTCAAGTATTTTAAACTTTACTTTTTTGCCAATTAATTCTTTAGAATATCGATTTACTTCTTTGGCTTGAAAATCTTTTTTCTGTAGTTTATATTCAACTTTCCCTGGTCGGACAGCAATCAAATTTCCAGTCACTACGTCTATTAATAAAGGAACAAAGCCAAAAACAACATCCAGCACAATGAAACCTACACGAGTTTTTTTGTTGAGTAATATCGTAATTGGTTCATAACCTTCTTTTTTAACTTCAATTTTTGCATTGCCGTTCTTTACGGCTGACTTTTGGATTGCAATTGTTTGGGATCCTTTTCCCTGATAGGCACCGTTGTAGAAAATTTGTGCATCATTGGGCAAACCATCTACTTTTACTCTTGTTTTTGAACCGTCCAAGATGGTTGCACAACTTGAAACTAATATTGTAAGTGAAAGTAAAATCATTAATTTTTTCATTGATTTGGTTATTTAAGGTTTGAAAATGTAAAACACGCTGAAAACAATAGAATTTTTGGGGACAATCGAAGGAATGACAAAAAAATGCTAAACATAGAACTATGTGAAAAGAGTAAAAAATAAAGCCCTTGAAAAATATTTCAAAGGCTTTATTTTAGTACTTCGTGATCCCGCTGGGATTCGAACCCAGGACCCATACATTAAAAGTGTATTGCTCTACCGACTGAGCTACGGAATCTTCAAACTTTGTTTTGCAACGCTGCTTGTATATATAAAAATGTGCCTACTGACACGAAAGAAGTGTTACCAATAAAAAGTAACCATCGTGATCCCGCTGGGATTCGAACCCAGGACCCATACATTAAAAGTGTATTGCTCTACCAACTGAGCTACGGAATCTTGCTTTTCTTAAAAAAAAGGACTCAAACTGCTTTTGTTTTTGTCGAAATGTTTTCCTTAATTGCGGTGCAAAACTACGATTTTAACTAACACGATGCAAGCATACTATCTAAAAAAAATCATATTTTTTTTCATAATCAATCTAAGCTATGTACAACTCGCTAATAGTCAGAGTGATGGATACATATTAAAAAAAGCAGATTCTCTCTTTAAATCGGAAAATTACACGAGTGCGGAGGTATTATATGAGCAAATACTGCCTAAAATTAAAAATCCTTCTAATCAGCTTTTTTTGAAATTAGCGTCAATTAAAGAAAAGAAAGGGGACTTTTTAAAAACATTATACTATTTAAACAAAGCTTTTGAGCAAAATCCGAACGAAAAGATATTGGCAAAACTCAATGAAACAGCAACTTTGCATGAGGTTAAAGGTTATGAACTGAGCGATTTTAATTTTTTAATACTTTTCTATAAACAATATTCTGGATTTTTAGTGGCGTTATTATTAACACTTGGCATCTACATTTTTGTAATACTGTTCATTAAAAAATACAAAACTAATTATATACCGATCAGCCAAAAAGTGTTCTTAATTGTTTATTTGATTGGTATTGGTTTACTCTTAAATTTACCTGATAAATATCATCAAGGCATTATTAATCACGATGGTGTTTTACTTCGCTCTGAACCTTCGGCTGCGGCTGGAATTGAGGAAACAATTGATAAAGGGCATCGTTTAAATGTATTAGGAGGCAACGACATTTGGAGAAGAGTATATTGGAATGACAAATTTTTATATTTGAAAGAAAGCGATATCTGGTTGGTGGAATGATTTTGTTGGGTATTATTAAATGTGAGACCTTAGTTGATGTATTTTTAATCGTTTTTTATGAATTTCAAGTTTTTTTATTTTATAATTATTTTCCTTTTTTGTTGCTCATGTATGCAAAGTTTCAGAATGAGTGAAAAGAATATTTCGGATTATTACGCTAATTCTGCTACAAAACCCTCTTTTGCCTTCTCTAACACTTCAAAAAAGAAAATTCATTACGCACATTCTGCTGATTCTACGAAACCAATTCTTTTATTGATTCATGGAGCTCCTGGGGCTTGGTTCGGGTATAAAGAATTTTTTAACGATTCATTGTTAATGAGTAAATATCAAATAGTTGCCCCTGACCGTGCTGGATATAATAAATCAGGAGAGAAAGAAACTTCTATTGAACAACAAGCTATTTTGTTAAAATGTCTTTTAAAGTTGCATAATTATCAGAAAGTTAGTTTAGTAGGGCGTTCTTATGGGGCTGCCATTGCGGCAAAATTAACGGCTGATAATCCAGATTTAGTTGAAAATTTATTATTAGTTGCTCCTGCTTGCGACCCTAAAAAAGAGAAGTTTTGGTGGTTTTCTAAGCCTATAAATTCAAAATTTGCTCGTTTTTTCTTGCCAAATTATGTTAATTGTGCGAGTGATGAGAAGTTTTCTCACCGTACTGAATTAACGAAATTGTTACCCGATTGGCAGAAAATAAAATGCCCCGTAACAATATTACAGGGCGGTAAAGATTGGATTATTGATACTTCTAATGGTCATTTTGTCGATTCTGTTTTGGTAAACGCTCCTCGGAAATTTATTTATTTGCCTGAAAATGGGCATTTATTGACAAATGAACGATATGATTTAATTCGAGACATTTTATTAAAACGATAGGATTACAGCTTTTTCATTTTAGCAACTTCCCCAGCATTTATTTGTTGAAGACTCATCATTTGTTTCATTGATTTTTCCATACCATCGACTGAACCATCCAAGAAAATTACGTTTCCCTTTCCTTGTTCAGCAAAGTGTTTAATGGCTTCTGTCCAGATTGAAAATAAAATCAAAGAAGCATCTAAATCAGCTTCAGACATTAATTTGGCTGATTCTGCCATACCCTTGGCTACTTCTTCACGAAATAACGCAACACCTTGTCCTCGCAATTGAGCGGCAATTTTCTCTGCTTCCGCTGATATTCTGATGGCATTTCCTTCGGCTTCGGCTGCTTTTGTTTTTGTAATTAATAAAGCCTGTCCTTCATTTTCGGCGGCTGCTTTTAAATTATTTGAAGCCACAACCTGTGCCATCGAACGCATAATTGATTCATCGAACGCAATATCGTTCAACTGTAAATCAATTAAATGATAGCCCCATGCTTCCAAAGTTGAATCCAACTCTTCTTTTACGTGGAGAACTATTTCGCCACGTAAAGACAATACTTCCGCTTGTTTTTTGGTTGCCACAAACGCCCGTATTGTACCTTCTACTGTGCGGATGAGTGCTTGAAGGAAAGAACGCTCGTCCATAAATTTGAAGGCTACGTTTTTGATAGCTTCTTCTTCGTTTCCAAGAACCGAATAGACCAACATTGCTTTGAAATTTACATTGGCTTGGTCGGAAGTGATTGCTTGAAAATCAAGTTCGATTGAACGATTTTGGATGGATATTTTACGAAAAATAAATTCAATAAATGGAATTTTAAAGTTTAAACCTGGCAACATTACCCGTTTATATTTACCAAAAACTGTTACCACAGCCGCTGAGCCTTGGTTTACAATCTCAACTGATAAATAAATAACAACAATTCCAAACAGGAGAATAATTAAAAGAATGCTCATAGTGATTTGGTTGATTAACAATGGAAATAAAAACAGAAACAAAGTACGTAAAACTTTATGATTGTCAATAACAATTATATAAAATCAACAAAATATACATTGAATGGTAAATTTACATCATTTTTATGGAACCCATTCCACCGTCTACCCCTAAAACTTGTCCCGTTATCCAGCTTGATTCGTCAGAAATTAGGAATGTGGCAATGTTGGCAATATCTGCTGATGTACCAAATCTGCCCAGAGGATGACGTTTATTTGAAGCTTCTTTCTTTTCATCGGTGGATAATAGATTTTTCGCTAAGGGTGTGTCAGTTAGGGAAGGAGCAATGCAATTAACTCTAATTTTATTGGATGATAATTCTGCCGCCAAAGATAATGTTAATCCCTCAATGGCACCTTTTGAGGCAGCAACCGAAGCATGAAAACCTAAACCAATTTTTACAGCAACAGTACTAAAAAGCACAATTGATGCTCCATCAGCCTTTTTTAATTTTGGAAGAATAGCTTGTAAGACCGCAACCGCCCCTAAAACATTTATTTGAAAATCATTCTTAAAATCTTCTTGACTAAGACGGTGAAACGGTTTTAAATTAATTGTTCCAGGGCAGTATACTACTCCACTTATTTCATCTGGTAATGAGGCAAATACGGTTGCATCTGGATTCTGTGCATCCCAAGTTATGTGGGTAATTCCTGCTAAATCTGGTTGATTTCTTGAAGCTGAAAAAATATTGTATCCTTTAGCTAAGAGTGATTTTGCGGTTTCAAGACCAATTCCAGAACTTGCACCAACAATTAAGATATTTTTAGACATGAGTAAATTTATAAAAGTGAACAAAAAAAGCATCTAAGTTTTAAACTCAGATGCTTTTTAATTGTTTTTACTTGGGAGAAATTTTCAACGTAAAAGTATTGT
>JACMRQ010000051.1 GCA_014376355.1 Arcicella sp. | reverse complement strand
TCCTCAAATTTTTCAACTGTATCCCCTGTCATTGCTTTGAAGCGGATGGGATTTTTTAGCCATTGTTGGTATTTCATACGACAAAATTAAAATAAAATCTCGTGTGCGTGATAACAAAAAACTAATTGACATAATCTCTAATATAGATTGGTAACAGTCAAAATTCTGTTATAAAAAAGTGCCTCAAATTTTTAATTTAAGGCAGATTTTGAAGAATTATTGAAACAAAGCGGCAGCAGTTGGTCTCGCCAAAATATCACTGCTATTGGCGATGAATCGGTATTTCGTCAGTGGTTGTGTATTAGAGATTATGTCAATTAATTTTTTGTTATCACGCACACGAGATTTTATTTTAATTTTGTCGTATGAAATACCAACAATGGCTAAAAAATCCCATCCGCTTCAAAGCAATGACAGGGGATACAGTTGAAAAATTTGAGGAACTATTACCCACATTTACTAAAATTCACGATGAATATTTATCTAAATATGACTTAAATGGTAAACTTCGTAAAGGAGTTAGGTCTTTTGTTATTTATAAAAATAGTCCTTTAAATAGTCATCAAGAGCGTTTAGCTTTTATTTTATCATTCATAAAACTGAACTCATTACAAGAATCTCACGCTGATTTATTTTTAATGCAACAAAAACAGTGTAATGAGTTCATTCACGGATTACGAACTATTTTAGATAAAACACTTTCATTTTTATCAGTGATGCCTGCCACCAACGATGCAGAATTGCAGGTCAAGCTAAATCAAATTACCGATCAAAGAGATAAACATCTATTTCACGATGGTACTGAAAGGGAAATCCCTCGTCCGCAAGACCCTGATGACCAAAAGGACTTTTATAGCGGTAAAAAGAAAAAACATACTGTTAAAAACGCCGTTATTACTAATTTGAGTTGTGTCGTTCTTTTTCTTAGTATCACAGTCAATGCCAAGATGCACGATAAGAAAATGGCAGACACTTTATACACCATAAAACAAGGATTTAATTTATGGCAAGACACTGGCTATCAGGGATATAAGCCCGATGGAGTTATCATTAACCAACCCATTAAAAAGCCAAGAGGCAAAGAACTTACTGAACAACAAAAAGAGTACAATCGGTATATATCACAAGTCAGAGTAAGGGTTGAACACGCCATCGGTAGTATGAAAAGATATAGGATTGTAAAGGATGAATGTAGGTTAAGAAAAAACCATTTTGTCAATACAATATTACATACTTGTGCTGGATTACATAATTTTAGATTAAAAAATAAACCGTTTCAATATCCTCAATATCAGGATATTAACAAACCAACATAATCTCTATTGAATATAATTTTCAGTCATTCAGGATTAATTATATGATTCCAAAACTCTTTCACATTATTGTCAATGTAATAATTCAAAAGAATTTTAAACTCTTCATTCATATCAAGGTTAATTATTGCTTTCGAGAAATCTGGTCGAATTGCCCAAATCCAACAAAAAACTTCTTCTCTTAATGGTGGTTCATTATCAGGTATAAATTCGATAAACCCTTCTGATACACCAATAATATTTACAACTGAACAATCGATGGAGGAAGCCTTTCATCGAAATTTGCAAAATCTACTATATCAGTCTAATTAACTATCTTAGGATAGGATTCCAATAGTTCAGACAATTCCCTTTCTATCATATTACTCATACTACTTGAAAATTATCTTTTAATACCTCAAAACATCCAATCCAATATCCTTCCGATAGTATTTTCCTTCAAAAAGAATATCCTGAGCGGCTTTTTGTGATTTTTGAATGGCTCGTTCAAGTGTATTTGACATACCCGTAAGTGCCATTACTCGCCCGCCATTGGTTACGACTAATTTACCGTCTAATTTTGTTCCTGCGTGGAAAATATTGGCATCCTT
>JACMRQ010000429.1 GCA_014376355.1 Arcicella sp. | reverse complement strand
ACTCTTCGCCAAATAATTGGATGACACCATGCAGGATTTGCTCCTGCTACAAAAAAACAATCGGCTAATTCAATATCATCATAACAAACAGGAACGGAATCTTCGCCTAAGGTTAATTTATAACCAACTACGGCAGACGACATGCAAAGCCGTGAGTTGGTATCAATATTATTGGAGCCAATAAAACCTTTAACGAGTTTATTAATGATATAATATTCTTCCGTAGAACACTGTCCAGAAACATAAAAACCCACAGAATCGGGACCATATTTTTGAATGAAAGTTTTGAAAATAGCAGCAGTTCGGTCGAGTGCAGTATTCCAACTAACCCTTTGAAGTGGCATATTTCGGTTAAAACGCATTTCAGGATATAATAATCTATCGGAAGTATCATTGACAGTATAGTGCAGATTCATTCCTTTTGAACATAACATTCCCTTGCTTGAAGGATGGTCTTTATCACCCTCCACATGAATTTTTCCATTGCCTAAATCCGTGATTTCGACCCCGCACCCAACGCCACAATATGAACAAGTGGATTTGTACTTCTTATCGGTAGGTAATTTGCTCATTTTCAGATAATTAAATGAAAATTGTAAATTTTCAGTGTGACAATTTTCTTTTATTTGCTGTCAAGACTTATATCTTTAATGGCAGTAAAAATTTTACTTAATCGCCATAGGTTTTGTATAGAAAAAGTCAGGACGAATGTTAATCATTAAGTATAGCCAAGTGCCTGTTTTGTCGAAATTCTTAGCGGTAATATCAGTAGTGGCTTGTCCTTTTGCAAAAGCCATATTATCAGTTGCCATCATTACTGAATACCCCAGTTCTAGGGTAGTAAACTTGTTCATGTTGTAATTCAATAAAAAATCAATTTCATTTCCTAAATCAGTTCCAAGTAATGTTCCATCACCTTTTATAGTGGCTTTATTTAAAGCAAATGAATGATAATCAACGCCCACTGATAAATTATTGCTTGTGTACTTTGCCTTTACGTAACCGTTATTTAAACCTCCTGCGGGGGAATTTGTGCCTACGTAGAAGTAATCCATATATCCCCGATGTTTGTGTGGTGTTCCGTACAATGGATCAAAGCGATTATTATATCCCGTTGAACTTTTATAATTATTGATGGCACTTGAACCATCATTTCCTGAAAGCACATCATAACCAAGAGTAAATGAGTATTTACTTTTTTGATAAGTAGCTGCCAAGGTGTAATGGAAAGCATCCATATCATTTCCTTCACGGTCTTTGCCAGTTTGTCCGTAATAAGCACCTTGTATAGCAATTTTTCCAAATCCAGAAGGATTACCCAACGTATGATTAACCATTAAACCATAAGTTGTTCGACTTCTTGATTGATAATAATCAAAAGCATCCGTTGCATCAGTAGATACAAATCGTCTTCCGTAAACATAACCATTAGCAATACTTCCTACCGAATCTAAACGGTAAGCACTGAAATCATCTTGAAATAATAAAGCTGAAAATTTAGTTTGGTTGAATTTTTTACTGACGTATAAACTTTTGAATGATCTGTAGTCTTGAGAAGCTCCATTGGTTGACGGAGGATTAATCCAAGCCAATGCACCACCCGTTTTTATGCTATTGGCATTTGCTCCACCACCTAAAGTTGTAGGAATTATTCCTGCGGGAGTTGGTATGAGTACACCCGTAGAAGTACGTGTGTAAGGACTTACATTGGCAGGTAAATAAGCAGTTCCAAGTGTTCCAAAAGCATCCGTATTTTGTCCGAAAGCATATCCTAAATCAACTTGCCAGCCGTGATGAAGTGCTTTTAATAGAATCATATCATGGCGACGGCCTTGTTGTAGCCAGTCCAAATTTCCGATTAAACGAACATCATCATAACTCAATTCCTGACGACCAATTTTAACGGTCAATAAATCTAAAGCCTTGAATTTTACCGTTGTATCAGCTTTATTGGCTAAGGTTACTTCTGCCCAACCTTCGTGAAGCATCAATTTTGCACCATCTGCGTTGGAGATAGACGAAGCATCTTGTCCCCACACTCTAACATCTTGAATAGAAGCACCAAAAAGAACTCTATCCCATTTATACCCAAAATTTAATCTTGTTCTTTGCGACGTAAATGCTGCTGATTTTGAATTAGTTGGCACTAAATTGCCGAGTCCATTCCTGATTTCCGTCCGAGTTCTTAATTGCCCCGTAAGCGTAAATTGTGCTTTTGAGATATATTGAGTACAAATGCTCACAAACAAACAGACTGCAAATCTAATAATGTCAAATTTTTTCATACTTTTGTGATTAATTGTGAAATTTATAACAGAGTTTACGCAATTTGCCCGAATGAGACCCCCATCTCGTTTGGGTTTTTTATGTATTAAATATTGGGCATAAATAATGTGACATATTGTAGGGGCGTATAGCATACGCCCTTCTGACAATGCGGGCGT
>JACMRQ010000428.1 GCA_014376355.1 Arcicella sp. | reverse complement strand
TGGTATCAATATTTCAAAAGCCGATAAATAGGTATCATATCCCGCAGAAATAACTTTATCAATCGTATATTTTTTCTCTCGATTCAATACTCTCACGGCATTAATTCCTCTAAAATTTTCGCCGTCAGGAGCCATATAAGAAGGATAATCAGATTTTTTAGGACTATTTTCACCCGCCACCGTGTAGGGAGTTGAATTGCAATTTTGCAACCAACCATTCATAGGATTATAACTATGAACGGTTTCCTCTACAGAATGCAAACCTTTCCATTCGGTTTTGGAAGTTGTACCGTCCACTACTTTTCCCCAATTATAATTTGGGCTACGAATAGGAATATAGTTTCCATGCCAGTACGCAATGTTCCCTTGATTATCGGCAAAAACGGTATTATTAGAAGTATTCGCTTTTAAATCCATGACCTTTTTATAATCCTCCAAACCCTTGGCTTTGGTACGCTTCCAAGACTGAATTAAACTCGTCATCGAACGGTTATAGGATTTCAAACTTAACCATCTACCATCTCTTTTTGCCATCACAGGACCATGATGTGTATAATAAGCAGTAATAATCTTGTCTTTCAAAACACTATTTTCAAGGTATTTTAATATAATTTTCTTCTGGGTAATGGGTCTTAATTTTCCATCATATTCATACATTAATTTTCCATTTTTCTTGGAAATTTTTTCAGCATACATGTCCGCAACGTCCACATTATTAGAGGTGTGCATCCAACCGCAATATTGGTTAAATCCTTGATATACAAACATTTGTCCCCAAGTTACTGCTCCGTAAGCATTTAAACCTTCCTCACTAACGACCTGCACCTCTGGACGAAAATAGAAAGTTACGTGCGGATTAATATATAAAATAGACTTTCCCGATTTGGTTAATTTTGGGGCGATGGCAAAGCCGTTAGAACCAGTTTGTTGAAAATCTTGCCAAGCATTAGAACGGTTCATCGTCATGTCCTCATCCACGACATTCAACTTTTCCGAATTCTGATTTTTTGAATAGAAATTTTTAATTTCGTCATTCTTAATATCTGCCGTAGAAATTGCCCCAATGCTGCCATCCGTCCATAAGAGGGGATACCACGGTTGGAAACGAGTCAGTAAAGCAGGTTTAGTTTCGGGGTGTTTATACAGATAAAAATTAATGCCATCAGCATAAGCATTTAAAAGCTTTTTTAACCAAGGTTCTGCTTTTTTAAAATCAGCAATGGCATCGACAGAATCAATTAACAATCTGATTTGTAAATCATTATACAACTCTTTTTCACCCCTAATTTCGGATAAACGACCTAATTTTTCGATATAATTCATCTCAACTCGCTTGAAATCGTCTTCGCATTGGGCATATAAAAGTCCAAAAACAGCATCAGCATCCGACTTTCCGTAGATGTGCGGAATACCCCAAGTATCACGAATAATCTCAACATTTTTTGCTTGTTTTTGAAAGCGATAAATTTCCGTCGAAGAAAATTTTTGAGCAAAAATGTGCACTGGAAAAAGAAGAACGAGGAAGAAGAATTTTTTCATGGATATTTAAAATATTGATGATAAAAGTTATTGAAGTCAGACGATAGTCAGACAGGATTAATTTGCAGGTTTACGCTCTGTCTGACTATTGTCTGACTAAACTTACCTACTATATGCAAAGCTATTGATTTAGCCATTTGAAATCAAGTATAAAAATCTCATCTTTGTCTTTTTTACATAAATCAATATTTCCGCAATTCTTATGAAACAAAAATTTCTTAGTCTCTTATTAATATTCACAACTTTATCGGCAGAGACCTTCGCTCAAAAAGAAAATCGTACCGATGCTCGGTGGATCAATCTTTTTGATGGAAAAACCCTTAAAGGCTTTAAGCAATTAGGAGGAAAAGCCTTGTACGAAGCTAAAAACGGTGAAATAGTAGGAACAACTGTTAAAGATACCCCGAATTCTTTTTTAGCAACTGAAAAAGAATACGGTGATTTTATTCTCGAACTTGATTTAAAACTCGATGAACCAATGAACGGTGGCGTGCAGTTTCGTAGCTTGTCGAAACCTGATTATCAGAATGGACGTGTGCATGGCTACCAGATGGAAATTGACCCAACTGAGAGAGCTTGGTCTGGCGGAATTTATGACGAAGGAAGACGTGATTGGCTATATATTCCCAATATTAATCCTGAAGGAAAAAAAGCTTTCAAGATGAATCAATGGAATAAATATCGCATCGAAGCCATTGGAAGTACGATTCGTACATGGATAAATGACATTCCGACTGCAAATTTGGTAGATGATATGACTGCCAAAGGATTTATTGCCCTACAAGTTCATTCTATTTATGGAACAATGAAAGAAGGCATGAAAATTCGTTGGAAAAATATCAAGATTCAAACAGAAAACCTCAAACCAAGACCGACAGATAATTGTCCTGTGGTTAATTTGGTTCTAAATAATCTTTCAGAGCAAGAAAAAGCTCAAGGTTTCAAAATGCTTTTTAATGGAAAAGATTTTACAGGCTGGCGTGCTGTTCATGGTACTGAAATGCCTAAACAACATTGGGCGGTCGTTGATGGAATAATCAACGTGAGTCCTTCAGACGGTTCAGAAACGGGGAATGATATCGTAACGGATAAACAATTTGGAGCCTTTGAAATGACTTTTGAATTCAAACTCACAGACGGAGCAAATTCAGGCGTAAAATATTTTGTAAATGAAGCTTTTGATTCAAATGGAAAATCTGGAATTGGCTTAGAATACCAAGTTTTGGATGATGAGAAACATCCAGATGCTAAATTAGGAGCCGCTGGAAACCGTACTTTGGCAAGTTTGTATGATTTAATTCCATCTTATAAGATTGACAAAGATTTAAAAATGGACAAGCGTTTCATTAAAAAAATCGGTGAATGGAATCAAGGCAGAATCATTGTTATGCCAAACAATATTGTTCAGCATTGGCTTAATGGTTTCAAAGTACTTGAATATGAACGTAAAAGCAACATATTTAATGTCTTAGTGGCTCGAAGTAAATATGAAAAATACAAAGATTTTGGTGCTGGTGATAAAGGAAATATTCTTTTGCAAGATCATGGCAATAATGTTTCTTTTAAGAATATTAAAATTAAAGAATTGAAATAAAATACTTATAATAAAATTTTTATCATACAATGACAACAAGAAGAGATTTTGTAAAAAGTACAATTTTAGCAGGACTCGCCACGGGTTTCTCTGCTAAATCTTATGCCAAAATAATTGGCTCAAACGACCGTGTGCGAGTAGCCTGTGTAGGGTTTTCAGACCGTTTTAGGGCTTCACATATTCCTCCGTTCAAGAAATTTCAAAAAGAAATGAATTTTGAAATGGTGGGAGTATCAGATATATGGAATCGCCGTCGTGATGAAGGTAAAGCTTTCATTAATAAAGAATTAGGTGCTGATGTAAAAGTTTTTCGTAATAACGACGAACTCTACGCTTCTAAATCTGTGGATGCTGTAATGCTTTCAACGGCTGATTTTCAGCACGCAAGTCATGCCATTGAAGCCGTAAAAGCAGGTTGCGACGCTTACGTAGAGAAACCTCTGGCTGAAACAATGGAAGATAACCGTGCAGTTTTGAAAGCGGTAAAAGAATCGGGAAAAATAGTGCAAATTGGCTCGCAACGCAGAAGTGGAGAAAACTATTTTGCGGCAGAAGATTTTATCAAGTCGGGCAAATTTGGTCCAATTGTTATGGTAGAATTAGTATGGAACGTAAACCAACCTGGACGTTGGAGAAGACCTGCTTTAACCAAAGAATTAAAAGAATCAGATATTGATTGGAAACGCTTTTTAGTAAATCGTCCAAACGATACTTTTGACCCTCGTAAATATTTGGAATATAGACTTTTTTGGCCTTATTCTTCAGGAATTCCAGGGCAATGGATGTCACATCAGATTGATACGGTTCACTGGTTTTCAGGCCTTCCTCATCCAAGAAGTGCTGTTGCCAACGGTGGAATTTATCAGTGGAAAGACGGTCGCAAAAATGCGGATACCATGACAGTAGTGTTTGATTATGGTCCTTTGGATGATTTAACAACAGGTTTTCAGGTGCAATTTACGAGTCGTTTTTCTAACGGTGCGGGTGATACAAAGGAATTATACTACTCGAATGGTGGCATGATTAACTTGGATACCAACGAAATTTCTCCTATAGGTGGAATGAGTGAGCGTGAAGCAAAAGCGATGGGAATGCAGGCGAATTTATTGCCTAAATTATCTTTGAGTGCGGCTACTAAAATTGAGACAAATGCCAATACAGGGTATGATTCCTTGACCACTGCTCATATCAAAAACTGGATGGATTGTGTGCGTTCACGCAAAACACCAAATGCTCCAATTGAGGCTGGATACCAACATTCAATTGCCAATATCATGGCAAATGCCGCTTACAGAACGGGCGAAAAAGTTACTTTCGATACAAAATCGCAAGAAGTAATGGCTGGAAAGAAAGTATTCAAATATTAATTTTTGATAGGAATTATGAGGTAGTAAGTAGTAGGTAAAAACGATAGGAAATGTTAATTTTGAAAAAATAATTTTCATAAATTTCATCTCATATTTTCGAATTCATACCTCATTACTCCAAAAATGGATTTATACAAAACAATAAAATTACCATCAGAAGGGATTTTCAAAGACAAGGGCAGTAGATTCATTGCTTTTACTTTTCCTTTTGAAATTGAATCTGAAGTAAAAAGTTTCATTGAACCGCTTAGAAAGGAACATTTCAAAGCGGTTCATTTTTGTTATGCCTATCGGATAGGATTAGACCTCAATAGTTTCAGAGTGAATGATGATGGTGAGCCTTCTGGCTCAGCTGGGCGACCGATTTTGAATGTGCTTTTATCTAAAGGAATTACGAATATTTTGGTTGTGGTTGTTCGTTATTGGGGCGGAACTTTATTGGGAGTTCCAGGATTAATCAATGCTTATAAATCTGCTACTGAAGAGGCTTTGACTAATGCTGAAATTATTGAGAAAACAGTTAATGATATTTATCAAATAACTTTTGGATACGTTAAGATGAATGATATTATGAAAATAATAAAAGATTTTAACTTAAAAATAAAAAATCAACAATTTGATAATCAATGTATTGTTGAAATAGAATTTAGGCAGAATATTTCTTCGCAAGTCATAGAACGTTTAAATAAGATTGATGAAATAGAAGTATTTTTTTTATATACTGTTTAAATGTAAAAGCTCTGATTAATTCAAGTTTGAAGAATTATCCCAAAAACAAACCTTGTTTATCTATTCTTAAATATTCATCCTTGAACATTAAATTTTGCGCATCATTTTTGGGCCTTCTTTATAAAAACTAACCTCCAATCCGTAATAATTAATCCCTAATTGCTACCTTTGTAAATCATAAAACTAACAAAAAATGGATATTTACGTAGGCAGCATACCTTTCAAATGGAAAGAATCAAATTTGAATGAAATTTTTGGAGAATTTGGAGAAGTAACGTCGGCAAAAATTGTAATAGATAAATTCACTCGTCAAAACAAAGGTTTTGCCTTCGTGGAAATGCCTAATGAAGACCAGGGAAAGGCTGCTATTAAAGGATTAAATGGCAAGGAATTTGAGGAAAGAAAAATCGTTGTTAATCAATCAATCCCTAACAATGCAGGAAGTTTAGACAAAGATAGCAAGAAGAAAAAAGTTTATACAAAGCCTGAAAACAAAGAATGGAAGCCATTTATGGGGATTGGGAAAAAGCGTAAATAATATCAACAAAACCCAAATTTATAATGAAACTGCCTCTAATTTTATCATTCTTTTTACTAATATTTAATGTCAATGCTCAAGAAATTCTTTCGTATGAAGAAGCCATAAAAATTTCTTTAGAGAATACTTATTCAATCAAAATTGCGAGAAGTAATCAAAAAATTGCAGAAAATAATAATACCCCTGGTAATGCTGGAATGTTGCCAACCGTGACGGGTAATATTAATAAAAATTACTCAATTAATGGCTTAACAATTCAACCGTTCGATGCTACTTTCCCTACTATTGAACGTTCAAATGTGAAGAATAACAATGGTGGAACAGGTATAAATGCTGTTTGGACTTTATACGATGGTTTAGGAATGTTCATTGCTCGTGACCGTTTGCGTGAGTTACAAAAGACTACAGTTACACAATTAGAGAGTACACTCGAAAATTCGATTGCCCAAGTTAGTATTGCTTATTATGACATTATTCGTCAGTCGAGAAGAGTAAAAAATTTAAAACAGGGCTTAGATATTTCAAATGATAGATTGAAACTTTCACGGGATAGATACGAAGTTGGACAAGGTTCAAAGGTAGATTTTCTTTCTGCACAAGTTGATTTCAATGAAGATAGAGCCGCTTTAATTGCTCAAGAACAGGCATTAGAAAGTTCAAAAATAAATATTAATTCTTTATTAATCAGAGACTTACAGACAGAGTTTAATACACTTGATACCATCGTTTTCGATAAAAATCTTTCCCTTGAAATATTGCGTGCGGCTACCTTAAAACAGAACCCCGCTTTAATTTTAGCGGAGCAGAATAAAAGATTGGCGGAATTTGATTTAAAACTTCAAAAAGCGGCTCAATATCCACAAATTGACTTACTGACGGGTTATAATTACAATTCTAATAATACCGGTGTAGGGCAGCCACAAGCCACAAAGTCTCTCCAAAGTTTTGCTTTTAATTATGGCCTTAGAGCTTCCATAAACATTTTTGATGGTTATAATCAAAAACAAAGAATTAAGAATGCGAAGATTGGTCAGGAAATAGCAAATTATCAGGAAGGCGACCTAAGGAATCAACTAAATACCGCTTTGGAAAGGACATTTTTGAGTTATAAAAATTCCTTAGAATTGATAAAATTAGAAACAGAAAACTACAAAATTGCAAGTCAAAACATAGATATTGCCTTTGAAAGGTATAAAGTTGGTAATTCAACGGCGTATGAACTTCGGGAGGTTCAACGCAATGCCGTAGCAGCTGAAACTCGTTTAATTGAATCGGAATTTAACGCCAAGATTACGGAGATTGAATTGTTGAGATTGAGTAGTAAGATATTGGACTGATGCAATCACAAAAATTAATTATATGATTGCATCTTCCACCGACATCTGCTTATCATAAAGTTCTCGATAAACTCCATTCGACTCCATCAAATCATTATGCGTGCCTTGTTCAACGATATATCCATCATCAAGCATGATGATTCTATCCGCTAATTTTGCCGAGGAAACACGATGCGAAATAATTACCGAAGTACGCCCTTTCATAATGCCTTGCAAATTATTCAGAATCTGATTTTCGGTTTTAGTATCAACTGCCGAAAGACAGTCATCCAAAATTAAAATTCTTGGCTCACGAGCAATCGCACGAGCAATCGACAAGCGTTGTTTCTGTCCTCCTGAAAGCGTTACGCCACGCTCGCCTAAGACAGTATCAAGTCCTTCTGGAAAATCAATTACATTATCATACAAATCTGCATCTTTGGCAGCTTGAATAATTTGCTCTTCAGACATTTCATCGGCTCCAAATTTTACATTATTTCTAATAGAATCCGAAAACAAGAAAACATCTTGCGGTACATAGCCAATTTGAGAACGCAAACCATTGACATTTAAACTTTTAATTGGTAGTTTATCAATCTTTATTTCCCCTTGCGATACGTCATACATTCTACATAAAAGGTTCGCAATCGTACTTTTCCCAGAACCCGTTGTGCCTAAAATTGCCACTGATTCACCCGCTGAAACCTTCATCGAAAAGTCTTTCAAAGCCACAATTCCAGAATCTGGATAGACAAAATGAACGTTTTGAACTTCAATATCTCCTACAATTTCCTTGCTGATATTTTCTGTTGAAACAATATCCGTTTTAATATTTAAAAACTCGTTAATACGTTGTTGAGAAGCCGCCGCACGCTGAATTTGTGAAGCCGTCCAACCTAAAGCAATCATAGGCCAAGTGAGCATATAAACATACATGATAAACTCAGTAATACTACCAGGTGTCAATCGCCCAGCCATGACTTCAATACCTCCCACATATACAACAATTACTGAACTCAAACCCGCCAAAACCGAAACCAAGGGTGAAAATAGTGAATCTACTTTTACTAAATCCAAGGATTTTTGACGATAAACGTTCGCTTGCTTCGTAAAAGCAATCGTTGAAGGTTCTTCTTGAACAAAGGATTTCAAGACCCGAATTCCAGAAAATGCTTCTTGCGTAAAAGTCGATATTTTAGATAAATTGGCTTGAATTTGTTCCGATTTTCGCATAATTATTGTATTCACAAAATAGATGCTAAACGACAAAAACGGCACGGGTAAAAGCACCCATAAAGTCAATTTTTGGTTAACAGAAAGCATATACCAAACCACGAGAATAAAGACTGTAATCAAATTCAATCCATACATGATAGCAGGACCAACGTACATTCTCACCTTATTGACATCCTCCGAAATACGAGCCATTAAATCTCCCGTATTATTTTTACGATAAAAACTCAATGGAAGGGTTTGGTAATGATGATAAATCTCGTTTTTTAAATCAAATTCAATGTGTCGAGACATAACAATCAAGGTCTGGCGAACCAAAAACAAGAAAATTCCTTTCAGTAACGCCAATACTAAAATCATCAAACCGTACAAAAGAATTGAAAAAGTAAAGAACTCATATACAGAAGTTTGGAGTTTAAAACCATCAAGAAGGAAGTATAAATCAATGGTTTCTTTGACTAAATCAAGGGCATATCGCACAATTTGGGCAGGTACAACGCCAAACAAATTGGAAACAGCCGTGAAAATTGTGCCTAAAATTAAGTACCATTTATATTTAAGAAAGTATTTGTTGAGATGTTTTAGGTATTTCATATAATATTGAACGTGTCAATTCCTTCATTTGTTCAGTAGCCTTAAAAATACTGTTTTACTTGAAAAAGAAATTAGAAAAAAGATTTTGTTTATGTGCAAAGGACAATCTAAGATAGTAGCTTTCTCATTTAGGTATAAAAACTGAGAATAATGGGTGTCACTAAAATATACAGCATTCTCAATTTATTAATTATTCATAAATTAGCAATTTCATTATTACTGAAATTATAATAAATATTTTTATGCAATTTAAGGAAAAACTGGCATTCAGACAAAAGATTACTTTGTCAAAAAATAATTCTATTTCTCTTAGTAAAACAATAATTTTGAACGAAATACGCTCTTTTTCTTAAAAAAATACTAATTTTGCATAAAATTAAAGTAACCCAAAAACGTTCTTTCATACACAATGGTAAACAGACGACTTCTTCGAACTAAGGCTTTTCAAAACCTATATGCCTTCCGCACAGCGGAACGTGCTGATTATCAACATTATCAAGATGTCATAGCTGAATCATTCCTCCCAAATCTTGATTTAATGATTCCAAGAGAGCAACAAATGCTTAAACTTGATGCCTTAAGAAAATTGTCAGAAACTCATTACAATGAGATTTTTCATAAAAAACAAACCAACGAAGACATTCCAGTAGAATCTAAGACGGCAGCAAAAAAATCGCTGTTGATGTACCGTGATGCGGTTAGAAGAGATAGAAATAAAATCACTAATTCGATGGTTGATGAGGTGGAAAACATCTATAACGTATATCTAAAAATGCTTCAATTGTTGCTTGAAATTAATGATATAGCCGTTTGGGATGAACAACGTCGTTTAGTTGAAACTGATTACCGAACTGCAAGATTAGCAAATAATTCAGTTTTAATAGCCCTTAAAAGTTTAAAAACGCTCGAAACAGAGTCCATTCGGAAAAATGTTAATTGGACAACCGACGACCAAAATCTTCTTCGTAAACTTTTCTTGGACGGCATCTTGCCTGATACCGAATTCCAATCGTACCTTCGTATTTCAGAACCCACTTTTGAACAAGATTTGGCAATTGTACAATATCTTGTAAAAAGTTTTGTCCTAAAACATCATTTAATAACTGATTATTTTGAAGAAAAAGACTTAAATTGGGGTGAGAATAAAGAAGTTTTGAAAAGTATGATTGTCAAAACATTTAAGATTACTTGTGTTGAGGAATTAGCGTTACAACAATTAGCTATGAACTGGGAAGATGACAAAGTTTACTTTATTGATCTTTTTAACAAAGTTTTGGATAATGAAGAAGATTACGAAAAAATCATTACCGACCAAACCCAAAACTGGGACGGCGACCGATTAGCGATGACAGATTTATTGATTTTAAAATTGGGTTTAGCAGAGATGATTAATTTTTCAAGCATTCCTACAAAGGTTTCAATCAATGAATATATTGAATTAGCAAAGAATTATTCAACTCCGAAATCGGGACAATTTATTAATGGGCTTTTGGATGTGCTTTCACAGAAATTACAAAAAGAAGGTGTTATCAGAAAGTCTGGACGAGGTTTGATTGACAATAAATAGATTGCAGTTTACCATAATAGCTTTTCTAAATAATACCATTCGCAATAAAAGATATTTTTAAATAAAAACTGTCTACTGGTAATTTTTTACCGATAACTGATAATTGAATATGAGCAAGTCATCAAAAACATTTTGGGCATTTATGACAGGTGCAGCCGTTGGTTCTGCATTGGGGATTTTGTATGCCCCCGACAAAGGCGAAAATACACGTAATAAACTTTTTTACCAGCTTCAAAAATACAGAGATCAATTGCAGAGCTTGATTTCTGACTTGGTTGAAGGCAAAGAAATCCCTGAGACAATGGCAAAATCGGAAGGTAAAAAAGTAGTAAACGATGCACGAGAAAAGGCTGAACGTCTTTTAGAAGATGTTGAAAGTATGATGAACCAAATTAAATCAAAAACCTAATTTATTTTTAAGCCTTTAGATATAAGGTTTAGATTTACTTAAAGCTAATGATTTATTACATTTTTTGGAGATAACGCTTATTTTCATTCATAGCATGAATTTAGTTCCTATCGTTCCCTATAAAATAATCCATGAAAAAATCAGTAATATTCGTCCTAATCCTTATTGTATTTAATGCCTGTGAAAATAAGCAACGTACTGACAATCAGACTATTGAAGACAAACAAAAAGCACTTCAACCTACTAAAGATAAATTTCCAGTCATGGTAATTGATACGCCTTCGGTTGATTTAGGAACGCTGATGCAGGGTGATACCATCATGCACGTTTACAATTTCAAAAATACGGGTAATATGCCATTGGTATTAAGTAATGTAAATGCCTCATGTGGTTGCACAACTCCTTCCTATTCAACAGAACCCGTTGCTCCTGGCGAAAAAGGATTTATTATCGTGAAATTTAACAGTAAAGGAAAAGAAGGTAAATTAAACAAGACTGTTACTGCGTATGCCAATACAAAACCTGCTGAGAATACTGTTTCTTTCAAAATAGAAGTATTGGTTAAGAGATAATCATAAACTTGAAAATTAGTTTATAATTAATGATTATGCTCATTTTCAAATTACCACATTTTCAAATCGGACGGGCGTTCCCGTATCAAATTAAAACTATGTACAACAGTATTTTATTGCAATTTGGCGGAGGCGGAGCTTCTTCAATATTTTTAATCGGAGGAATGTTCGTTATCATGTATTTTTTCATGATTCGTCC
>JACMRQ010000427.1 GCA_014376355.1 Arcicella sp. | reverse complement strand
TGAAACAATCATTAGGAATGTAGCCCGCATTCGAGGGCATTGACATCCAGAAATACCCCGCTCCATTCAACGTTCTCATTTCTACTTTCCGAAAACCAATCTCAGAAAGTGCCGTTGAAACTACTCCTGCCTTAGATTCCAATTGATTTGAGTCACTATCCCAAATAATTAAGGAGCCGTGAAACTGAATGGGCTGTAAATTTTCCTCCAAAATATTTTTAAGAAAAGTGTTTTGCGTTTCGGCATTTAAAGCATTGGCTTGCGAGTAAAATGCCAAAGATGATTTCTCATTAACTCCCTTTTGAAGTTTTTTAATGGTCGCATCTTTATCCACGGTTTTGAAAACTTGGCTATAAATATGATTGCAGTTCAAGCCCATCGAAATTGGGAAGACAGAAGACAAATGAAAATTGGATGATTTAGTACTCAACTTAGAATGACGGTATGCCGTTGAAATACTGGTTGGAAAATCCTCAATGTCCTGTAAAGGAAAGACCGCCACGTTCTTTGCTCCAATCTTGAAATCACGGGAATAATCATGAATCGCAAGGTGTTTATCTACCAAAGACAAATTGCCAAAACAATAATAAAGCGACAATCCATTTTCATAATCAATTAATTTTGAGGCATTTAGTGGAAATTTAGAACCTTTCAAATTTTCGTAATTGACCACCTCAATCAGATTGTTTTGCAAAATGGTGGCAATGAAACTGTTAGCATCTAATTGCAAACTTTTCACATATTTTCTATCTTTCAGTATCGAAGGAACATTCCCGTTTCGGTTGAAAATGTTGATGTTGCTTTTGTTGTCAGGATTATAGACTTTGGTAATCGTAAGAAAGCATTTGTGATTCAAAAAAGGACGATTATAAAACATCATGTCGGTTGAAATTGCTAAGAGTTCGCTACTGCCTTTGGCTTCACTCCGTGAATATTTCGCCAGATAAAACCAATCCATTTTTTGAATTACATAACCTGCGGGTAACATACTTAATGCACGAGTCCATAAATCAATCAAACTGTCAAAATCGTTGTCTCTCAGTGAATATACGGGCGGCAACTTCAACTCGTAAGTATAGGAAATATCTCCATTGTGCGATAGTTGTAAACCATCTTCCAATATTTCGTAGGGATGAAGTTCTGAGAATTTGGACATTTTGATTCAGTTTATTTTTCGATAATAGTTGGACTTAATTCTCTCATTTTTACATCAATCAGTCCTTTGCTACCGTATTTTTTATTCCGATAAATGAAGTAAGCAATGCCGCCAATCATGGAGGTTAAGCTGTAAATAATCCACAGAATAATGGGAATACCGATGATATAAATAATTAAAATGGATAAGAAATCCACGATGATAAAAATGGCACAATAAAGCAAATGTTGTCCTTTTAAGCCCTTAAATTCGAGAGAAGCATTTGCTCCACGATTTATCTCAAACTTTCTCATATTATCCCAAAGCCGAGAAGAATGATTTAAGAACCGTAGCCGATACAATTAAGAATAAAGCCGCTCCAAACCATGCCATAGCGGCTTTTCCCGTATCTTGATCGCCGTGTTGCCACTTAGAAAATACTCGAAAAGAGCCATAAATTGCCAAACAACCCGCCACAGCATAAATAAGATCGACAAGTTTTGTGTAAAAATTATTCACCAAGTCGGTTGCTTTTGCAATACCAGCCGAAGGGTCAGAATTGCCCGTTTGAGCATAAATGCCAAAGGCAACCATGCCAATGAGAATAAGGGTAAAAGTGAGCGTTTGCTTTTTCATGGGAAAAAATGTTAATGATTGGTTTTTTGATGGCGAACCGTCCAGTCGTTCGATTGAAATACACGTTTGATATCTTCTTCATCCACCATTGTAATGCTGTTTTCTTGCTCCTGTTGTAAACTAAAAGTTCTTTGTTCAAAATCTTCTTCTTCAACTGTTGCAGTTGGCGTTGTATTTGTGTGGACATAACCTTCGTCCGAATTTTCAATGATTTCTGTGGGGTCTATTTCTTCAATGATTTTAGGGTTTTGGTCAGAATATTCAGGCTCATTTTCAAAACTTTCATCCACTAATTTTGAATCATTTACCTCAATATTCTTTCCGTTGGAAAATGCAGAATAATCATCAAAATTTTCAAAATCGGAATCTTTCTTTGGCTGAGTGTTAATTATCTCATCAGAAAAGTATTCAACCGATTCGATGGTGTTAAACGGGTTTAATTCTTCGCTCTCACCCTGCTGAGATGATTTATTAAATTTATAAAACATAACAGCCAACGTATAAAGAATTACCAGAAAAAACTGGCCAATCAACGAAGTCCAAGAAATGAAACTTAAGATGTATAGTGTCATAAATTTGATGAGATTTAAGACAAATTTACTTGTAATTTATAAATATTATAAATTAAATAACCTAATTAAAGGACAAAATACCTAAAAATGATTACCAAATTAAAATAACTTGTTTAAAATGAGCTTTAAAATAGGTAGTTTTAAAAAGAGAGGTAATAACTTAGTAATTTATAAAATATAATAATTTTATAGTAAAATTATTAATAAAACAATTATATTTGTCATAGAGTTTACCGGGCAAAATTCATGCAAATAACAGGGTCGGATATTATCAAATTCATGGTTTCTATTGGCTTTTTGGCTTATGGGTATGACCAGTTTTTTATATTTCACAATCCTAAAATTGCTCTTGTTTGTGCGGTTGCCATTTTGTTTACTTTTCCTTTTACTCACAGAATGCTCATTGAAAAATCGTTGAACACTCACTTCTCACCCAACGCTAAATTTTTCGTGATAATGATTCTGTTACTCATTATTGGAATGCTTCAGAAAAGAAATTGACAAGTGTCAATGCCCCTCACTTTCTGGACTAAAATAAAGTGGCACATAAACTATACTATCAGATTTAAGAATCCCTTGCGTAGAAGAACTGAACCCATTTTTTACCGTTTTTGAGACTGTAAAGGTTAGATAAGTTCCCAGTGGCAGTCCTGTTGGATTGATTACTCTTTTTGAATCCTTGATAAAATCCTCAAAATCGGCGATATTATGGTATTTATTTAAAGTTTGGTTTACGCTGTCAAATTTCTCTTTTTGCTCAATACTACCATAGTAATTTCGATACATAAAAAGTAAGACTATACAGCAAAATATAATTAGTGCCATCCCGTATTTTCCCAAACCAAAAGCGAATGCTGTCCAGAAACTATTCATTTGGTAAGGTCGAACAGATTGGTCAATTTTTGCGGAAACCTCTGATAATTCACACAGTAAACAAGTCAAAGAATCATCGGGAACGATACCATATTTTGCCGTGTAAGCTCCACGAATTCTGAGTATTTCTTCTTTTGATAGACTGTTTATTGCATTTTTCATAGCCTATCCAGTTCTTTGCGGAGTGTCATTTTATGAATGAAATCGTATTCAGTAAAACTACACCCCATTTTGACTTTATTCAGTATTTCAGAACCGACGGAAGTATCTGTGTCAAAATTTCCAAAATGACTTACCGAGATACTTTCCTTGTGACAAAATTTCTGTAATTCTATCATTGTATCAGGAGCATCATTTTTAAACGTCCAATCGTTTACCCAAACCTTAATTCGGATTTTATGGTCTAATGCCTTCATAACGTTTTTCAAATAATCAGTACACGGAAGAAAAGATGTACCGCCTGCCACCACTACATTGACGATAATTTCCAACTCATAATTTTGGGCAAAATCATAAATCAAATCGCTTGAATAGTCCAAAGCAACAAGGGCGGGGAATTGTCCACTCTCAGAAGCCCCAAAGTCAATGTAAATTATTTCAGCTTCTACTTTTGAAAAATATTCTAACGAACGTAACAATTTATCCCGCTGAAATTTTTGGTTTTTATCCATTAAATTCACGTGGGCAATGGTCAAAAACTTACATTGCCTGTCCGTAGTAAGATTCAAAATGTCCCCATCTGAAAATAGTATTTTATTAATATTCTCCTCTTTATCAATGCTTGATTTTTGATGATTTAAAGCCAATAAATACGTGAGCATAGATTTACCAACGCCTCCTTTATTTTGCATAATAAAATTAATTTGTTTCATATTTTTCTTTTTCTAAACGTTACGATTTCTTGATTATGGTCAATACTTTGTGGTTCTTTAAATTTGAAATTATTATGAACATTTGATTCAATTTCAATCTCTTTATTTGATTTTACATTGGATACTTGTTTTACCTTTTCAGCTAAACGTTTAGGCATAATTTTACTTCTGATATAGTGTATTGAAGACTGGCTTATTTGAATTCCCAAATCAGTTTTTATTTTTCGAGAAATCTCCACAGATAGAAATTCTTTATCCACAAACCAGGCTTGATAATAATCGAATAGTTTAAAATATCTATTCCGAGTAAAATGCTCAAAAGCTAAAACTATGTCTTCTTTTTCCATCACTATTATCAAATATCTTTCAAAAATAGTTGTTTTAATTTATATTATTTATAAATTTATTGAATATTTAATACTTTACTAACTTATTACTATGTTATTACTAAGTTGTTACTAACTTATTATTAATTTGTTACTAAGATATTACTAGCTTATTATTAACTTGTTATTAAGATGTTACAATGAGTTCTATTTCAGTTGAAAAAATAATTTTTGAAGGCATTTTACTCCACAAAGTAATAAGATATAAAACTTTCTAAATAGGCAAGCGGTGTTATTGTTATCACAATAACGGCTCACAAGTTCACATTTTTAAAAAATAACTGAATATAATATTTATTAAAAATATAAATATCATCAAATTTTTATTGAACATGGCAGCACCTAAGAAAAATGAAAATGATAAATATCATAAATCCATTCGAGTGAAATTGTTGGAGAAAGAACACGTTAGATTGAAGGAATTGGTATTGGCATCTGGTAATACAATATCGGAGGTCATTAGAGAATTAATTATCACGGGAGTAACCATAACTCGCTTTTCAGAGGCTGATTTGTTGGTAATAAAGTCCTTAATTGGTATTGCCAGAAACCTAAATCAGATTACGCACCAGATTCATTTGGGTAATAATTTGAAAGTTGAAGGAGACCTGAATACGCTTGTAAAATTTATGACAGATTTAAAGAATAATTATGTAAAAAGCTACCATGATAGGAAAGATTAATCCAGCGGGAGCATCGTTTAAAAGTGCCGTTGAATATAATGTCAGAGCCAGAGATTCGCAGGAACGAAAGGATAATTCTATGGTACTTTGTAGTAATTTGGGAACACTCAATCCATTGGAAATAATTGAAGATTTCCAAGAACAGTCAAAATTAAATAGTAAAGTAAAGAAGCCAGTATTTCACGCTTTTCTAAGTTTTCACCAAGACGATACTGATCAACTGAATAAAGAATTATTAATAAAAATTGTCCTTGATTACGTAAAAGAAATGGGGCTGTCGAAAACGCAGTTTGCAGCTTTTTTGCACAC
>JACMRQ010000426.1 GCA_014376355.1 Arcicella sp. | reverse complement strand
TTCGATTCAGTTTACTTACGCCGAAGCCTTGATAAATGACAAGAGACAAAAAGGTAATCGTAATGAAATATCAGGACGTAAAATTATTGGGAATCAAGATATTTTCAGACCCAATGGATCAGATAAAATAACTTTTAAGCCACTGTGGTTTAGAACCTTCCGTTATATAGAATTAGAAATTGAAACAAGATCAGAACCGCTAACTATTAATTCTTTTTACGGTCTAAAAACGGGTTATCCATTCGTTGAAAAAGCCTCATTTTCGAGTAAAGACGACCAATCCATGGATAATATTTGGAAAGTTGGCTGGCAAACGGCTCGACTCTGCGGAGGAGAAAATTACTTTGATTGTCCTTATTATGAGCAACTCCAATACACGGGCGATACCAGAATTCAGTCTCTCATTTCGTTGTACGTTTCTGGTGACGACCGCCTAATGCGGAAGGCTTTAATGGATTTTGATAATTCTGTAATTTCAGAAGGACTTTCGCAAAGTCGATATCCTTCAAATACAATACAAATCATTCCTACTTTTTCATTATTTTGGGTATCAATGACTTATGATTATTGGATGCACCGTAAAGACGATAAATTTGTACAATCGTTTTTACCAAATATTGAGAAAGTTTTGTCGTGGTATGAAAGAAAGATGGATTCACAGAAAAACATGTTAGGCCCAATCAATTGGTGGCCTTTCGTGGATTGGGCAAAACCTTGGCAATGGGATGCAAAGTCTGACATTGGTGGTGTACCAGCAGGGGTAACGAGTGGAAATTCGTCTATTATTTCATTTCAATATGCTTACACATTACGACAGGCGGCGGCAATGTTTGAAACTTACGGACAAAAAGATAAGGCAATTTATTACAAAACATTGGCGGATTTAGTTTCAAAATCAACTTATCAATTATGTTACGACGCTGAGAAAGGAGAGGTTTCTGATACACCAGATAAAAAAGTTTTCAGTCAGCATGCTAATATTTTTGCCTTACTTTCAAATAGTGTTCCAAAAGCGAATGAAAAAGCAATTATGGAGAAGATATTAAACGATAATTCACTAATTCAAGCAACTTTTTATTTCAAATTTTATTTAACCCAAGCCCTCAAAAAAGTAGGAATGGGCGAGCGTTACTATGGCACTTTACAACCATGGCGAGATATGATAAATATGGGTTTAACCACTTTTGCAGAAAAAGAAGAGCCAACTCGTTCCGATTGTCATGCTTGGTCGGCATCCCCAAATTATGATTTTTTAGCAACAATTTGTGGTATCATGCCCGATGCTCCAGGTTTTGAAGAAGTGCTTATACAGCCATCATTGGGTATTTTGGATAATGTGGGAGGAAAAATGCCGCATCCCAAAGGAGAAATAGCAGTAAGTTTAAAAAGAAAAGGAAAAGTGGGAATTGAAGGAGTAGTTTCTTTACCCGAAAATATTACTGGGCGTTTTATCTGGAATGGGAAAAACATTATTTTGAAAGGTGGAAAACAGACAGTTTCAATTGACTGATAGATTTCTTCAAAACTCATAAACTTAATAAAGGTAAATTAAAAAATATTCATAAAATAAACAATCTTAATATATTAACATGACTACTGAAAACCTGCAAAAAGTAATTAATAAGATGTTCGAAAACATTACGGTACAAATACCAACGTATGAAAACAGTCCAGAAAACTGGAATATTTCGAATGGAAATGTGGCTATTTGCATTATTGATAACACTGGAAATATTTACGGAAAAATTTGGGGATCTGATAAAGTGAGAGGTCGAGGGTTTTATGACGTTGCTTATCGCAAAGCATCTCAAGTTTGGATAACTGGCTATAAAACAGGAGAATACGAACGGTTGGTGTTTACAGATAAATTAAATTACAAGGATTTTGGTATAGAATTACCCGACTTGATGGGTTGGGAAGGTGGGCAGCCCATTCAATTAGATGCAGAAACACGAATTTCTTGTGGCTTTAGCGGTTTTAAAGGCATTAATGATTTGGGAATTGTAGAAAAAGCCGCCAATGAAAGTAACTTTTCTAATTAGTTTTTTTTAAATACATCTTTACAAAAAATGAGAAAAGTAGTTGATAACCGCAAATCTCAACTTCCATTTATATCGTAAGATGGCTGATAAACAAAATTAAAATATTTTTCTTCAAACGCTCCGTTACCTTTATCAAATTTTACAAGCGTTTCATTCGCAATAAATGGTTTCCTTGTTTCATAAATTTCATCTAAAAGTTCTGAGAATCTTTGCCCCTTCAATCCAGGCAATACTTCTCTGATGGGCTTACCAATACAATCTTTATGACCGATAAGCTGCATATATGTATCGTTGGCCAGATGAAATATATGTTTAAATCCCCGAAGTATACAATCAACAACAGGCAACTGCATGAAGATATTATGCAGTTGTGTATCGGATAATTTGTAGGCATCAGTTTTTATCAGTGCATTAAGTTGTGATGATAATTCTTCCTTTTCTTTCTTTTGAAAGGCAAGTTCTTCACGAAGAATACTACTTAAACATCACATCTGCATTTATTGCTTGTCGCTGGTCACAACTCTCGATTATCCTACATTTAAGTGACTCCCTAAAGTGCTTAATTCTAATAAACTTGTATCTTTTTAGGCGTTCAGCCTGTTTCGATTATTAAAATGCAACAATTTGATTTGATAATGCAACAATTTGAATAATATAGAAACACTAAATTAATTAGTTTTGTATTACTTTTTTGAGAATAAATAGTTCAAAATTAATATTTTAGATGCCACGCACAGCAAGAATTCTTTACTTCTAGTATTTGCAATCCACCATTATTTTTAAGGTGTAGTGTCTTAGTTTTTTGTTCTTAAGATATGCCATTACCTTATTTTAGGCTATTTTTTAGGTTATGTTTTTGTGGGGAGCCAAATAGAGGTCATTGGTATTCTTATAATTTCAAAAAAACGTAATGATAAATGCTTAAACTTATTTACTTATGGCATGAATCAACTCATAGGTCATTGATAATAAACGGATTAAAATAAGTCACGCCATCAGTAATAGGCTAATTTAACTTATTTAAGCACTTCGTATTAATTATCCTTCAGCGTATATACATACTCCCAAATTCACATTAAAATTTAATTAATACTTTTTTAACCATAAATACTTTCAATCTTAACAACATTCTTGTATGAAAAAATTTACGTTACGGCTCTTTGTCGCACTATTAGTTGGAGTGGCTTGGGCTTTGTCTGTTCCCAGAGTAATGGCTCAATCCAATCTAGGGAAGAATCTTGAAATAAAGATTTCTGGAAAAGTTACCGATTCAGAAAAGGATGAAACACTACCTGGTGTAAGTATCATTATCAAAGGAACTCAAAAAGGAACAACTACTGATTCAAACGGAGGTTATTCCCTTACTGCTTCCGATAGTAAAGCAGTTTTAATATTTACTATAGTTGGTTATGAACCCAAAGAAATCGCAGTTGGGAATCAATCAACGCTTAATGTCGGTATGAAACTCGACAGTAAGGCTTTGGGAGAAGTAGTTGTAGTGGGTTATGGTGTGCAGAAAAAAGCAACTGTTTCAGGATCTGTTGTTTCGGTAAAAGGAAGTGATTTAATTAAATCTCCGACTACAAATCTTAGTAATTCGATTGCTGGTCGTATGGCTGGAGTAGTAGCAGTTAATAGGAGTGGCGAACCAGGAGCTGATGGTTCAGCCATTCGTATCCGTGGCTCCAATACACTTAATAATGGTGACGCACTCATAGTAGTTGACGGTATTCCAAATCGTGCGGGTGGCCTTGACCGTATTAATCCAAATGACATAGAAAGTGTATCCGTTTTAAAAGATGCTTCGGCGGCAATTTACGGTTCACGTGCAGCAAATGGGGTAATTTTGATTACAACTAAGCGTGGAAAAACGGGAAAGCCCGTGTTTTCATATTCGGCAAATCAAGGGTTTTCACAACCAACAGTAGTTCCTAAATTGACGAATGCTTCACAGTATGTAAGTATGCTTAATGACCTTGATATTTATGGTTTACCAGTAAATGAATGGGCTGGGGCTAACGCAGCATACAAATCAACGGGGTCTTTCACTCGTCCAGATGGTTCAATCAGAAAAGCACCTTATTCGCCAAAGGATATCCAACAATATGATGATGGCTCTGATCCTTGGTTGCATCCAAATACAGACTGGTATGCCTCTACCTTGAAAACATGGTCTCCCCAAACTCAGCATAATTTGCAAATTTCAGGTGGTACTGAATCTATTAAATATTTGGCATCGTTAGGGTATCAAAATCAAGATGGCTTTTACAAAAAATCCGCTACAGCTTATCAACAATATGATATTCGTCTGAATTTAGACGCAAAAATCAATAAATATATTGACGTGAATGTGGGCTTATTGGTTCGTGAAGAAGTACGTAATTATCCGACTCGTTCGGCAGCGGCAATTTTTAGAATGCAAATGAGAGGAAAACCTCAGCAACAAGCTTATTGGCCCAACGGTCTTCCTGGGCCTGATATTGAAAACGGGGAGAATCCAGTCGTAATCACTACTGATTTATCAGGTTATGATCGTCAAAAGCAAGATTATATTCAAACCAATGGATCACTCAATATAAAAATTCCGGGGGTTGAAGGCTTGAAATTTACAGGAACAGCAGCCATAGATAAAAGAATAGGATCAAGAAAACTTTGGCAAATTCCATGGACTTTATACCAACAAGGTGCTGGTTTTGAAGCTAATGGTACAACGCCTAATTTAGTTGCAAGTAAGCGAGGACCCGCTGAACCAAATTTAACCCAAAGCTACGATGACCAACTTAATGTATTACTGGGTGGTGTATTGTCTTACGAACGTAAATTTGCCAATAATCATAATGTTACAGTTTTGGCAGGAACTAATAGAGAAACCATTAACGGAGATAACTTTAATGCTTACAGACGCTACTTTGTCTCACCAGCACTCGACCAAATGTTTGCTGGCGGTGATTTAGAAAGAAATAATGGTGGTGGAGGTTTTGAAACTGCACGTATCAATTATTTCGGTCGTGTGGCTTATAACTACAAAGAAAAATATCTTGCTGAGTTTTTGTGGAGATATGATGGTTCTGATAGATTCCCGAAGGCAACTCGCTACGGATTCTTTCCTGGTGTAATGGCAGGATGGGTAATATCAGAAGAGAACTTCATGAAAGAACTTCCTGTGATTAGCTTTTTGAAACTGAGAGGCTCATGGGGACAATTAGGTAATGACCAAGTGAATCTTCCTAACTCAGGCACTGCTGCTACTTATCAATACCTTTCAACTTATGGATTCCGTAGTTATATTTTAGGCGATGCCGAGCAAAAAACTTTGTATGAAACTCGTTTACCAAATGAGAGTATCACTTGGGAAGTTGCAACAAACTCCAATGTTGGTTTAGAAGGGCAGTTATTTAATGGAAAATTAAGTTTTGAATTTGACTATTTTTCTAATAATCGTTCAAAAATTCTTTGGTTCAAAAATGCCTCTGTCCCTCAATCAACTGGAATTTCACTTCCTGCACAGAACATTGGTGAAGTTTCAAACAAAGGATTTGATTTTACCTTGGGCTACCGCAATGAAATCGGTGGTTTAAAATATAATGTAAGTGTAAATGGTGGTTATGCTAAAAATAAGATTGAATTTTGGGATGAAGCTCCAGGAACACCCGACTGGCAAAGAAGCACTGGTCGTCCCATGAATACGTACGTGGCTTATCTTTACGATGGTGTGTTTAAAGACCAAGCTTCCATTGATGCCAACACACTTGATTATTCGGCGGTTGTAAAACAATTAAGACCTGGCGATATGAAATATAAAGATTATAACGGCGATGGGAAAATTACCCCTGATGATCAAGTAAGAAATGATTTTACTCAACTCCCATTGTTTCAAGGGGGTATGAATCTTGGAGGACAATACAAAAACTTTGACTTGACTATCTTGATTCAGGGAGCAGCAGGAGCCATGCAATATGTGAGTGCAGGCGAAATGGGCAATATTGGTAATTATTTGCTTGATATTTACCAAAAACGTTGGACTATAGATAATCCAAGTGATACTGATCCTCGTATTGCTAATCGTTCGGATCAATATTATTCTGGTGGTAATACATATTGGCTAAGAAGTTCAGACTATATACGGTTGAAAAACTTTGAGTTGGGGTATAGCCTACCAGCAGCCATTGGCAAAAAAGTGGGTTTTAGTAGTATGAGAATTTACGCAAGCGGTATTAACTTATTTACGATTGATAAATTGAAAGTATTTGATCCAGAAAGTTCAAGCAGTACTGGACAATATTATCCTCAATCAAGAGTGCTTAATTTAGGTTTAAATGTTAAATTTTGAAAAATAAACAAATGAAACAATATAAAAAAATAACCTTATCACTTATTATGGCTTCGTTTTTTACGGTAAGTTGTAATGATAACTTTGTAGATACTAAACCGCTCGACCAATTGTCTGAAAATGTGGTTTGGAGCGATGCTTCTTTAGCCGAGGCTTTTGTTAGCGAATTGTACGGAGGTTTAGGAGTTGGGGGTTTTAATGAACAGATGTTAGCATCCTTAACCGATGAAACCATTTTTACACACCCTGGAAGAGGCATAACAACGGTTACAGAAGGAAGAAGCAACCCCGCTGATCCAGGTTGGATTAACGGTACTATAAGCTGGCCAAATATGTATTCAAGAATCAGAGCATGTAATCTTGCTTTACAAAATTTAGCTAAACCACAATTTCCAAATACCAACAATATCGTTGAGCGTTTAATTGGAGAAGCTAAATTTATGCGAGCCTATTATTATCATCAATTAGTTCGTTACTATGGTGGTGTCCCTATCGTTGATAAAGCATTTGCTTTAACTGACAGCGATTTCTTATCAGCTCGCAATACCTATGAAGAGTGTCTTAATTTTATTGTAAAAGACCTCGATGAAGCTGCTGTTCTACTTGATGGTAAATCTTTACAAAAAGGTCGGGCAACCAAAGCCTCTGCCTTAGCATTAAAATCACGTATGTTAATTTATGCAGCAAGCGATTTGTATGACGTGCCTACCGCAAAAGCAAAATCTAAAGCAATGGCTACAGCAACAAAACCAGAACTTTTAGGACTTGTAAGTGGTAGTCGTACTGAGCGTTGGCAAAAAGCTAAAGCTGCTGCAAAAGCAGTTTTGGATGTTCCAGGATTTGGTTTCCTATTAGGTCTTTCTGCTCCCGTTACAGCCGATCAAGCAGCAACAAACTATGTAAACCAGTCGTTGGCAAAAAATGGTGGACAGAACGAAATTATTTTTGGAAGATATTTTATCCAAACTAAAAATGAAGATGGTGGACGTATTGGACTTTTCAACGGACCAAATGGCTACAACAACTGGGCAGGAAATACACCAATTCAAGAATTGATTGATGATTACGAAATGATGGATGGCTCAAAATTTGACTGGAACAAGCCCGACCATGCAAGCAAACCCTACGACAATCGTGATCCACGTCTAAAATCAACTATTTTATATGAAGGTTCACCTTGGAAACCACGCTCTGCAAGTGCTGCTCCGCTTGATCCAGCCAATCAAATTCAAACGGGAGAATATGAAATAATATCGGGAGGAGTTAAAAAAGTCCAATTCGGTTTGGATACTCGTAAAAGTAGCATTGAAGACTGGAATGGTAGTTATACAGGTTATTATATGCGCAAATTTACAGATCCAAATCCAAACTTAGTTGACCAAAACTCATGGCAACAAATTCCTTGGCCGTTTTTACGCTACACTGAATCAGTTTTCAATTACGTAGAAGCTTGCATTGAATTAGGGGAAGATGCTGAAGCGAAAAAATGGTTAAATCAAATCCGTTTCCGTGCGGGTATGCCTGCCGCTACCGAAACAGGTGATGCTCTTCGTCAGCGTTATCGCAATGAACGTCGAGTTGAAATGGTTTTTGAAGAACAACGTTACCATGATGCACGTCGTTGGATGATTGCTCCAACAACGCTTGGACGTAAAGCGAGTATTATCAACATAAAAGGAACATTAAAAGCGGGTAAAACTGTAGCAATTTATAAATATGACCCTACTAACTACGATTATAATTACTCTGTGGGTAAAATCGACCCTGGGAAAGAAAACCGGACTTGGGATGATAAAATATATTTCTTGCCGATTAGTCGGGACGAGATAAATCGAAATAATAAACTAATCCAAAATCCTGGTTATTAATTCTTAAGTTAAAAATTGCAGGAAATTTTAATTGCAATGAAAAAATCCCCGAACATGCCTTAATTTGGCACATTTCGGGGATTTCTATTTTTTAATTATTTCAAAATTCGATAAAATTAAAAAAATATTAAGTTATCGTTGTGTGTCTTTCAGCATCTTAATTATTAAGGTAAGTTGCGAATCTTACAAATGTCTAAATAGAAGTATCTAATTGATTTTGAATGATATGTTACTCAAAAATTTTGGGAATATCCTTTACTCTAATAAACTCATTCCAATAATTTTCAAACTCATATCTTTGCTCATAAACGTAAGATATCCTTGAAGGTTTAACTTCATTATCAGTTTATTAATCCAATACTAAGTTTAAACATTACTTATCTTATCAAAATATGGAAATTAAATTTCTATACCATTTTTTATCGATTGAATCTATCTTTAAATTTCAGTAAAGGTGTTTCGATATATCGAAAAGATAATTCGCAGACAATGATTGTTAATAAAAATGCCGATGGGTATAACAGTAAATTAAAAGTAGTCGTGCTTACATTTTTACCCAGAAAATAATGAATTGAATTAACACATGCTACAATAACTGCGGGATGATAAATATATATTCCATAAGAAATTTTACCAAAGTAATGAATAATTTTTTGTTCCAAATAAATGATTGATTTAGGATTTTGAGAAACGTTAAGAATAAAAAAACAAAAGAAAATACCGTAGAATTCCATGTTAAACCCGGGCATATGAAAACCAGTTGCTAACATTAAAGTCAAGGTCGAATACACAATTATTTGAACGTCTCTTCTGAATAAAACAGTTAAGAATTTCTCCTTCTTCGCAAAAATTAAGTAAGCCCCCATCCCTCCGATTACCATTGTTAATATTCTAAATTGGCTAAAAAACAATACTCCTCCTTCTTGAATTTTATTTTTTGTAATTTCCGACAAATCACTAATTTTGAAGATATAAAGCCATCCTAACCCTAAAACAATAAGAAAAATGCTAAGTAATTTAAAAAATGTTTTTACGGGATTTTTACTTTTAATTATCCAAGGCCAGATGGCGTAAAATTGTTCTTCTATCCCAACTGACCACGTTTGAGAGCATAAGTAAGGTGCTCGAAAAAATACAAATCCAAGATTAGGCAAAAAAAGTAAGAAGAAGGGCAATCTTTTGAAAAAATCTGCATCAAAATAGTATTGATTTCTCAGTGGCTCGTTGAAAATTGGGATAACTGGAAAAACAAAAAAACCTAAAATGACAATGATAAAATAAAGGGGCCAAATTCGGAGGATTCTGCGGATATAAAAGGCTTTGGTTGAAATATCACCTCGGCGTTTTTTTTCACTCAACAATAAATAGGTAATCAAAAAACCACTCAAAACGAAAAATAATCCTACACCTAATTTACCTAAATTTTTGATAAAATAATTGCCATAGATATTCTCTAAACCCATCAAATATTTAATTTGTTCGGTATGATGAATTAATACAGAAAAGGCAGCGATAAAACGTACTCCGTTGAGATTAGGAAAATAAACTTGTTGATGTGGATTTTGCATTCAGTTTTGTATCGTACAATTATGATTTACAAAATTAGGCATCGTAACTTTGAATTCAAATTATAAAGAGAAACAATGGAAAAACAAGCAAATAATCCTCTCCACGGACTGACATTAGCAACCATTTTAGAACATTTAGTTAACTATTATGGTTGGGAAAATTTGGGAACTCGAATTGAAATAAGATGTTTCAACGTTGATCCAAGTATAAAATCAAGTTTGAGCTTTCTTAGAAAAACCCCTTGGGCGAGAGATAGAGTAGAGAATTTATATTTGAAGAGTTTGAGAGATATTAAAAAAGAGGAGAAACTTAAGAGTTCAGAGGACATAGTTAAGGGAATATCATGAAAAATCCTTTAGCAATCTACTGTGAACTCTATGAACGTTTTCTACAAAATTCTCAAACCCAAAGTCAATTGCCAAAGATTGGCTTTTTGGGAGAAATTAATATTGGCTGTATTCAATCCTGCTACTTCCGAAAGACTTCCTTCATAACGCAAATCAACAGATAATGCACCAATATCTAAGCCTCCACCTGCTTGATAACCATAGGAGGCATTTTTAAAGGACTCCCCTAAATTACTCGAATAGGTTTTTATCGCTTCATCTAATCCTTTACTCGAAACAGTGAAAGAGGCCATTGGTCCTGCATTGAGGCGTAAAGGGCCAAATTTAACACCTACTAATAAGGGAACATCAATATTTGTATAATCAATTGCTACAGTTTGAGATGAACCATTTTTTAAGATATTAATACTACCGCCCTTCGCCGAAAAAATTAATTCAGGTTGGATAAAAAATTTGCTCCCAATCCTTGCATAGACACCTCCAACATATCCCGTCTTTGTGTCTAAACTTTGCTGTAAATTATCTGAGAATGATTGTGATTTAAAATCGGTTTTCAAAGTTGAAAAATTGACTCCACCTCGAATTCCTAAGGAAAATTGGGCGAGTGATACATTTGCTTTTGCAAAAATTAATACGAAAAAAAGGATAAATAGTTTTTTGTTCATGGCATTTGTTGTTTTGTGAAACCAAGATATATCTTTTCTGTTTTAAAGAGTTTGAGGTACACCTTTTTTATGTGTTGGCAAGATAACGTGATTTGGCTACTTGATTGTATCTATTTACTGGATTTTTTGGTATAATTTCGTACATGGCTAAAGTAAAAACATCATTTTTCTGTCAAAGTTGTGGACATCAGGCTCCCAAATGGTTGGGTAAATGTCCGTCATGTGGCGAATGGAATACCTACGTAGAGGAGGTTGTTCAAAAAGAAGAACCTACCAAAGGCTCTTGGAAAGTTTCGACTTCCCTAAAAGTAGCTTCAAAACCTCGTGCAATTCATGAAATTAATTTTGAAGAACAACCTCGAATTCTAACTAAAGATGCGGAACTAAACCGAGTTTTGGGTGGTGGAATTGTATTGGGTTCAATGGTTTTAATTGGAGGAGAACCTGGGATTGGGAAATCAACTTTGATGCTTCAAATTGCTTTAATGCTTGATAATTTGAAGGTTTTATACGTTTCTGGTGAAGAATCCGAACAGCAAATTAAAATGCGAGCTGAACGTTTAGAGAATCAAAGTAAGAATTGTTTTATCCTTACAGAAACCCAAACGCAAAATATTTTCAAACAAATTGAAACGTTTGAACCTGATATTTTAATTATTGATTCTATTCAAACACTGCAATCTAATTTCGTGGAATCGGGGGCTGGAAGTGTATCGCAAGTAAAAGAATGTGCGGCTGAATTAATGAAATTTGCTAAAGAATCTGGGACGCCAGTTTTCATGATTGGACATATTACAAAGGACGGTTCATTGGCAGGTCCCAAGGTTTTGGAACATATGGTGGATACAGTTTTACAGTTTGAAGGCGATCGCCATTTGGCGTATAGAATTCTAAGAACTACCAAAAATCGTTTCGGCAGCACCTCAGAATTAGGCATTTACGAAATGTTAAACACTGGTTTACGAGAAGTTTCTAACCCTTCTGAAATTTTAATTTCACAAAGAGATGAAGATTTTTCGGGCATTACCATCGGGGCAATGTTAGAAGGAAATCGTCCTCTCTTGATTGAAACCCAGTCGTTGGTTTCAATTGCAACTTATGGAACGCCCCAACGAAGTTCAACAGGTTTTGATGCCAAACGTTTGAATATGTTATTAGCGGTTTTGGAAAAAAGAGGCGGTTTCCGATTAGGTAATCAAGATGTATTTTTGAATATTGCGGGTGGCTTAAAAGTGGAAGATCCTGCCATTGATTTGGCAGTGTGTGCTTCAATTGTTTCTTCCTACGAAGATTTGAGTATTCCCTCCTCTGTATGTTTTGCCGCAGAAGTTGGACTGGGCGGAGAAATCAGAGCCGTAAACCGCATTGAACAAAGAATTACAGAAGCCGAAAAATTAGGATTTAAAGAAATTTGGATTTCAAAATATAATGCAAAAGGATTAGATACAAGCAATTACAAAATAAAAATAAATATGGCAGGGATGTTGGAAGATGTGTTTATGCAGATTTTGCGAAAGTGAGATTAAGATAGTTTTTATTGTATAATCCGATACGTAGTGTCAGTTTCTCAAAACTGACCCCATGTATCGGATTTCAAAAATAATTTTGAACGAGTCCCTTTCTGACAATCTTTTACTCCTCAATCTTACCTTTGCGAGCCTGTAAAAGTCCATTTTTTATCAACTCATTATTTTTCCAAATTTTCTTTTCGGACTTTAATTTATTTTTGTCCTCATCGCTAATTACCAGTAAATCAGACAAATTTGGGCAACCTGCATCCATCCAAGCCGTGAACCAAAAG
>JACMRQ010000425.1 GCA_014376355.1 Arcicella sp. | reverse complement strand
TTTTTTCCTTTTAAAACCATTTCGAAGCCAATTCCTGCTGACTGAGCAGGAAGCATTATTTCCCATTTTCCACTTTCAACTGTGGTGGTTTTAAAGCTTTTTCTATTAAAGATGAGCGTAATTTTTTCCTTCGGAGAAGCCCAACCCCAGATTTTAATGGGTTGGTTCCGTTGTAAGACCATATTATTCGAAATCAGTTTTGGCAAACGAATTTGACTACTGCTAAGATTATGGAAAAAAAACACGGAGAATAGCGAAATAAATAGTTGTTTTTTCATGATTTAAAATCCAATTGAGTTTCCCCCGTCCACGGGTAATGATACGCCTGTTACATACGCTGCTGCTTCCGAAGCTAAAAAAACGGCCGCCCAGCCAATATCTTCGGGTTTCCCAAATTTTGCCATTGGGGTGCGGTTTAAGGCTTTGTTCATTCGGTCGGGGTCGGAACTCATGGCATTTTTCATCATACTTGTTTCAATAAATCCTGGAGCAATGGCATTGACCCGAACATTATGTTTTGAGAACTCAGAAGCCAATACTTTCACCATGCCTTCAACACCCGATTTTGAGGCAGCATAAGCAACCACTCGGTCAATTCCATAGTAGGCAGCCATCGAAGAAATCATTAGAATTGAACCGCTTTTGCGTTCAATCATGCGTTTGGCACAGGCACGTGTAAGCGAAAAAACAGCGTTTAAATTGGTATGAATTATTAAATCAAAATCTTCATCAGTTACGTCTAAAGCAGGTTTTTTCATATTTATTCCAGCATTATTTACCAAAATATCAATGTATCCATATTGCGTTTCAATCTCATGCACTAAGGCTTCTAATTTTTTAAGTTCCGTAACGTCATTAACGATATAATGAGCATTTTTGCCCAACGTTTTGATGGATTCTTGTAAAGCAAATTCCCTTCTACCCGTAATAATGACGGTTGCTCCCGCCGCAATCATGCACTGGGCAATATCAAAACCAATACCACTTCCGCCCCCTGTAATTAAGGCAATTTTACCTTCCAAAGAAAAGATTTTAGAAAAAATAGGATTATTTTCAACCGATAAATTTAATCCATTTGAGTCATTATTTGTATTCATTTATGTGTGTATGTTGTCAATTATTATTTGACTTTTGTGTTAAAGACATTCTGATGGTTTACTTCAACTGATAAATTTCTACTATTCTTTTCATTTCCTCCAAGGTCCTTTCTGGTTTTTTAAAAGGGGCAGGAATGGGCTGTTTTGAATACGTTTGAAAGTATAAAACACAAGCATCTCGCCAATTTAACGCTTCACGATGTTGTGCCGCTAAACGACCTTTTACATCTTCAAAAATCTCAGCATCTACGTTTGGTTTTACTTGATTCCACTCATTTTGCATTTTTTCAACTTCCGTTACGCCCGTATAATATCGGGTGCAAAGTTCATCCCAAAGGGTTTTACCAGTTGAAAGTTTTTGATTCCAAGCCACGTGATGAAACCACAATAAATAGTTTAAATCCATTTTTTGAGGGTTATTCCATTGATTTTGAACTTCTTGCGCATACAAACCCAAAGCATTATTTCCTTTCGAGGTTCTATCAAAACCAATGCCGAGAGAATCCGCACGGTGGTAATAAATGGCAGTCCAATCAGGTCTGGCACTTCTTTCTAACCATGGCTCCATACCAAAATGAATACTTTGTCCCATGATGTGATGTAAACCAAGCGGATTCGTAAAATTCACGTAGGTTTCTCTCGATTTTAACAAAATATTTTTAATGATTTTTTGCGAACTCGGGTCTTTTGTTAACGTCATTTTTATCCATTCATCAGCAATTTGTTCTGATGAAATCTCATGATTCCAAGCCAAACGTCCATAACCATACCAATTAGCTTGCGACATCAAATGTCCCGTCCAGTTACGGTCTGAACCCGTATTTGCCACACCCGCAATGGCAGTGATTGGGTAATTATGAACTGAACCATCCACTACTTTCGCCACCGTTGAACCTTTTCCGTTGGCGTAAGTATCTGAATCCAAAACTTCTTTAAATAGCGATGGTAAGAAAACTAAATTAGTAGTAAATCCTAAATACTCTTGGGTAATTTGAAATTCCATTGCTAAAGGTGTTTTAGGCATTGCGCCAAAAAGTGGGTGAAATGGTTCACGTGGCATGAAGTCAATCGGACCATTTTTCACTTGCACAATAACGTTTTTTGCAAATGTTCCATCCAAGGGTTTAAAATCATTATATGCCTCTTTGAATCTATCGCCTTTTGGGTCGGGACCATACACAAATGCTCGCCAAATTACCAAACCGTTAAAAGGTTTTACCGCTTCGGCCAACATATTTGCCCCGTCGGCGTGTGTTCTACCATATTCTTGAGGACCAGGTTCACCTTCTGAATTGGCTTTCACCAAAAAACCGCCAAAATCTGGGATGAAACTATAAACTTCTTTGGCTTTGTTATTCCACCATTCTTTCACTTGCGGGTCGAGCGGGTCGGAGGTTTTGAGTTTCCCCAATATCTTGGGTGAAGCAAAATTTACGGATAAAAAAACTTGAATTCCGTAAGGTCTGAACGCATCTGCAAGAGCTTTAACCTTCACTAAATATTCTTTCGTCATGAATCTTGCACTGGCATTTACATTATTCAAAACTACTGAATTAATGCCAATAGAGGCATTTGCACGGGCGTATTCGAGATAACGTGGATCAATATTTTCAGGTAATTCATACCATTTCCAAAGTGATGAACCTGCATAACCTCGCTCGATTGTACCTAAAACATTGTCCCAATGATTGAGCATCCGTAATTGGATTTTGGGAGAACTGGAAATATTGACTGTTGAAATTGAACTTTCCGTTTGAACTTGTCGGAGAAAATCAAAAACACCGTACAAAATACCCTTATCGGTCTGTGCCGAAATGATGATATTTTCCCCAACATTTTGAATTTTATAGCCTTCTTTAGGGATTGTTAAATCTTTTTTCAAAACGATACCTCCAACCTTTTTTGAAGAACTTTGTAAGGCAATACCCAACATTCCTGCAAGACCGTTTTTTAGTTCACTTTGGGCGGTATTCACGATCACGGATTCCCCAAACTGATTGTCGATAAAGTTCGTAAATCGCTTATATTCAGTTTTTTGTGGAGTGTTTTTCATTAAATCATATTTCAACCAAAGGCGATAACCATCATCGGCGTTGGCTTTAAAAAAAAGCATTGAAAAGAAAAGTAGAGTGATTATTTTTTGCATTTTTTGATGAGACTGATTCATATTTATTTTTTTTAAGTAACCGATATTTTACAACTGGCACTTTTAATCTAATAACTGATTGATTTTAAAGCAAGTGTCGCCCAGCCGATAGCCAAATGCTGAAAGCTACTTATAAATGTCCTTTTTTTATTTCTTTCACAGCATAATCAACCGCCCGAGCTGTTAAAGCCATGTAGGTTAAAGACGGATTTTGTGTCCCTGTTGAAGTCATCGAAGCACCATCGGTTACAAAAACATTTTTACATTCATGCAATTGATTCCATTCATTTAATAGAGAAGTTTTCGGGTCTTTTCCCATCCGTATACCGCCCATTTCATGAATATCCGACCCTGGATTTGAGTGAGAATCAACGGCTTTCACATTGGTAAAACCTGCCAAAGTGAACATTTCGGTAATTTGTTCGGTAAAATCCTTAACCATTTTATCATCATTTTCCGTCCATTTTGCCGATAAGATAATTTGAGGAATTCCGTATTTATCTTTTTGGTCGGTTGATAATCGAATATGATTCGCTTCAGTTGGCACAGATTCGCCCATCATCCATGCACTCATATACCATTTCCCTAATTGTGGATTGAGTAAGGAATTTTTTAAATCTTCGCCAATTCCATCTCGACTTGAACCATAACCACGCCCACCGCCAATACCAATAGCATATCCTCTTAAAAAATCGGTTTCTTGTTTATGAATATTTCTAAACCTCGGAATATAGCCATTACTCGGATTTTTTCCGTCCGTTTTTTTATTTTGCAAACCGTCGTATTCCGCATTGGCTTTTCCACGGTAATTGTGCCATGATAAAAATTTACCCATTAAGCCATTATTATTTCCTAAACCGTGTTGAAAATGATTGGAAGTAGAATTGAGTAAAATAGCGTTTGAATTGATGGCGGAGGCATTTACAAAAATAATTTTTGCGTAATACTCGGTCATTTCCATCGTATTGGCATCAATTACTCTCACGCCCGTTGCTTTGCTTTTTTTCTCATCATAAATAATAGAATGTACGACTGAATGTGGTCGGAGTGTCATTTTGCCCGTTTTCGCAGCCCAAGGCAAAGTAGAAGCATTGCTACTAAAATAGCCACCATACGGACAGCCCCGAACACATAAATTACGGTTCTGACACTGACCTCGACCTTGGTCAAAATGAATTTGTTTAGGGTCAGTAATGTGAGCCGCTCGACCTTGAATTAAATGACGATTACCATTATAATTTTTTGCAAGGGATTTTTTCAAATGTTCTTCCGCACAACTTAACTCGAAAGGCTTCAAAAATTCACCATCTGGCAATTCTGGTAAACCATCCTTATTACCAGAAATACCCGCAAATTTTTCCACATGGCTATACCACGGAGCAATATCAGCGTATCGAATCGGCCAATCAACAGCAAAACCATCTCGTTTTGGTCCTTCAAAATCATAGTCACTCCAACGCTGGGTTTGTCTCGCCCAAAGCAACGATTTCCCGCCCACGTGATACCCACGAGTCCAAGTGAAAGGTTGTTCTTGAATAATAGGCTG
>JACMRQ010000424.1 GCA_014376355.1 Arcicella sp. | reverse complement strand
TTTCATCGTAATTGGCATCCTTATTTTTAATATCGCCATCAATAAAAGGAGTGAAGGTGATTTTTCCATCAAAATTAAGGGGCGTAACTGAATAACGAATTACACCAGCTTCATCATCCGCAATTGAATTAATCCGCTTTGAATTAACTTTCAATTGTTTTCCAGAGGATAAAGTGGCAATAAAAGAACGTTCTAAATAACCTTCTTTCATGTTCAAAACACGCTGAAAATCACAGACTTCGCAAGTATTTAAGTCTAAAATTTCATCTTCAATTTCAATCTTTATACCTATCCAATTAGCAGCATTTAAAACTTTGGCAAAATATTCTGGATAGCCATTTTTCCACCAACCTACACGGGTTTTGTCGGGATAATAAATTCCAGCAACATAATTTCCTTGAAGGGTTTTTCCAGTAAAAGTTTCTTCAAAATTACCTCGTTGTCCCATACGTCCATTTCCTAAGGAACATATTGACTCGGTAATTTCGTTGAATTCACGATTAAATCCTTCTTCGATGATACACCATTCATCGTGTTTTAGATAGTTTTTCATATTTTATAAAAGATGGTTAATGGCAAAATAAAAGACTATTCTTAGTTTAACAATAAAAATTTATCTTTTTCTTCGGAAACTATTGGAATAAAACAATAAGTTACGCAATGCTTCTAATTTCATTACGAAATTAATTGAAAAACCCTGAAGGTAATTCGCTGTGCTAATGTGTTCCATAGTATTATTCTCAGAATAATCGTTCAATTGTCATTTCTTCAAAGCCTTTTATAACAAAATCAGCTTCATGAAGAATTTTAGCATCTCCAACGCCAATCACTTTCATTCCACCCGCTTTTCCAGCTTGTACGCCTGCAAGTGCATCTTCAAAAACAACACAATTTGCTGGTTTACAGCCTGTTGCTTCTGCACCCAACAAAAATACTTGAGGGTCTGGTTTACCTCGAGTAAGGTCATTTCCATCAATAATCACATCGAAAAATTCAATCATTTTAATTTTTTCGAGAATAAGTCTGGAGTTTTTACTGGCCGACCCCAAAGCAATTTTAATTCCGTTGGCTCGTAAACTTCTCAAAAACTCAGGAACGCCTTTTAAAACTTCATTGGGAGTCATTTGTTGTACCAATTCCAAATACCACGCATTTTTACGGGTTGCCCATTCAATTTTTTCTTCTTCTGAAAGGGTTACATTTCCCCATTTTAAAATTAAATCTAAGGATTCCATTCTGGAAATACCCTTTAATTGTTCATTTTGATGTTCAGTAAAATCAAATCCTAATTCATTTGCCAATCTTCTCCAAGCTTGGAAGTGATACACGGCCGTGTCCACAATTACGCCATCGAGATCGAATAGGCAGGCTTTTGTTGTTATCATGTTTTTTTTAAGATAATTCATACCTCATACCTACTTGTGTAATTCTAAAATAGTAAAAGTATTTGCTGGTATTTTTAATGTTTTTAAATCTGTAATCACGCTATCAGTCATTACATTTTTTGCATTGACGTAATCTTTCATATTCTCCATAAATCGAGTCGTATCAAGGATTTTATCTTCTTTGTTTTGGCTCATAATTACCATCACAGTTTTGTCAGAAGTATGTCTAAAATATACGTATAAACCATCTATGGGTAAAAATTGGGTTAATTTTCCAGTCGCTAATGCTTCACTTGATTTACGATAATTAGCTAATTTTTTAACAAAATTAAAAGCCTCATTTTCTTTTTCAGTTCTTCCTGAAGCTAAGAATTTATTGACTTTATCATCCGCCCAACCGCCTTCAAAGTCTTTACGAACCTCGGCATCGGATGGATTTTTGAAACTTTTGGTCAGATTTTCAGTACCATAATATAATTGAGGAACGCCACGGGTTGTTAATAAAAAACCAATTCCTAATTTATATTTATTCATATCTTCACCAATTACAGAGAAGAAACGGTCTTGGTCATGATTGTCAACGAAGGTCATATTTAGGTTGGAATCCTGATATAAAGCATCCATTGCAAGGGTTGAATAAATTCTATTTAGTCCCTTTCCCCAATCGAAATTTTGATTTAAAGCATCAAGAATTGCTGATTCAAGGACAAAATCATTCGGAGAAGGGAGATTACTTTTGAAAGGCAAATTTATATTATTTCTTACGTGAAAAGCTTGGGAATAAATGCTTTGAACTGCATTTTCCCCCGTAATAAACATCTTACCATATTCATTCTCTAAAGCCTCATTACAACGATTCATAAAAGGTAAATCATTGTATTGGTAGGTATCAATTCTCCAACCGTCAATCCCAAAAAACTCGACCGTCCAGAGAGCGTGTTGAATTAAGTAATTGGCAACATACGGATTTTTTTCGTTCAAATCGGGCAGAAAAGGCACAAACCAACCATTTTGCATTACATCAAAATCTGATTTATTTCCATGAATAATATCGACAACGGGTTCGTCTCTGTAAGAAGTATTGGTATATTTTTCCCATTGATTTAGCCAATTTTTCATCGGCATATCTTTCAGAATCCAATGATTAACTCCTACGTGATTATAAACAGCATCTTGAATAATTTTCAAGCCTTTTGCGTGAGCAGCATTTACCAAACTTTTATATGCCTCATTTCCTCCCAAACGTCTATCAACGTTATATTGGTCTGTGAAACCATAGCCATGATAGGCAGAACGCATGACACCGCCTTCGTTGGTTTGAGGCTGATTATTTTCAATTACGGGATTCAACCAAAGTGTTGTTATGCCCAAATCTGTAAAATAATCCAAATGATTTTGGATACCTAACAAATCACCCCCATGCCGTAAATATGGACTTTTACGGTCTGATTGTGGGTCTGCCATATCTGCAAATTTATCATTTGCCGAGTCACCATTTGAAAAGCGGTCAGGCAGAATTAAATATACCAAATCTCTGGAATCAATGATTTGAGGTTTTTGGTCTCGAATTTTTAATAGATAAGGTTGTGTAATTTTAATAATTTGGTCAACCATTTTTTTCTTTCCTTTCTGAATTTGAATGGTCTTTGAAAGTTCAATATTCATTTGTCCTGCTTGGGTTTCAGGAGCGACATTTAGGTCTAAAAAAAGATAATTTGGGTTTTCAACTTTATTGATTTTTTCGAGCGTTACGCCAGCATAATTGATTTTTACCTCGCAATCTGAGATATTTTTACCATATACTAATAGTTGCAGTTTAGGGTTTTTCATGCCAACATACCAATTTGTGGGGTCAATTCGCTGAACTGAAGGTAACTGAGAGAACGAACTAAAAGAGAAAATTAATGAACAGAATCCTATCCACTGGGTAATATATTTTTTCATTGTTTATGAATTTTGGTTAATGGAAAACCTATTAAATATCAAAATAAAGCAATACCATTATTTTATCATAGAAAAATGATGCTTACTTTTGAAGATATTAAGAAAAATATTCAACCCTAATAATAATTCCATTTAAATAATCATTCAAAAATGAATCGTATTTCAATTTTTACACGGATTCTTTTGGTATTATTACTTCAGCCAAATTTTATTTTTTCTCAAAAAAAATCCAATAATAAACTTTCAGAAAATGGTACTAATGCTAATTTCAACAGCAACAGTGCTAACTCAAACCCAAGTTCTCCTCGTGTAAAATCAATTCGAAATACTAATTTAAAAACACAAATGAATACCACAATTTCATCAAAAGATTCGGCTACAACAGTAAATCTAAAAGAAAAAGCCAAATTATCAACTATAAAGTTTATGAATACCAAAACAGATAAATTGACCATATATCAAATGATGTTTCACTTGTGGGGCAACAAAAATACAACTAATAAACCGAATGGTTCTGCTCAGGAAAATGGCGTTACTAAGTTTGAAGACATTAGTGATTTAGCACTTCAAAAATTAAAACAGTTTGGGTTTTCGCATTTGTACATGACGGGTTTGATTGAACACGCAACAATGGAAGATTTGACTTCAATTGGGATTCCAAAAGACCATCCAGATGTTGTAAAAGGCCGAAGTGGTTCTCCATTTGCTATAAAAGATTATTACGATGTGAATCCATTTTTTGCAACTAACCCCAAAAACCGCATTCATGAATTTGAGGCTATGGTGGGGCGAGTTCATAAAAATGAACTTAAAGTTGTTATGGATTTTGTGCCAAATCACGTGGCGAGGTCATATCATTCAGATATGAAACCGATTGGCGTAAAAGACTTTGGCGAGGATGATGATGTTACAAAATCGTTTGCACCTGAAAACAATTTCTATTATTTGCCTGGCACTCAATTCAAAATACCTGAAGGCGTTGTTTCGCCCATTCCAGTTGATGCTCCTTACGTAGAAAAACCAGCCAAAGTCTCTGGAAACGATGTTTTCTCGGCAAAACCCTCCATTAATGATTGGTTTGAAACCGTTAAATTGAATTATGGTGTAGATATTCAAAATGGACGTACAATGTATTTTGACCCTATTCCGCCAACGTGGACAAAAATGGTTGATATTTTAAAATATTGGGCTTCAAAAGGAGTAGATGGTTTTCGTTGTGACATGGCAGAAATGGTGCCAGTAGAATTTTGGAAATTCGCTATTACCGAAGTGAAAAAAGAGTATCCTAATACCATCTTTATTGCTGAGATTTATAATCCAAATGAATATCATAATTACATAAAAGTAGGCGGATTTGACTATTTGTACGATAAAGTGGGTTTATATGATGCTTTAAGACATTTAGTTGAGCAAAAACCTGAAGCAACCGTTGAGGATATTACGAACGTTTGGCAACATGAATCGGGAGATATTTCTCAGAATATGCTACGATTTTTAGAAAATCATGATGAAATTCGTATCAATACACCTTCTTTTGCAAAGGGTGATCCTTTTGCTGCAATCCCTGCGATGGTGGTCACTGCAACCTTACATTCAGGTCCAATAATGATTTATTTTGGGCAAGAATTGGGAGAATCTGCCGATGACAAAGAAGGATTTAATCAAGCTGACGACCGTACAACCATGTTTGATTTTTGGGGTGTGAAATCTCACCAAGCCTGGATGAATGATGGAAAATTTGATGGCGGAAAATTAACGCCAAAACAAAAAGATTTGCGTGAATTTTACGGAGATTTATTAAAATTTGTCAATTCTTCGGATGCAGTTAAATATGGCGAATTTTATGATTTACAGTACGTGCAAGGAGATGGTTATGACAAACAGAAAGTATATAGTTATTTGAGATATTCTGGAAATCAGAAATTATTATTTATTTGTAACTTCAATCCTTCACAGGAACAAAATATCAATTTGAATATTCCCGAAGGAGCTTTTAATGCCATGAAATTACCTGTAGATGGAAAACTTATCTTACAAGGTAGATTCAACCAAAATAAAAAAAATATCATTGAGCCTAAAAAGCCTATTCCTATAAAAATTTCACCAAATTCTGTGCTTATTTATGAAATTTCGGAGAAATAATAGTAATTTTCGTTTTAATTTATCAGCTAAATTTTTATGAACCAAACAATTAAACCACGTTTAAACCTTGCACAAATTATCAATATGAGTGTTGGTTTTATGGGAATCCAGTTTGGATTTGCCCTACAAAATGCTAACACAAGCCGTATTTTTTCAACGCTTGGAGCTAACGCTGATGATATTCCTATTTTGTGGGTTGCTGCTCCTTTGACTGGACTTTTAGTGCAACCTATCATTGGCTATATGAGTGACCGCACATGGCATCCAACTTGGGGACGAAGAAGACCATTCTTTTTTGCAGGAGCAATTTTGGCAACAATTGCTTTAATTTTAATGCCTCAATCAACTGCTTTATGGATGGCAGGTGCATTGCTTTGGATGATGGATGCTTCTATAAATGTATCAATGGAGCCATTCAGGGCATTTGTTGGAGATATGTTACCAAATGATCAGAGAACAACGGGTTTTTCGGTGCAAACATTTTTTATTGGTGTTGGTGCCATGATTGCTTCTGGTTTGCCTTCAATTTTAGACTATTTTGGCGTGCCAAATGCAGCTGCGGCAGGCGTTGTTCCCGATACCGTAAAATGGTCTTTTTATATTGGAGCCGTTGCTTATTTTCTCTGTATTTTATGGACGATTCTGAAAACAAGCGAATACCCGCCCGAAGATATTGTAGAATTTGAAAGAGAGAAAAGCGAAATGAATTTTATGCACGGTGTAAATGAAACGGTGACAGGCTTATTCAAAATGCCAATCGTAATGAAGCAATTAGCTTGGGTTCAGTTTTTCTCGTGGTTTGGATTATTTTGCATGTGGATTTTTACAACGAATGCCGTTACAAAAAATATCTTTGGTTCAACCGATACAACTTCCACAATTTATAATGAAGGAGCAAATTTTGTAGGAATATGTTTTTTAGTATATAATGGTGTTTCCATGCTGTTTGCCTTATTTTTGCCAACAATTGCGTCAAGAATTGGTAGAAAAATGACGCATCTTATTTGCTTAATTTTAGGAGGTTTGGGATTGATTGCTATTTCATTTGTACATTCAAAAATGGCTTTAATTCCCTGTTTTATTGGAATTGGTTTTGCATGGTCGAGTATTTTGGCGATGCCTTACGCTATGCTTTCTGGAAGTTTACCCGCCAAGAAAATGGGATATTTTATGGGCGTTTTCAATTTCTTTATCGTAATTCCGCAAATAATTGCCAGTTTAGGATTATCAAAATTTATGAATTTTACACACTTAGAACCAATTCACATCGTTACAATGGGCGGTGCATCGCTAATAATCGGTGGACTTTTAACCTTAAGAGTTCAAGATAATGAATAAAATTCCTCTAATAATAAAAAACCTTATCACTCTGAATTTTACTTGTAAGGTTTTTTGTGTTTTCAGCTTATTGTTATCGATAAATAACCCTCTAAATTCCAGACCTTTCCAACAAGAAACGGATGAGGAAATTTATAACCGAAAAGTACAAAATGCTAAAGGTGTAGCATTGGATGATTTTACGCTAAATATTGCCAAAAGTTTCTTAAATCGACCCTACAAAGCACATACATTAGAAGGCAATCAAAACGAAAAATTGGTTACCAATTTGCGTGAATTTGATTGTTCAACTTTTGTCGAATCGTGCATTGCCATGGGATTGACTTATCGGAAAGATGACATATCTTTTGATAAATTTAAGAAGTATTTACAACGATTACGATATTATAAAAACGGTAAAATTAAAGGCTATGAATCTCGTATAAATTATTTTTCAGATTGGCTTTATACTCATGAAGAAGACGGTTTATTACAAGACGTTACTGCTTCGATGGGTGGAGTTGAATGGAAGAAAGATATCAATTTTATGAGTACGCATTGGAATAAATATCCATTTCCAAAGGATAATGAACTTCTTGAAAAAATTAAAAAAATCGAGGAGAAAGTAAATGGGCAAAGTTTTACTTATATTCCAAAAGCAAATATAAAAAGTATCGAAAATCAGTTCTTGAATGGTGACATTATTGGAATCACTACAAACGTTGATGGTTTGGATATTGCTCACGAAGGTTTTGCTATCCGTTTGCAAGATAAGCGAGTTTATTTACTTCATGCTTCATCAGATTTTAAACGGGTCATGGTGTCGGACAAACCATTATCAGATTATATAGCAAAAAACAAAAACCAAACAGGAATTATGGTGGCGAGATTGAAATAGTTAATCGGCGTAATAATCATTACCTTTATAAAAACCTCAGATTACCCTTGTATGTCGCAAGACAAATAAGGGTTTTTTATTGGAAATATGTCCGTACAAGAACAAAAATATGAATCATTGATTGAAGGAATTTTAGCAAATGGCTACGCTGTATGTGATGATTTTTTGGAACAAAATGAAGTCAATAATCTTTTAAAAACCTTCTCAAATCGCTACGAAGAAGGTAAATTTAAAGAAGCGGGGATCGGTAAAAGTAACGAAGTTCAGAAAATATCCACGATTAGGGGAGATGAAATTCTTTGGCTTGAACCTGATTCTATTGATTCTGCAGAACGAGTTTTGTTAGATAAGAATCAGGCTTTCGTAAATTATCTAAATCAAACCTGTTATTTAGGAATAGTTGATACCGAAATACACTTTGCTAAATACGATATTGGAAAATTTTATCGCCGACATCGAGATACTTTTCAAGCCAAAAAAGGTAGAATTTTATCCGTAATTTATTACCTAAATGTTGATTGGATTCCTGCAAATGGAGGAAATTTAATTATTTATACGAACAAAGATAATCTTGAAAATGTAGTTACAATTGCTCCTTTGGCAGGTCGTTTAGTATGTTTTGAAAGTGAGAAGTTAGATCATGAGGTTACAGAAGCCTTTGCAGCAAGATTTAGTGTAACGGGTTGGTTAATGAATACAATTTAACGGATTCCTCTAAATAATGCTTAATTATGGGTAATTAAGGGGAATTTTGAGGAAAAAAATAAATTTTAAGCAAAATAGAGTTCTTGAAATTATTTTTTAAGTAAATTTTTAATGTCTGGAAATCAATTAGTTATTCAATTTTTAATTAATTCGTGAACCAAAATATTTCTTTTTGTGAAAAAAATGCTTTAATCCGACGTGGAATGATATTTTTTGATCCTTCATAGTGATCAAAATAAAACATTAAATTTCACAAAATCATAATATCATGAAAAAGTACACATTTTTATTTCTCTTTATTTTTCTTTTGGCAGGTCATATAGGCACTGCACAAAATTTATCGTTCGGTCCTACGGCTGGTTTTAGTGTATCAAATTTATCTGGAAAAGAGGATACAAGGTCGAAAGTTGGGCTTGTAGCAGGAGGTTTTTTTAACTATAGTAGCAAGAATTGGTTTGGGGTTGGCGTACAAATTTTGTACAATCAATTAGGAGCAAATTTGTCTTCATCAACAGATGCAATAAATTTGAATTATTTGCAAGTTCCTGTATTGTTTACTTATTATTTATCAGGAGATAATTCTGTTGGTTCATTCAGACCGAAATTGTTTCTTGGACCGCACGTAAACTTTCTTTTGAATGCAAAAAATAATGCAGGGAATGACCTAAATCCAAATGGTATTTATTATAAAAATACAGAATTAGGGGTTACTTTAGGTGGCGGATTTAATTATGCTTTGGCAAATAAGATTTGGTTAAATTTTGATGTTCGTTATGGCGTAGGTTTGACGGATGCTAAACAAGCCCCAAATACAGATGTTTCAAACAGAGCTTTAGGTGTGAATGTTGGACTAAGTTTTCCAATTGGTGATATTTAATAGTTTTAGAAAACTAAACAAAAAATCCATTCAAATTGAATGGATTTTTTGTTTACATGATAATTATACTACTAATAATTACCATTCTTCTTTTGCTTTTTGTCAATAATAACTCCTGCCCCAGCCCCAACTCCAGCACCAATAACTCCGCCGACAACGGCACCTCTACCACGATTATTTTTATCAATTATTGCTCCTGAAATAGCACCAACACCAGCCCCAATTAAAGCTCCTTCAACGGGACGGCTTATTCTGCGTTTTCTTCTGGGCGGAGTCACAACTGGTGGTTGTGTCGTAGCTACCTCTGGATTTGGATCTTTAGAAACATAACTTTCAGGACTTGATTTACTGATTTTCTTCTCAGAATATAACTTATGCTTTCTGGAATCTTTTAAAGAATCACGGGTGAATTGCTTAACTGATTCAATTTTTGCTTCCATTTTCATCGAATCAATTACTCCTCTTTTAGCATCTTTAAGTTGAGATTCCATCTTCATAGAATCAATTGCCATAATTTTTGCTTGTTGAACTTCCTTTTTGGAATTGTCACTACAAGCGAGCATAAAATATGCTGCTGACATAATCATTATTATCTTCTTCATAATATTAATCGGTTAAAATGAATTTCCAATTCAAATTTTTTGATTGGAATACTATATTTTATCTGTTTAATGAACTACTATATAAACGAAATATTATATTTTAAGGTTTAAAATACCGTACCACCTTAACAATGCTTAACTTTTGAAACCTTTTTTAACTTATTATTAACAAAATAATCCTCAGAATTTAATCTTTGGTTATTTCTACATGGGCAAATTTGAATTATATAAATAATCTATATTGTTATAGCTATTATCAATTTGAATTATAATGTAAACGGCGTTTACTTTGCATCAAAAAAAATCAAGTTAAATAGTAAATTAACCAAAAATTAAACATGAGAATTGTAAAATTAGTAATTTTAATGCTCGTATTTGGCATTTCATTAAAAGCGCAAAACAGTCAGTTAAAAACAAATTCAGGGGCTCCTGTTGGCGATAACCAAAATTCACAAACAGTGGGTTTAAATGGTCCAGTATTATTACAAGATATTCATTTAATTGAAAAATTAGCTTCTTTTGATAGAGAGCGAATTCCTGAAAGAGTAGTGCATGCTCGTGGTACGGGTGCATTCGGTGAGTTTGTTGCTGAAGATAATTTTTCGACTTTCACTAAAGCTAATTTATTCTCAGCAAAAGGGAAAGTAACTCCGATGGCTGTGCGTTTTTCAACTGTAATTCACGGAACAGGTTCACCAGAGACTTTGCGAGATCCACGAGGTTTTGCTTTAAAATTTTACACAGAAGAAGGAAATTATGATATTGTTGGAAATAATCTTCCCGTATTTTTTATCAGAGATGCCATGAAATTCCCTGACATGGTACATTCTTTAAAACCTTCACCAGTTACCAACAAGCAAGATCCTAACAGAATTTTCGATTTCTTTTCTCACATTCCAGAATCTACAAATATGTTCACTTATTTGTATTCAGATATTGGTATTCCTGCAACTTACCGCAACATGAACGGAAGTAGTGTTCATGCTTTCAAATGGGTGAACACAAAAGGGGAAGTAACGTATGTAAAATATACATGGAAGACCTTACAGGGAGAAAAAGGCTTGACCGTAAAGGAAGCTGAAATCCAACAAGGAAAGGATTTTCAACACGCTACAAATGATTTGTATAATTCAATTGCCAAAGGGGATAATCCTAAATGGGAATTGTATGTACAAATGATAAAAGAAGCAGATGTAGATTCGTTTGACTTTTCTCCGTTGGATGCAACAAAAAATTGGCCTGTGGCTAAAATACCGTTGGTGAAAGTTGGTACGTTTACGTTGAACAGAAATGCGAAAAACTATTTTGAAGAAATTGAAGAACTTGCTTTTGCTCCTTCTGATTTAGTTCCTGGTATTGAACCATCAGAGGATAGATTATTACAAGGTCGTTTGTTTAGCTATTTTGATACTCAGCGATACCGTTTAGGCGCTAATTTTCAGAAAATTCCTGTGAATGCTCCAAGAAATTCTCCTGCAAACAACTACAACCAAAATGGTGCTGCTGACAATGCAGTGGTTACTTCGGATGTGAATTATCAGCCAAGTGTTGAAGCAAAAACGTTAGTTGACGACAATACTTTTAAGCTGGCTAAGACTGCTTATGGTAATGCTGCCATTTCTCAAAAGAAAATTGAAAAGACCAATGATTTTGCACAAGCAGGAGAATTGTACCGTTCGTACACGAAAGAAATGCAAGATAATTTAATTTCAAACATAGTAGGGGATTTAGGTCAGGTAAGAAATAAAGAGGTTCAGAAGCAAATGATTACGCATTTCTATTTAGCAGATAGAGAATACGGTATGCGTTTAGCGGCTGCTTTGGGATTTACACAGGCTGATTTTATGAAGAAATAAGGCAAAAATTCAATATGAAAATTTTCAAATTTGTGTTTATTTTAGTTGGATTGCTTGCTTTGCAAAAACAAGTAATAGCCCAAACAAAAGATGTGTATGACGTTTGTCGCAATGGAGATACTACCGCCTTGAGAAAGATGCTTACGGTGGAACCAACGTTAGTAAACGATAAAGAATCAAATGGGTTTACGCCATTTATCATAGCTACTTACAATGGGCAACTCGAAATATCCAAAATATTAATTGAAAAAGGTGCAAATATTAATGCACAGGATAAATCGGGGAATACTGCATTAATGGGACTCTGTTTTAATGGGAATATTAACTTAGTGAAACTTTTAATAAGCCATAAAGTTGACGTTAACGTTTTAAACTATAATCATGCGACTGCACTAATATTTGCTTCAACATTCGGACATTCAGAGATTGTTCAACTATTGTTAAAAGCTGGAGCTGATAAAAGTGTCAAAGATAATAATGGTAAAACAGCCTTAGATCAAGCAATGATGCAGGGGAATGATGGCGTTTCACAATTACTCAAGTAGTGAGTTTATATTAACAACCAACCATTAATTTATAGAAAAAGGTAGTCATTTGACTACCTTTTTTGTTTGATACTTGAAAAAGAAAGGGCTTTTGATAAGTGCTACTCAGCAAGATTTCAATTACTTCAGATACTACACCTTTCGGTATGCTGTACCGATGGCAAGTAAAACAAAGCCAATTAGTAACATTTCATAGTTATACTTTGACAATATATCTATGTGGGTAAAATGTCCCAAAATGCCTAAAAAGCCGACGATGAGAGCAATAATCCAGACTGTTTGGTTGGGTGCACTGGGCATAAATTTTCTGTTCGCCATAGTTATTCGATTTAATTAAGGTTGATACTTTTATAAACGGTTTATTGAGTAATGATGACTCCCTGTAAATATAGGACTATTTGAATTCCCAATCAAGGGAGATTTGTTCCAACTTTGAGTTATTTCAATTGCTTAATTATCATTCTATTTGCTCTGTATCTGGTCGTAGTATCCGATGAATTATCACGAAGACAAAGTTTTCTACCAACTAAAGAAACAGACTTTTCTCATATCTTGATTTAAGATTATGTTGTTTAAACTCACTGTAATTTACTCTTATTGTAATAAAGTACATTCATACTCGTTAAAAAACTACATTTTAAATTTAAAAATCCGATAAAATGAAAACTAAATCTTTTTCTCTGATGGTCTTAATGGCCCTTTTTTTCTTTGTTTCTTGTAAAAAGGAAGCAACGAATCCACAACTTACTTTTAGTAATAATGTCGTTGAAGGTACAGCTAATGCGAGTGGAGAATACACCATGACAGGGCATATTAGTTCAGTAACACGGCTTGATAAGGTAGTTTTAACTAAGGAAGGACAGTCTACCCCTTTTTTAGTTGATGATTCAACTGCGAAAAACAAAAATGAATACGATTTTTCATATAAGGTAACTGGCATTACAGTTAATACCTATATTGTAGTAGATATATTCGATCAAGGAGGTGGAAAGGTAACACAACGATTTTTGATAAAGAAATAGTTGAGAAGATGGATTAAATATTTTTAAATCCGTGGACGGTGGGGTGTCCTTGCCACACAACTTGTGTAAATAATACAAGTGCTTGATTATAAATATGAAAGTTCGGGTTTTTGCTTTCGCAATTTGGCTGGTGAGGATACAAAGCTACAGAGACAAATTGGTGTTACTAATCAAGGAAAAATAAATGAATTTTATAGGTATTCTACCCTTATTCCTTCAAAACCCAACCTTTCACTTCATTCTGTTCTAAATACAGATAACTATCTACGTATCCTAAAATCTTAAAGGCTTGATTGGCGTTGAATTTTGCAATAGGAATTCCTTCTGAAAAAGGTTCGTCCATGATATTTTGGACTAATGTATTTGGTTTGTATTTCGCTTTGATTTTGTTGTTGATAGTCAACTGATTTATATTTTGAAGATTGCCCAAATAGTCAGCATAATTGATTCCAACGGAAGAAACGGACAGTACATTAATGGGTATTTGTCCATTTTCTGTTTTGATAATTACCTCATTTCCTAAATACTTTTCGCCCAATTTCAATTTGGCAGGAATAGTATCTCTTTTCAGAATATACAAAATGGGGTCAATAGCTCCTGAGCCTGTGTATATACCAAAATGAAGATGCGAAGGGGTTGTTTTAGCATTGCCCGTATTTCCCATGAAACCCACAATATCGCCTTTTTTAACGGTTTGACCTACACTTACCGCTTGACTATCCAAATGGGCATAATAAATGGATTGTCCGAACATACCTAAGCGTTGCCAAACCACTTTTCCACCTAAATTAGTGGTTTCTACCCGAGCAATTGTGCCGTCTTCAACTGCCAATATAGGAGTACCTTTTTTATTAAAAATATCAACGCCTTCGTGTTTTCTAAAACCGCCTTCTCGGGCTACTCCCCAGTAACTTTGAATATCTTTATTAGCACCATTTTTTACTGGGAAAGCCAACTTAGGGTTTTCAATAATCTCTAAAGTAACATATTGATTAACAAGTAATTGAGGCTGAATTCTAAGAATTAAATTTTGAGTATTATTATTTTCATACACAAAAATAGTGTCTTTTACATAAAGGTTTTTGACACGATTTTTATTGGGATTATTCTCGAAAATATCGACATAAACGCCATTGTTTTCCTTCCCTTTTGAGCTAATTTTAAAAGTCAATTTGGCATTTTCTTCATATTTCAACCTGTAAGAAATAGCCGTTGGTATAATTTCTCTAAAAAATATTTCAGATTTGAAGGGAAGTTTAATGCTTTCATTAGGATTTAAGAGGGCATTCTGACCAGAGGAAATCCACTTTTTTCCCATCGAACTTTTTGAAATACCCGAAGATTCTAAGGATTTTAAGTAAGATTCGTAGGGAGAGATATTAAAGATGGTTTGGCAGGAAGTAAATACAAAAACCATCAAAATAATTAAGGCATGAATTCTTCTCATTTTTAAGTTAATATTGGGTGATTGTATATTTAATTTTCAAACGATAGATGTAAAACTTTATTTTCTTAATAAATGCAAAAAGTTCCTCAGAATAATCTCTGAG
>JACMRQ010000423.1 GCA_014376355.1 Arcicella sp. | reverse complement strand
TTCGAAAATCATCAATTAAATGTTAGGGAGAAACATTCCCCATAACATTTAAGTAAAAGAGATTTTTTTGGGAGCTTTGTTCGTTTGGTTGATGAAATATTTAATTGTCTTTATGATATTGTTATGGTTTGATAAATGTTTTAAACCTAAAATTAATAATTATTTAACAAAAATACTCGTAAATGAAAATTTTTCTCCATCAAATAATCCTAAGTCCGATAATTTGAGGTTAGGAATCACTAATAAAGCCATAAACGAAAGACTCATGAAGGGAGAAGTCAATGTACAACCTAATTGTTTGGCGAATTCGTCAATGGCAGAATATTCTTTGGCAACCTCATAGCCATCTTTATCTGACATTATTCCAGCGATTGGTAACTTTAGGATATTTTTTTGTCCTTTTCCATTAATACAAGAAATGCCTCCACGGGCTTCAATGATTAAATTTATAGTTTCGCAAATTGATTCATCGTCCACACCAACGGCAATAATATTATGTGAATCATGGGCAACTGACGAGGCAATGGCTCCTTCTTTTAAACCAAAATTTTTGATAAATGCCACGGCTATGGGTGCATCTTGATAACGATTGACGACTACAACTTTTAGAATATCCCGTTCTATGTCAGAGACAACAAAGCCGTTAGAAAGGTTGGAATTATGTTCAGACTTTAAAGTTATTAACTGCCCATCAAGCACTTCAATGACATTGATTTTTTGAGACTTTTCTATGGATGGACTTTTACAAGCGAAATCTTCAACTTTCTTCTTTTCACAATTAAAATTGTTAACAATTTTACTGATTAAGTTTGGAATTTTTGAAATACCGTTTTCTGCCACGATTCCACCGTTTAAGTAGGTTTGTTTTACTTCAAAATCGGTTAAATTATTTATTACAATAAAATCAGCGGGGTCACCTTCTTTTAATAAACCTACGGGTAAATTATAATGTAAAACGGGATTTACACACGCCATTAATAAAATATCAAATAATAAATTTGGATACTTGACCAAGGCTCGTTTTATTAATAAATTTATGTGTCCTTCAACTAAATTATCAGGGTGTTTATCGTCTGAACAAAACATCATGTTTTGATAATGTTCGGGTAATAAATCAATTAAGGCTTCAAAGTTTTTTGCGGCAGAGCCTTCCCGAATTAAAATTTTCATGCCATATTTCAATTTATCTAAGGCTTCTTCGGCCGTAAAACATTCATGGTCGGTTTGGCAACCTGCTTCAATATATCTTCGGGCATCGTCTCCCCGTAGCCCTGGTGCATGTCCGTCCACAGGTTTATTGTATTGTTTTGCTAAAGCAATTTTTGCCATCATGTCGGGGTCTTTGTTCAATACGCCTGGGAAATTCATGACTTCTGCCAAATAGCCAATTTCAGGATAAGTAATAAACAATTCTTCAATATCGTTGGGGGTAATGGTTGCTCCAGCAGTTTCGAAAATGGTTGCAGGAACGCAGGATGGAGCTCCGAAACAAAATTTGAAAGGTGTTTGTCTTCCACTTTTAACCATGTATTCCACGCCAGATTTTCCCAAAACATTACCAATTTCATGAGGGTCGGAAACGGTAGCAACTGTGCCATGAACAACTGCTAAACGAGCAAATTGAATGGGTGTGAGCATTGAACTTTCCACATGAACATGGGCATCCACAAAACCTGGGAGTATGAAAGAATTTTGAGATATGAGGTCGGGAGAAATATCAGCTATTAAATTTATTTTCTGAATAATTCCGTTCTCAATATCAATTGTTCCGTACTGAATTTTCTTTTCAAAAATGTTGATAATATTGCCTGTGATTTGCATAATTTGGTGATTTTATAATTGGAAATTACCAATTAATCCTTATTAAATATACCATAGCCGATACTTTATCGTTAGTTTTGTATTCACAATCTCCATAATACACATCAAATCAGTCATTGACTTCTGTTTGCCGATAATCTAAATCACTAATAATCAATTTATTATCTGTATTATTTCAATAAACTTTCGTGCTTTTTCCAAAGCTCCATTGTACGAATTGTTTTTACTAAAACCTCACCAAGAGATTTAGGAGCGTGTTATTATTTATGAAAAAATTACATTTTTTATTCCTTATTGTTATTGCCATCTACATCTCTTCTTGCGGTGTTACGCCTGATGTGCAACCTGTTTTACAAGACTTTTCTTTGCCCGTTGCAGATGGAAAATTAGATATTAGTTTTACTGACGCAACGCTGAATGTAAGCAACCCGAGTGTAAATGCTGCCAGTGGCGACAACGTGAATGTATCGTTAGTAATTAAGAAAACCGCAAGCAGTGAAAAGCCAAGAATTATGCGAGTTTTTGTTGCTGATCAACCAAACTATCGTAAATCGACTCAACCTTTGTTTGAAATCAAATTGAAGAATCGTGATGAGCAAACGCAAACCATTGATTTTACTGTTTCAGCAACGACAGGTAAAACTTATTTGCATTTTGATGTTTATGATAATAATGAAAAAGTTACTCGTAAAACGTTGATTATTAATATTGCTACAATCGCACAAACTTCTTCTTGGACTAATATCACGTTGGGAGGTCAAACTAATAAACTTGGTTCGAGATTATCTTCTGCCACGGGAGATGTTTACACAGTTTGTGATTTGGACTCAAACATAAAATACGTTGATGTAACTTATGCAATTGATAGAGTAACGGCAAAACCTACCTTGATATCTAATCCACAAAGAGCTGTTTTAGGATATTCTGTTACCTCATCAAGTGCAGATTGTGGCAGTGTTAATACAGGAGGAGGAACTCCAACTTATTTTGTATTAGCAGGAGCAACTCCAGCTTTTGAAACGGTTACAAATGCTGAATTAACTGCCTTGACCATACCAATGACAGCACAAAATATTGTTGTAGAAGTGGGCAAAATTTATGCTTTTTTGAACGGCAGAGGTAAAAAAGGGCTTATAAAAATAAATAGTATTGTTCAAGGAGCTGACGGGAGTGTTAACTTTGA
>JACMRQ010000422.1 GCA_014376355.1 Arcicella sp. | reverse complement strand
CACCAAACCCGAAGGTAAGTGAGTTACTCGCACGGCTGAATACGTGGTATTTACTGACTGTCCACCCGCACCCGAAGAACAAAAAGTATCCTTCCGAATATCGTTCATATTAATTTGAACATCTACTTCATCAACCTCTGGTAAAACCGCCACTGTTGCCGCTGAAGTATGAATTCTTCCCTGAGATTCTGTTGCGGGAACACGTTGAACACGATGTACTCCCGACTCAAATTTCATTTTTCCATACACATCTTCGCCTTGAATGTTGGCAACAATTTCTTTGTAACCACCCGAAGATGCCATGGTGAAATCAATAATTTGGAACTGCCAGCCTTGATTTGCACAGAAACGTTGATACATTCTGAATAAATCGCCTGCAAAAATACCTGCTTCATCGCCACCCGTTCCAGCCCGAATTTCCATGATAATATTTCGTGAATCATCGGGGTCAGTTGGAATGAGCATTTCCTTCAAGATGGCTTCCAACCGGTCTCTTTCAGGAGTTAATTCGTCCAATTCACCCTTTGCCATATCTCTGAAATCTTCATCTTTTTCAGTAGCAATTACGTCTTTGGCAGAATCAATATTCGACAGAACATTCTGGTATTCATTGTATTTATTAACGATTTTTTCAAGGTCTTTATATTCTTTACTAATAACCTTGTATTTATTCATATCCGAAACGATTTCGGGTTGCGTTATTTGTTGGGCAACTTCGTTGAATCGTTCACTAATTGCTTCTAATTGTTCTAACATGATAATGGATTTCGTAATTTGTATTTTGGAGATAGTCAGTATGACAAATCAAAATCAGGGTGCAAAGATACGAAAAAACTTTTTACCGAATGGGGGTGAATTGAAAGGTTATTGTCTTATGTTCAGATACCTGCGTAAATAATTTTACTCTTTTTTAAACCTTCATCTACAAATATTTTCTAATTATAAAAATGTTTAAACAAAGAAGGTTATGAAAAAGAGAGTGAATAAAACTTTTGTAATATTGACTTTATTAATCAGTCTTACACTTTTAATGGATTCGTGTAGATCTACTTATGTACGTAGCGGATATGGATATAACAATAGGTACGGAGATAACCGCCCAAATTATGGATATAGTTATGGTTATCCACGTCCATATCGTTATGCCCCGCATGTAATAGTTGTACCAAGATATTATCCATCGCCTCGGCGTGGAGGTTATGGTGGAGGGCAGGGCTATGGTAGAGGTAGAAGATGGTAATTGAATAAAACCTTTTAGAATAATTTTGAGTTGAGAAGTCGTAATGAATAGTTACGACTTCTCTGTTTTAAAACTGAATGGTTGACGTACCTTTGCAAGCATTCAGAAAAATAAAATTTCTAATCATACAAGTCCATAAAATTTAATCATGAATAACTCCATAAAAATCTCATCAAATCAATTAATCACAAAACCGTATTTTTTTCTGTTAATTATTAATTTTTCCTTATTAATTGGACTGAATGGTTGTGATTTTACTAAAAGAATAGATACTCGACAAGCAGTAAAAGAACTCCACGAACGTGAGGTTAAACGGATTACGCCCGCCCAATTTAATGCTCAAGTGGATGAATGGGGGAAAATGATTGTTGATTCCTTAAATAAAAATTTGCTTACAACCCTTGAAAGCAAAGCATTGATTGATTCATTATCAAAGACTTATCGAGTAGAAATCATTACGGGCAATCCCATAAATTTGCAAAAATTAGGATTTGGGAAAAAAGTTAATGGAATTTTAGATGCTTATCAATACAATGCCGAAAAACATTTACCTCAAATTGATAATATTCAAAAATCGGATGATGAAATGTTGTATTTTTATACAGCCCCAATTATCATGACTGGACAATTCGATAAGCTCAAAAGCCCCCGAGTTGAGGCAATTGGAAAGGAAGCAAAATTGGATAGTTTATTGTTTCATAAAAAAGGAGATTTTGTAGGATTATGGTTAGTAAAATTTACAAAAAGAGAAATTGTAAGATTATCTGACCCAAAGCATTTGAGAACTTTGAGTGACAAGCAATAAAAAACGACCACTTTTCAACAATCGGTTTTATTTTAAATTAAGGATTATACTTCAGTTTTCTACGTATCCCGTACAATTCGTTTAAAAAAATCAAACTGTACTTTTATCGCTCTTTGCCAATAGGATTTTTCGTTTTTCCCAGGTTGTGAAATATAAGTTGCTTTAACTTTTAATTCATCACAACGCCTTCTAAAATCGTTATTTGCTTCGTAATTAATGTCTTCAGTGCCACAATCGAAGATGATTTCTTTTTGCGAAGCAGCCAGTTTTCCAACATTATAAATTATTGAAAACTTCCGTAAAACCTCTAATTCTCCCGACCCCAAAATACTTTGTAAACTGGCATTTGCCGATTCCACACTTAAATCCAAAACCCCTCCCGAACTACCTGCTGCTCTGAAAAGCTCTGGTCTTTTTGAAAATAAATTCAACGCCCCATGTCCACCCGAACATATTCCTGTAATAAAAATTTGTTCTTCTTCAACCCGATATTTTTTCTTGATAGTTGGATATAAATCCTTGAAAAAGAAATCCTCAAATTTACTCATTTTTTTGCGAGGACTGTTGATGTACCATGAGTCTTTAAGCCCATCAGGACAAACGATGATAAACCCGTAGGCATCGGCATATTTCTGCACGTTAATAATAGTATTCCACTGACGATAAGTTGCCCCACAGCCGTGCAAGAGGAACATTACAGGATATTTTTTATCCGATATTATCGAATAATCTCTGGGTATATAAACCAAAGTTGTATCAGTAAATGGCACATAAAGCGGATTAAAATATAACTGTTCTTGTGCCAACAATGACAGTGAAGTCAAGCACATTCCGAGTGTAATGATTAAGGACTTCATATCATTATTTAATTGATTGATTAGTAATTTTAATGAATCATTATATGCTAAAATCACTCGAATTTTGTGCTAAATAAACGCTAATTATTATCATGTATTTCCTGTAAAATCTTAATCACTTCCTTGCGAATATCAGAGATTGAGTTTACAAAATTATTATTCATCATACTAAAAATCAAAGTCTTACCTTTTTCAGTTATTAAAAATCCACTTAAACAGTAATTATTATTTAGAGACCCCGATTTAGCAAATATGAAGGGCTTGTCCGTTTTCAATAAATTTTTCAAAGTTCCTGATTTTCCAGCGGCGGGAAGGAGTTTAAAGAGCCTTTCTTCGGGAACAATTTCATAGATTTTATGGAGCAATGCTACGATTGAACGAGGCGTGAAAAGATTTTGCCTCGAAAGCCCAGAACCATCTACCCATTTTGGGGAATCGAGCAAGTCAAATAAGTATTTTTTCTCTACGGAATCAATACCTATTTCTGTGTTCAAATTATTACTCAAAGCATTGGAATTCAATAACATAAGTTGTTCTGCAATCATATTATCACTCACGTGAAGCATTCGTTTATAGAGTGTATCAGCAGGAAGGCTGTAAAATATCTTAGCGGTTTCCGTTAAAGGTTTATTTATTAAAATCACTTCTTTTTTTAGAGTATCCGTCAATAAACCCGTTATCACTTCAGCACCCGTTTTGAAGGGTACATCTTGCACATACTTTGGGTTGATTTCTTTGCCTGCGGGATAGCTAAAAAGGTTTGCTCCCAAATCTCGATGAACTGAAAAAGTTGCAGATTTTGACCAATTATACGTCTTTTCGGAAAAGAAATTTGGAGTAACTTTCAACGTATTTTCTTTATTTCCAGTAAATCGGACTATATTTCCATGAATTGGAAACGAAGAAATTTCGGCGGCATAATAATCGTTATAATCATCCCAAGACCAACCATTTCCGAAGAAAGAACCCGTAAAATTATCATTAGAAAAGTAGAGTTTTTCAGGACGATTTTTCAAGAATTCAAAGGCTTTACTTTTGGGTAAATCAGGATTCAGAAATGAAGGGTCACCCGTTCCCCAAAAAATTAAAGAATCACCCGAAATTTGATAATGAAAAGCAGGAATTGAGTCGCCTAATATTTTTAGGCTTGCATAAAAAGTAAATAATTTCGTATTGGAAGCAGGAATAAAGTAGCGATTTGCATTATATTCGAGAAGCGTTTTCTTTTCAGAAATATCATATAGCGAAAAACCAGTATGATTATGGATAAATACTGGCGACTCATTCAGTTTTCGATACACTGATTTCATGCTGACTTTCGTAGCATTACAGGCAAAAAATAAGACTGCCAAAGAAAAAATTGCGAGTTTATTGAGTAAATTCAACGTAGAAATCTTTAAAATAAATAGCCGTACAATACTGCGGTTGTATTTAGCATGAAATTAAAAAAAATCTTCTGATAATGCTATTGATGAGATATAATTTTATTTTTCAGTATTACGATAGTTCT
>JACMRQ010000050.1 GCA_014376355.1 Arcicella sp. | reverse complement strand
GGGTTGTTGGTTAGTGGTTGATAAAAAAGCCGAAGGAATTTTCCATATCTCAGGCAAAGACTTTTTAACGCCCTACCAAATGGCAATTAAAACGGCTGAGTTCTTCCAATTAGACAAATCATTAATTACTCCAGTAGATTCCAGTAATTTTACGCAACCTGCCAAACGTCCTGCTCGTACTGGTTTTGTGTTGGACAAAGCTGTTTCGGTTTTGGGATATAATCCTGTTAGTTTTGAGAAGGGAATTGAAATTTTGGCAGGGCAAATAAAAGGAGTAATATAAATTTAAAAGCCATTTATACTGTTTTGAACAGTTTTTTAAGCCTCATAAATTAGCTTAAATTCTTCCAAAGAAATTACATTAATTGGTGGAAATCCAATGGTTTTTAAAATATTATAATGTCTATCATTTGTAACTAAGAAATCTACGTTTCCAGCCACTGCACAATCCGCAAATTTATCATCATCAGGGTCAGATTGAATCAAAAGCCATTTGTAAAATACATCAGTTTGAATAACATTTGACAACTCTTTCAGTGAATTCAAGAAGGAATTAGCAACAATAACATTATATTTTTGCTTTAAAATCTCTTCATATTCGAGATAAATTTCTTCTGTAACACAAAGCTCAAATTTACCTTCTCTCAGTGCCTGAATAATCCAATGATATTTTGATTTGCTGGAAAGTGAAGCAACCAAAATATTAGTATCAATAACTAACCTCATTGTTGTTCTTCATTTACCCATTCGTCCATTAATTCATTGGAATAGCCCTTTTCATCCCAAACCTTATCCGCTTCATCAATGGCTTTTTGCATGAAAAATTGAGCTAAATAATTTTTAAAATGGAGTAAATCCTTATCGTCAATATTCATTGAATAAAGCTTTAATAATTCCATTTGAATATTTGACAATGGTTTTGATATAGCTGTCATGATTTTTCAATTATGTTTAAAACAAATTTACATAAAAATCTAATCCACAAACTCCCAAGCACTTACATATACACCTTTTTTATCAGCATACTCAATGAAATCTGCATAAAAAGAATGTTTTCCCAAAGTAGCACTGTCACCAATAACCACCAATTTTTTCTTTGCACGAGTCATGGCAACGTTCATTCTTCGGATGTCCGAAAGGAAACCAATTTCGCCTTTATCATTACTCCTTGTGAGACTGATATAAACAATATCTCGCTCTTGTCCTTGAAAACTATCAATGGTATTTACACTAATATTTTCCTTATATTTCTGTAAATCGGGACTGTGTTCAAATTGCGTTTTTAAGAGATTTATTTGTTGCTTATAAGGTGAAATAACGGCTACGCTTGGGAAACTTTCAGTTGCATATTTTGTATTTAACTCGTTGACAAATAGATTTATGTGCTTAAAAATAAAAACAGCTTCGTCAGGATTAGTGCTACTTGTTCCTTCTAATTTTTCCTCAAATCCACAACCTGCCGTATCAATGAATAGGAGAGGGGAATCATTTTCAAAAAGCAATAAGTTGGCAACTGATTCGTGGGCTTTTAGTTTATCTTCATAAAAAACAGAAGACGAATATCCCATGATGGTTGAATTCATGCGGTACTGCTCTTCCAATAAAGTAACCGCCTCTGGATGAAGTTCAATACATTTCTCCAAAAGTGTTTTATTCAATCCATTTTTTGCCGCTTCGTTTGATTTTATCGTGGGTGATAATTGACAATGGTCACCCGCCAAAATTACTTTTTTTGCTTTCAAAATCGGAATCCAACAGGCAGGTTCCAACGCTTGCCCAGCTTCATCAATGACAACAGTATTGTATTCTAAATTTCTAATGGTATAATGATTTGCTCCCACGAGTGTAGCCGTAATAACTTGTGTTTTTGACACAATATCGTCAATAATATACTGCTCAGTATTACCAACTTCTTTCATGATTTTATGAGCTTCGTCAAACAAAGCTTTGCGTTGATCACGTTCAGATTTGCCAAAACTTTTTTTGTATTTATGAGCCATATTTTTGAATTCCATGGCTTGTTTTTTCAAGCGTTTAGTTTCCTTCAAATAGTCATGCTCTGCCATTTTGGCTTCCAAAGTTAATCTTTGCAAACGTTCAGAAACTCTGGCAGGATTACCCACCCGAAGTACGTTTAGTCCTTCTTCTGATAATTTCTCACTCAATAAATCAACGGCAGTATTACTGGGTGCAACCACTAAAATTTTCTGATTTTCTTGTTTGATTAAGGCTTTAATTGCCTGAATCAAAGTAGTAGTTTTTCCCGTTCCAGGAGGGCCGTGAACAATCGCTAATTCATTGGCTAACAATATTTTATCAACCGCTTTGGATTGTGATTCATTGAGATTTTTTCCTAAATAATGATTTGTACTTTGTTTAAAAGTGGGGCTTTTTTGTCCCGTCAAAACTTGAATAAATGGACTTTTGTCATGCAAATCTGATGCTGTTTTAAGGGCATCATTCATTTCATCGTAACTATTGTCATCAAATAATAAATCAATTCCTAATTTCCCGTCTCTGCTCCATTCTGGTAATTCATCGTCTTTAATCGTTACTTTTAATCTATTTCCATTTTGATGAGAAATTATCCCTTCGATTCTATCTTTTTGAGCGTCGTGATTGGTGAAGAAAACTGCTGGCATTCCCGAACGGAATTGGTGAAAAACATCTTGATGAGTAGTTCGTTCCAATTCAATGGTTAAATAATCTCCCCGACCTATTTCTGAACCTCGAATGGCAACGGGAAACCACGTCAAACCATTTGCACGGCGGTCGGCAACCGATGATGATTCGGTTAATCTTTTATATTGTTCACGGTCTTCATTCCGTTCAATTTTCAATAAATCAAGTAATTTTTTAAAATAATCCATGTTGCAAAGGTACTTAAATAGCACACGGATTGAACGGATAAGACACGGATTTGATCTTTTTATTTTTTCATTTCTCCACATAAACCCGTGTCTAATCCCAATTCGATTACGGGTCATCTGTGTGCCATTACATACAACAAAAAGCCTTCCCAAATAATTTGAGAAGGCTTTTTGTTGCAATTAAACTTAAATTATTTTTTTGCAGGAGTTGGAGTTGATTTCTTCAATTCAGCATATTCAACATTTAATCCATCCACAATTTGTTTCGTTCTATCGGCTGATTCATCCGCAAATAAAATTCCACCACCTGCGGTAGTATATCCTAAAACAAATTCAAAATTATTTTCTGCGTTATGTTTTTTCACATATTCACGGATATTAGCGTATAATTCTTGCATTTTTTTGGCTTGTTCGGCTTGCAAAACTCCTTGACGTTGTTGACTATATTGCTGTAAATCAGCACCTTTTTTCTTCAACATCATATCAGCACCTTGCAATTCTGCTTGAGTCATTGTTTGAGCTCTCTGTTGAATTGCTTGTAATTCACTTTGAAGACCTTTTTCACGCTGTCCTAAATCCACTTGTAAACGGTAGCCTTTGTTTTCAAATTCTTTTTGAGCGTCTTTGTAAAATTGGTATCCAGATAAGAGCGAATCCGTATTTACATAAACTGTTTTCTTTTCTACGCCTGTTTTAGTGGTAGTTGCACTTGAAGTTGTTGCTGTTGATTTGTCCGCAGATTTGTCACAAGATATTGCTCCGATTGCCAACAAACTTCCGCACACGATTAGGGATAATTTTTTCATTTGTAATTTGTTAAATTATTGATTTTATGTTCGTTCCAAAAAAAATGTCTGCAAAGATAATAATTTTTCAAGGAAAAACTTCATTCATTTTATAAGTAAGCACTGAGAATTGGATTGTCATAAACGGTATTAAGTTTCCAATTTTAACTTCCTTGTATTGAGATAATTAAATAGAATTTTAATTGATGTTTAATCATTTATTAATTTAATGGTTGCCTCGTTGATATTTACATGAAGTGTTTGTTGAAGAAGTGGAATCGGGTCGAACGATAATTTAAGGAGATAATTTATTGACTTTCTCTCAAAAAAATGACAGTCTGAAAAATTTCCAAACCGTCATCGTACTAATTACTAAACAAAGTATATTTTCCTTAATCTAACTTAATTATTTTCTCTGTATAAATTTTATCGTCAATCGTAGTTTTGATAAAATATTCTCCTGAACGAACATCTTTCAAAATTACTTGCAAGGTATTAACACCAATTATTCCTTTTAATTTGGATAATTGTTGTGAAATTCCCCTACTATCAATCAAATCAATACTAATATTTGCATTATCTTTTTCAATAAATATTTTCAAATTAATCAGATTAGAAGTTGGGTTAGGATATACCAATACTGGATGTTCAACCTCGGTATTTACTTCTTTTGAAACCTTACTCGCAATCAGAGAAAGCACCTCTTT
>JACMRQ010000049.1 GCA_014376355.1 Arcicella sp. | reverse complement strand
GTGGCTAAAAATTACATCAAAAACGGGGGAAAAGGTTTGGCAGGTTTGCATTTGGAAGGTCCATTTTTTAGTTTTCCAAAAAGAGGTGCTCACGTAGCAGAATTTATTCGGAAGCCAATGAACGAAGAACTCAAAACTATCATTCAAGCGTGTAAGGGCTTAGCTACCTACATGACCATCGCCCCCGAAGAATTTACGGAAGAACAACTAAAAATGCTTTTGGAAAGTGATATAATCATTGCCGCAGGGCATAGTTCTGCCACTTACAAACAAGCCAAAAATGCCTTTCAACAAGGAATTAAACGAGTTACGCATCTTTTCAATGCTATGTCGCAATTACAAGGTCGTGAGCCTGGTTTAGTCGGGGCGGCTTATAATTCTGAAGCTTGGGCGAGTATTATTCCAGACGGTATTCATGTGGACTTTGCCAGTATTCAAATCTCCAAAAAGATGATGGGAAAACGTCTTTTTATTATTACCGATGCTGTTACTGATGACATTTCTGGTGATTATAAATTTATCCATGCAGGCACGCATTACACCGACCTAAAAGGCACGCTTTCGGGTTCTGCCCTCACTATGATGGAGGGTGTAAAAAATTGTGTGGAGAAAGTAGAAATTCCCCTCGAAGAATCCCTCAGAATGGCTTCTACTTATCCTGCCGAAGTATTGAATTTAGACCATCGTTTAGGTAAAATAAAGTCTGGTTATCAAGCAAATATGGTTATTTTTGATGATAATTTTGCGGTGAAAGGCATTATTGAAGATGGGTGCTTGGAGTGGTTTTAAAAAAATAATTTTATCAAAATGATATTACAATCTAAACAGCCCAACATAGGTACTACTATTTTCACAATCATGTCAAAATTAGCAACTGATTGTGGAGCATTGAATTTGTCGCAGGGTTTTCCCAATTTTGACTGTTCTCCAAAACTCGCCGAATTGGTTACTCATTACCTCAAAAAAGGGATGAATCAATACGCTCCGATGGCTGGTATTCAACCGCTTCGTGAAGTTATTGCTCAGAAAATTAGTGATTTATACGGAGTAAATTATCATCCAGACATTGAAGTAACCATTTTGTCAGGTGCTTCAGAAGCTATTTATTGTGCCATTACTGCCGTTGTTCATCAGGACGACGAAGTTATTCTTCTCGAACCATGTTACGATTCTTACGCTCCCGCAATCAAGCTCAGTGGAGGTATTCCCGTATATGTAACACTCACACCTGAAGACGATTATCGGATTGATTGGGCAATGGTAAAATCCAAAATTACAGAACGCACAAAACTCATTATTTTGAATACGCCCCACAATCCAACGGGAACGGTTTTGAGTCAAGAAGATTTAATGAAACTGGCTGATATTGTGCGAGATACCAATATTTTCTTGATTGGAGATGAAGTCTATGAACACATTATTTTTGATGGTCGAGAACATTGGTCTTTGCTCCGAAATTCAGTTTTGCAGGAACGAAGTTTTATTTGTGGTTCATTCGGGAAAACCTTTCATGTTACGGGTTGGAAAATCGGTTATTGTCTCGCTCCGAAAGCTCTTACAGAAGAACTAAGAAAGGTGCATCAATGGATAACATTCAGTACGGTTACGCCTATTCAATACGCTTTAGCAGATTTTTTGCGTGAACCGAATAACTATTTATCGATTCCAATGTTTTACCAACAGAAACGAGATAAATTTTTAGATTGTATTAAAGATTCAAGATTTACGTATACCCCCGCACATGGAAGTTTCTTTCAATGTGTTAATTATAAAAATATTACGGATGAAAATGATTATGACTTGGCAATACGTCTAACCCGTGAAATTGGCGTGGCAAGTATTCCAGTATCCGCATTTTATAACTTTAAAAATGATTATAAGACGCTTCGTTTTTGCTTTGCGAAAGATGATGAAACCTTGGAAAAAGCGGGAGAACGACTATGTAAATTGTAGAAATGGTGCTTAAAGATTTACTTACCAATAAAAAATAGCTTCAAATATATGAAAATCAAATACATTTTCCCATTATTATTTTTGGTAACGGCCTGTACAAAACAACCCAAATTAGAAAGCTTAAACCTTGAGAAATGGAGTGCTGACCGAGGAGGATGCAATGGCGAGCGAACAAGAAGTATTGAAAAACTCAAATCTCTGAAACAGGAAATCAAAGGAGTAAGTTCTAACGATTTAGACGATTATTTAGGTACGCCAGACATTCAACAATTAGCCGACCGCAGTCAAAAATACTACATTTATTTTTTGGAAAAAGGTGTCCATTGCGAGGATTTAAAACTGCATTCTGATGCTCGATCAATGTCAGTGCGTTTTAGTGCGATGGGAATGGCTACGGAAGTAACATTTCAAAGAGGAGTCCCAAGTGAATAATATAAATTCATTGCAATATTCATGGCATGAATAAAAATTTCTCTCTTTTTCCATACGAGTGAAAATATAAAAGCCCTCACGTACAAAGTACATGAGGGCTATAAATAATTATTTAAAGTTAGGATTGTACAATTCTAAAATAGATCAAATTTACGTTTTTTTCTCTCTATTTTTTTTGATGATTCTACGTGATTAAAATTTTACAGGTAGCACAAAATAAGAGGCAACATCTACTCCTTGAATTTTTGCTGGACTCCACGATCCCATTTTCTTCACAACTTTAATTGCTTCAGCACTTAACATGGGGTCTGAACTACTTGCCAGTACGTGAATTTTACTAATTTCCCCATAACGCTCAACCATAAATCTAACTAAAACGGTTTCACCTTTTGAATTTTTTGGACGAATAATATTTTGACCAATAAATTTTTTTAAACCTTCTTGTCCATCTTGGAAAGAAGCAGGTATTTCAACATCGTAGTACGTTGAATCTCTATCAACAGTCATATTTTTGAAACGTATTGCTCTAAATTTGCCCTTATCTTCAAACGTATTTTCAATTCTATCAAAATTCAAAACACTGGCAATTAAAGCTTTGTCTTTTAAAGAAAAAGTTTGTGGAGTTAAAGCACTCTTTTGTGCTTTAACTGACAATGCTGTTAGATATAACATTGTCATCAATGTAAAGTTTTTCATAACGATAATATGGTTAAAATTTTCACGATAAGAGATTGAAAAGCGTAACGACTACTTGGTTGGAAAACAAGATTGTATGAATTATAAACTTGTTTCGTGACTGTTATGGCGGTTACGGTCATTAATCTTTTAAGTGAAAATTTTTCTTGTGCCAAAGATATGGCGGAGATAATAACCTCACAAAATAAGGATTTCCAAAAGTGTGCCAACTTTTGGTTTGCGGTACAATGATATAAAATTTGAAATTATATATACAAATTTTTTACGAAAAATATTTTTATGTATATTGTTGAAAAACAATGAGTTATATATTTTAATATAAATTAATTGTTTAATAAAAAATCATCTAAATTGGTATGTTTGAAAATTCGAAGTATTATTTTGATTTGATCTCAAACTATAAGGTGGAATTAAATTGCTTGATAACAATTTAATTCCACCTTATAGTTTGAGATATAAATAAAAATGTCCGTACTATTTATAATAATTCAATCTCTATCTAATAACATTCCCAATACATACGAAATAAAAGAAAGTACAAAACTAAAAATAAGAGGCGGAATAAAACCGTGAACTGAGAACCCTTTGATAAAATAATCTACTAAATAAACCATTATCACGTTGATTACCAGCAAAAAGAGTCCAAGGGTAAGAATTGTGATAGGAAAACTGATAAGTGTTAAGATTGGCTTTATGAAAGTATTGGCAAAACCCATGGCTAGTGCCACAAAAATTGAAGTTTCAAAACTGTTAATTTTAATGCCAGGTATGTATTTTGCACCAAACATTATTAATACGGCAATAATGAGGTATTTAATAATAAAGTTTATCATATTTTTGGGTTTAAGATTTAAAGTTTAGTTTCCATGTCTTTCACGAAGTACGTCAATAATTTCGTCAAAATCAATGCCTCTTTGCTCTAAAAGTACCAAATAATGAAACAATAAATCAGCCGCTTCCCCTTTAAATAATTCATCATTAGAATCCATCGCTTCAATGACTAATTCAACGGCTTCTTCTCCGACTTTTTGAGCAATTTTATTTGTTCCTTTTTCAAAAAGACTTGCTGTATAAGATTTTTCGTTTGGATTATTTTTTCTATCACGAATAACCATTTTCAAATGGTTTAACCAACCTGCTTGTCCTAAATTATTCGTTTCATTCCAACATGTATCCGAGCCTGTATGACAAGTTGGTCCATCAGGATTTACTTTGATTAAAAGCGTATCTTCATCACAATCTTTCAAGATTTCTACTACGTGCAGAAAATTGTTAGAAGTTTCACCCTTCGTCCAAAGGCGTTGCTTTGAACGACTGAAAAATGTTACAATTCCTTCTTTTTCAGTTTTTTCAAAAGCTTCTTGGTTCATATAGCCAAGCATTAAAACTTTATCAGTTTTGGCATCTTGAATAATGGCAGGAATTAATCCCGCTTGGATAAGTCCGCCTTGTTTATTGAAATCTAAATTCATTAATTTTTTCTATTTTGAAAGTAAAGATACCAAAATAATTACAACCTCATCGAAATCCCTTTATCTTTCAAATAGGTCTTCAAGTCGATAATGTCTATTTCCTTAAAGTGAAAAATACTGGCAGCGAGTCCTGCATCGGCTTTTCCTGTGGTAAAAACATCGTAAAAATGTTCCATCGTTCCCGCTCCACCCGATGCGATGATAGGGATTGAGGCATTTCCAGAAATAATTGCCGTTAGTTCATTGGCAAATCCTGCCTTTGTCCCATCAGTATCCATGGAGGTCAATAAAATTTCTCCTGCCCCACGATTTTCTATTTCTTTTGCCCATTCGAGGGTACGATATTCGGTTGACTTTCGTCCTCCATGGGTATGCACAACGTGTTGTCCGTTCACGAAACGGGTATCAATTGCCACGATAATACACTGCGAACCAAATTGCAAAGCCAATTCATCAATCAATTCTGGTCTTTTAACGGCGGAGGAATTAATCGAAACTTTATCAGCTCCTGCATTCAATAAGGCAGAAACATCTTGAATGGATGATATTCCTCCGCCAACAGTAAAGGGAATATTAACGTTTCTGGCTACATTTCTAACTAAATCTATTAATGTTTTTCGATTATCTACCGTTGCGGTAATATCCAAAAATACTAATTCATCTGCACCTTGTTCGGCATAAATTGCCCCTAATTCCACGGGGTCACCAGCATCACGGAGATTGATGAAATTTGTACCTTTTACGGTTCGCCCATCTTTGATGTCGAGGCAAGGGATTATTCTTTTTGTAAGCATATTTATCTATTAAACTCAGCCAATTGTTTCAAAGTTACTCTTCCTTCATAGATTGCTTTTCCAACGATTACACCAAAAATATTCATATCGTTTAACTTTACAATATCATCAAATTCTGCTACACCTCCCGATGCAATTATCTGTAAATCGGGAAATTGGTCTTGTAGATTTTGGTATAAATCAAAACTGGGACCTTGTAATAATCCATCTTTGGCTACATCCGTTGAGATGGCGTATTTTGCTCCTTTTTTGATGTATTCACCCACAAAATCATATACTGACTTGGTAGTAGCTTCTTCCCATCCCGAAATAGCAATTTTTTCATCACGAGCATCAGCCCCTAAAATGATTTTTTCACCTCCGTAGATTTGTAACCAACTTTCAAAAAGGGCTGGATTTTTCACCGCTACACTTCCACCTGTTACTTGTTTTGCTCCTGAATTGAAAGCAATTTCAATCATTTCATCTGACTGTACGCCTCCGCCAAAATCGATGTGAAGATTGGTTTTTGTGGCAATCAATTCTAATATTTTATGATTAATAATTCGCTTCTGTTTTGCTCCGTCTAAATCTACCAAATGAAGGCGAGTAATACCGGCATCTTCAAAAGATTTAGCAACTTCAAGTGGATTTTCGTTGTAGATTTTTTTCTGAGAATAATCTCCTTGTGTAAGACGAACGCAATGCCCGTCTATGAGATCAATGGCTGGAATAATTTGTATCATTTATTGTTTTTGTTCGGGTTCTATGGTCTTAAAAACTCATAAATAAGTATAGAGAGCTAAGAACTTAAAAAGAGCAAGTCTTACAAACTCCTTGCATCAAAAGGTTGGTTTCAACTCGTTGGTAGCCTTCTGGGAGGATAATATTGGGAATAATTACGTGGTCTAAACAAGTGGTTAGTCCGCAAGTAGTACATTTAAAATGAACGTG
>JACMRQ010000421.1 GCA_014376355.1 Arcicella sp. | reverse complement strand
TACAACTACCAAGAAATAATCCTTTGGCTCGAAAAAAAAGGCATTGAAATGTATGGAAATGATTTCAAAATCCTTGAAACCGATTATCCCATTATTTACAAACTCATTGCCTATTTTTTAAAAGATGAAACAACTTGTTTTCAATATAACATCAACCTCAACAAAGGAATTTTACTTTCTGGCCCAATCGGCTGTGGCAAAACCTCATTAATGAATTTAATGAAATACCTAACACCAACCGAACACAAATATTTCGTAAAACCTTGTCGCGACATTAGCTTTGAATTCATTCAAGACGGCTACGAAATCATCCATAAATACAGCAAAGGCAAACTTTATGAATCACAACCCAAAACAATATGCTTCGACGATTTAGGCACAGAAAACAATCTAAAATACTTCGGTAACGAATGTAACGTAATGGCAGAAATACTATTAAGCCGCTATGATATTTTCGCCACCAAAAAAATTCAAACCCACATTACCACCAACCTTTCGGCAAGTGAAATTGAAATGCATTATGGCAATCGAGTCCGAAGCAGATTACGGGAAATGCTCAACCTAATTGCTTACGAAAAATCCATAAAAGATAAGCGCTAACGTCAGTTCGAGTGTTCTGATAAAATTGTTACCAGCTATTTTATTAGAATTTATCGAGAACCTTTAAAATTCAAATATATAAAATCAGCGTTGCGAAGCATCCATTTCATCCGCGTCCAAAAAAAATAAACATGAATCAAATAACAAATTTCTGGAACCATTTTAAACAAAACAACTTCGTGTTTCTATTATTAAATGAAATTCAAAAGAATGAACTAAAAATTCATTTTGATAAATTAATTGAATTACTGCATCAATACAACAAAGACCTTGACCTAATCATAAAAAATAAAAGCAAAGTCGCAGAAATAATAATTACAGCAAATGGCAATCCTTATCTTTTCAAGGAAGTAGAATTACTTGTATATCTTGCCCCGGTTATAGAAAGCTGGAAAATAACCGCATTCCTTCAACCAGAAACCAACCTAACCAAATACGAAAACGGTAATGACAAACCACTCGAATATTACGATATCAGCCTACGAATAAGCGAAATGTACTTTTTACCATTAGAAAACCTTAAAAAAGCAACCGATTTAGGCGTCAAAATTTTCATCAAAAACTACATCATTCACAAAAACAATCAAAGACTTCGAGAAGCAGTTTACGTGCATATTGAGCATTTAATTGGAGAAAAATCATTTGCCAATGATATCGCATTTATTGAAATTGGACAATTGGAAGGAAACTATGAAAACCTAATAGAATTGTATAATTTAAAATCCTACATTGATACTGAAATAGAAAATTAAGTTTCGGCAACAAATCCAATTTACTGCCAATACTTAACCAATATTTCGTTTGCATAACACTACACAATCTGTAGTAAATCGCAAATGAAATAATACACATTTTGTCCCAATCATTTACCTAATTAGGGACAAAAAACAAATTAACTTTCGGCAATAAAACCATTTTACTGCCAAAACTTAATTTCTAAAATAAAAGTAGTATCTTTAACGAAATTTAAAAGCTAAGGTGACAAAAACGATAGAAAAT
>JACMRQ010000420.1 GCA_014376355.1 Arcicella sp. | reverse complement strand
CAGCAAAACTTTTAACCTTTAATTTTCACTTTTACCCAAAAGTTCTTCCATTTTTTATATTAAATCTTTTATTATTTATAATTAAAAATCAACATCTTAAAAATTCAAGACTTTTAAGAGTAATTAAGCATGCGTTAGGATTTAGTTCATGTAAGATAATAAAATAAATCATTTTTAAGTTTTATAACTACTTGATTATTTTTACCGAGAAAAGACAAATTATAACATAGGTTCAATCATAATTACGTCCTCTTTCTCCACAATCACTTGACCATCGCCTAAGTCACGGGTTTTTCGGACGAATTTTTTGGGTGTAACAATCACTGGACATAGCGTATCACTTTTCCTTTTGGAGAAATAAGCTGCCAATCCTGCGGCACGTTCAATGACGTTTGTAGGGAAATTTTTACCTGCCTGCTTGCGTATCACCACATGCGAACCCGCCACATCACGAGCGTGAAGCCACATATCATCTTTTCGGGCGTATCGTTGAGTGAGTAAATCATTATTTTTAGCATTTCTTCCGACCAAAATTTCATAGCCTTCAAATTTGAAATATTTGAATAAATCCTGCACTGTTTCTACACTTTTCTGAGAAGGTTGCAATTGATTTGCTTTCTGAAATTTTCTAAATTCTTTGAGCGTTTCAATGTTTTCAATCGTTTGAATTTGTTGGTCAACTTCGGCTAACTCTTGTTCTTTTGCCTCAATATTTTCCATGATTTTCTGGATTTCTATCTTCTCATTCTTTGATTTTCTGTAATAATTTTCGGCATTTTTTTGGGGGGAATAATCTGGCTTTAATCTGATTTTCAAAGGTTTATCTCTATAAAAATCATATAACTCTATTGCTTCCGTTCTTTCAGGAATTGCATGAAGATTTGCCATGATGATATTTGCAATTTCATCATTTTTTATGCCTGTTTCTATGTTATGAATTTGTTGGTAATTTTTATCAACATAAACCTGACAACGATTTTTCTGTTTCAATAATGCCTTAATCAGAACTGCTTTTTCTTTATCAAAAACATTGATTCGAGTGAAGGCATAATAAATATTATTACTTGCTTCAATAGGGTCTTCAAAAGTTTTTTGAACATCTCCACCTTCCTCAATCAACGACATAACAGGTTGAAAATCAAGTATTTTTAAGTAAAAAATTGGATTGTTTAACTGCTTCAAAAGAGCTTGAATATCATCCCAAGACGGGTTTATGTAAGTCTTTAAATATTGCGTTATCTCTTTGCCAAAAGTAGGGAATGTAGCTTTTAAACCGGTGGCTAAAAACCCTTCTTTACTTTGGTCAATTTCACGGTCGAGGGTGTCGAGGTCGATATTATTATCAGCTACTAATTTATTATGAAGAAGGGAAATTACTGTATTTTCATGTAAAAGAATGAGGTTAGAACGATTACCATACATTTTGAAAAGTAGCACAAAGTCGTTCTCAAAATAAATTCCGAAGGCTCTTTCATTTAGAAACTGACGAACGCTAATAACCTTTAAATCAATAAGTTCTTTGAATAAATTGGCAGAATTTCGTCCTGCTCTTTTAAAATCATCGGGAAAATTTAAACAAGCAAAATCCGGATGGAGAACAGCTTTTATATAGAAATCTTTTTGTTGTTGATCTTGCTTCCCATCAGTACAAAAACCAATCAAAAGTTCATCTTTTTCCTGCGAAAAACACTCTGCCATTACCATTCCAACTAACTTAGATTCAAGGCATTTTGATAATTGACGAAGGAAATAATAATTGGTTTGCACGTTGTTAGATTTTAGAGGATAGAGATTAGATTACAGAGGGTCGATTTTAGACCTGAGAGGATAGATTTTAGAGGTTGGATGAACACAGAGATTAAATCGAACATCTATTCTCTAAGCTCTGTCCTCTAAAATCTAACCTCTATTTACCCAATTTTCGATAAGCCTCAGAATTATTGGGGTCAAGTGAAGACAGCAGAGGGACAATTTTCTTGCGTTCATCCAAAGGAGCATCACTGTAAATATTGATTAATTCCAAGAATTTTGCCTCAAAAAATAAACGATACCAAATTTGTCCTGGACGAGATTGACTAATCTGTTTAATCAAATTTAGATAATCAGTAATTTGTTTTCTTCCTCCCGCAGGATTAGTTGCATAATTATCCATCACCACACGATGATAGGTATAAAAACCCTCTCTCAATGGCTGTAATTGCTGATTCAATAGATTTTCAGAAACCCAATAACGATTCCGAATATCATTTGAAGCCGTCCAAGCACCACCCGCAGACTGAGCCAAATTGACAACATTTAAGGCTTTTTGAGCATAATTTGTTCCGCCCATTTTGCCAAAAGAATCATAATCAAAGGTCAACGCAACGTAGGCATAAAATGCTAACATTTGGGTCAAGTTATCATTGAAATTATTGTCATTGTATGTTAAAGGCGTTCCCGCAACGTACTTGAAATTAAAATTTTTATCAACATAATTCAACAAAACTGTTTCATAACCCGTACCATAGATAGGTCTTCTAACTTGAAAATTAGCGTTGGCTTCATAGTCTCCACCTGAAGTTGCCTTCGTTAAAATGATTGATAAAGAACAATTGATTTTTTCTTCCGTAGAAAAATTGTCATTCGTCCAACGGCGATTATTTAAAAATTCCTGAATAATATTTTGAATTTCTGGGTAAATAGTCGTAGCTCCCCGCTGTTCATTCACCTGCAATTGGTCAGTTGAAATGCTTACCTTACAGTTCAACTCTTGGCCGTGAAGCCATGAACCATGAGCAATAAACAAAGAAAGTAAAAGTAATAATTTGTGTTTTTTCATAATCCATTAAGCGTGTACACTTGTTGGGTTCAAGCGAAAATAGTTGAACCAATTAAAGTTTTTATTACTTCATCGACAATATCCATTGCCACCTCTTGCTTAGATTTCAACTCAAAGTCAATCATTGAGCCATCTCTTTTAATAATGCTGATTTTGTTGGTATCATATCCAAAACCCGCCCCCAAATCTTGCAAAGAATTCAACACAATCATATCCATATTCTTTGATTTTATCTTCGCAATGGCATTTTCCAGTTCGTTATCAGTTTCCAATGCAAAACCCACTATCAACTGTTCTGGACGCTTGATTTGCCCCAGCATTTTGGCAATGTCGGTGGTCTTGGTTAGCTCAATAGTAAACGTATCGTCCTTCTTCTTTATTTTCTTTTCTGCTATAACAGTGGGTGTATAATCTGCTACCGCTGCCGATAAAACAATAATATCCGCTTCATCAAAATACATTTTCGTTATCTCATACATCTCGTTCGCTGAACGAACTTTGATTAAATTAATACTTGCATCGGGTGATTTCAATGCTACTTGTCCACTCACCAGCGTAACATCCGCCCCCGCTTTGGCAAATTTATCGGCAATCGCAAAGCCCATTTTCCCCGTTGAATGATTGCTTATAAAACGTACAGGGTCAATCGGTTCTTGGGTTGGTCCTGCCGTGATAAGTACTTTTTTACCTTTCAGAATTCTATTTTTAGAAAAGTGTTTAGTGAGAATTTCAACCAATTCTTCGGGTTCAGCCATACGTCCTTGACCCACTAAACCACTCGCTAATTCACCAAAATTTGATTTTACTATTTGATTTCCGAAAGATTGTAATTTTTGTAAATTTTCAATTGTACTTGGATGTTGGTACATATCTAAATCCATCGCTGGAGCAAACACCACGGGACATTTCGCCGAAAGGTAAACAGCAGTCAGTAAATCATCACAAATGCCATTTGCACATTTTGCGAGTGTATGAGCCGTTGCGGGGGCAATCAATATTACATCCGCCCATAATCCCAAGTCCACGTGATTATTCCAAGTTCCTGTTTGGTCTTTTACAAATTCCGAAAGTACAGGTTTTTTAGAAAGCGTTGCTAAGGTTAAAGGTGTAATAAATTCCTTTGCCGCTTGTGTCATTATAATTTGCACTTCTGCCCCTTCTTTTACCAAAAGTCGAGTCAGAAATGCAATTTTATATGCCGCAATACTTCCAGAAATTCCAATGAGGATTTTTTTATTTTTAAGCATTTTTAAATTATTTCTTAACCCGTTTCTCCAAATCAACTCTTGGAATACTCAACATTCTGCCCAAAGGTTGCCCATTTCTGTAAGTTATCACTTTCAAAGTTACTGGACCCGTAGGAATTTCAATTGGAGATGTATATTTTGGCGAAAATTTATCTGGAAAAGAATCATCCGTTGTATAGAAAATATCTACACCTTTAATATCATTACTCATTTCACAAATTAATTTTTCTCCGTCTTTTTTAGTAGAAATAATGGCATCATATACCGCTTTTGAAATCTTTAGATTGGCTACATCAAAACGTTGAAAATGATTTTCAGTTCTCGCCAAAAAACCATCCCAATCCTTCTTTTCCTTTGGACTCCAAGTTGCTTCTGCAATCGCAAATGCTCTTGGATAGGTCATGTATAAGGCATGTCGGTAATTTTGAACTTGTTCTGTCCAAAGATTTCCTTGTCCTCCCAAAATGTATTTTGCATCCGTACTATCAGGAACTGGCTCAAATGAATACGTTTTTTTCAAAGATAAACTGGCATAAATTGGTTTCTCAATTGATGGGTCTCCTTGCATATAATCTAAGTAGGCGAAAGTTGTTGGCGACATCACCACATCGTGTTTTTGTTTAGCCGCTTCAATACCCCCTTTCATCCCTCTCCATGACATTACGGTTGCATTTGGGGCAAGTCCACCTTCCAAAATCTCATCCCATCCAATCATTACTTTACCTTTTTTATTGATAATTTTCTCTACTCTTTTTACGAAATAACTTTGTAATTCATGCACATCTTTTAAATTGTTCTTTTTCATAAATGCTTGACAACCAGCATCTTCTTCCCAATATCCGTGATAACATTCATCGCCACCCATGTGAATGTATTTATTAGGAAATAAAGGTGCTATTTCCGTAAAAACCTTATCTAAAAACTCATAAACTTTTTCGTCCGATGGATTCAAGGTATTCTCAATTTTCATTTTAAAAGTACCATTTGGAAACCAATCAGCGAAATTTGTTCCAGGGTTTACGGATCTCTTCAAATCTTTTTTGGTTGATAATTCTGGGTAAGCCGCCAAAACCGCCATGCTATGTCCAGGAACATCAATTTCAGGAACGATTGTTACATTTCTTTCACTGGCATACGCAACAATTTCTTTAACATCCTCTTGCGTATAAAATCCTCCATACGTAGCAGGTTCGCCTTCTTTTGGGTCTTCACGATTCCCAAATCCTCCGTTTCTGACTACTCTAAACGCTCCAATTTCGGTTAATTTTGGTAAAGATTTAATTTCAATTCTCCAACCATTATCATCCGATAAATGCCAATGTAGCGTATTTAATTTGTAACGAGACATTAAATCAATGTAGTTTTTAACTTCGTCTTTCGTAAAAAAATGACGGCTTACATCCAACATTAGACCACGCCAGCCAAAACGGGGATAATCTGTTATTTTACAACCCATTATTGGAAACATTCCCATCGAAAATTCCTTGTTTTCAGCCTGTGGAGGCATCATTTGTCTGAGTGTTTGAATGGCATAAAACAATCCTGCAGGTTTATTGGCGGTCATTTTGATGGTTTCGCTTGTAACATCGAGCGTATAACCTTCATTGCCTAATTGAGTATTTGGCGTTTTATTAATGGTAAAAATTATGGCTTTATCTTGAGCCGTTGGCTTTTCAACTTTCTTAAAAATAGGTTTTTGACCACTCATAAATCCCAATGAACTCACAAAATTTTCAGCAATTTTCTTAGCATCTGGATTATCGTCGGTCACGTCAATACTCGTGCGAGAATCCAACATAAACATACTCATTCCGCCCGATGTGGACATTTCATAACTCACAGGAGTGGGAATTATATTATTCTGAGCAAAAGTTGTGAGGGAGATTAGTAATAGAAATAAGATTTTTTTCATTGTTTTTATTGATTTGTTGCTATTTTGAAAATTTATGTAAAGATAACTTTTTCATTAATATAAACTAAAACTGAAAAATAAGTTAATTAACTTAAATTATAGTTGTACAACTGAAAAATAAGTTATACATTTGAAGCATGGAAGAATTAACAAGAACAGAAGAGCGAATTATGCAGACACTTTGGCAATTAAGCATTGCCTTTGTCAAAGATATTATTGAGCATATTGACGAAGATCCAAAGCCACCGTACAACACAATTTCATCTGTTGTGAGAATTTTGGAAAAGAAAGGCTACATTGGTTATAAAGCTTACGGAAAGACGTATGAGTATTTTCCAATTATTACGAAAGAAGAATACGCAAAACAATCATTTAAAAAGGTTTTGAATAATTATTTTGATAATTCAGCCATGAATCTAATGTCATTTTTAGTGAAAGAAGAGCAACTTTCAGAGGAGGAATTGGAGGCTTTACGGAAAATTATTAGGTAAAAAATGTAGGGACGAATAGCATTCGTCCATCGTCAAACAGGACGAATACTATTCGTCTCTACCCCAAAAATTATGAATTATTTACTCGAATCCACCGTCTGTATAACGATATTTTATGGACTTTACTATTTGATTTTCAGACGCTTAACATTTATAAGGCTTAATCGTATTTATTTGCTTTTGAGTTTAATAATCGGACTTTCTTTGCCTTTGGTTTCGTATCGAATCCAAGAAATCGTGAAGATTCCCGCAACGGTGGAATATCAAGAAACTGCTTCTATTCCATTCGTGATGAATAATTCTACACCTTTAATTTCAAGTTTTCCAATCGAAGAACTTTTTGATTGGAGCATAATTTTACAAGCTATTTATGTGGTAGGAATATTATTTATGTTGATAAAATTTTCAATTATTGTCTATAAAATATTGAAAATTGGAAGTACATTAACAGAAAATGATTTCATCTCAACCCAAAGTAAATATGCTAATTCATCATTTTTCAACTTGATTTTTATTAATGATTCTACCCTTTCAGAATATGAAATTAATCAAATTTTGGAACACGAAAAATGTCATATTCGGCTATTTCATTCCTATGATTTATTGTTTGTAGAAATCCTTAAAATCATTTTCTGGTTCAATCCGATTTTATGGTTGTATCAGCGTTCGCTCTCGGAAGTCCATGAATATGAGGTAGATACTCGTATGGTACAAGTTTATAATCCCAAAAAATATGCCCAATTATTATTGAAATTAGCAGTTGGGGAACACTCCGCTTCAACGCCCTAATTGGTAGTGACGCATCAGTTTAGTCGCAAGCCTTTGACCGACCGTATTCATTTTTTATTCACTAAACAAAAATCCGTACCTATGAAACGATTAGCGTATTTGTCCGTTCTGCCCATTTTGGGGGCATTTTTTATGGCTTTTTCTGTGGATAAAGT
>JACMRQ010000419.1 GCA_014376355.1 Arcicella sp. | reverse complement strand
TGAAATAAAGGCTTTTTTTGAAATTACGCAGGCATCATTTACCAAATAACGAGTTGCAAAATTATCAGAGCCATCAATTACAAAATCGTAGGGTCGGAAAATTTCAAGGGCATTAGACGAGTGCAGCATCACTGGATAAACATCAATTTTAACCGCTGGATTTTGGTTTAAGAGATGCTTTTTCGCCACACTGACTTTTTGTTTTCCAACGTCAGCAACAGTGTATAAAATTTGGCGATGTAAATTCGAAATGGAAACAACATCGGCATCTACGAGGCCGATATTTCCTACGCCTGCCGCTACTAAATATTGCAAAATTGGGCAACCTAAGCCACCCGCCCCAATCACTAATACTCGGGCATTTAATAATTTTTGCTGACCTTCAATGCCAATTTCGGGTAATATTATTTGTCGATTATAACGGTTTGTATCCATTTTAAGCAGTAGAGGTTTCCGGTTTATGTATTATTGTATTAAAATCAAAATGGGTTTCAAACCCACTTTATCAAATCTAAAAAGCCATATCCCAATCTTTCCAAACGGGTTCGTATCCTTGGTTTTTAATCATTTGGGCAATTTGGGCAGGGCTTCTTTCGTCACTAATTTCAAATTGTTCTAACGATTGTGGGTCAACTTTATAGCCTCCAGGATTCGTTTTTGAACCTGCACTCATCGCCGTAATCCCGAGATTTATTACATTGTTTCTAAAAACTTCATCTTCTCTTGTTGATATAGATAACTCTACTTCTTCATTAAAAATTCGATAGGCACAAATCAATTGTACTAACTCCGCATCTGACATCACCACTTTGGGTTCGAGTCCACCCGAGAAAGGACGTAATCGAGGGAATGAAATGGAATATTTTGTTTTCCAGAAAGTTTTTTCCAAGTAATCAAGATGCAAGGCGGTATAAAAACAATCGGTTCGCCAATCCTCCAAGCCAATTAAAACGCCCAAACCCATTTTATGTATTTCCGCTTTTCCCAGACGTTCGGGTGTTTCTAAACGATATTGAAAATTAGATTTTTTACCCTTTGGATGATGCAATTTATAATCTTCTTCGTGATACGTTTCTTGATAAACCAATACGGTATTTAATCCTTCGGCAATTAATTCTGTATAATCTGTTTCGTCCAAAGGCTGTACTTCTATCGAAATATGCGAAAAATAAGGACGAATTAATTGAATTACTTGCTTCAAATAAGGTACGCCAACGGTCTGGCTTGCCTCTCCCGTTACTAACAAAACGTGGTCAAAACCCATTGATTTTAGTACTTCTACCTCGGCAATAACTTCTTGGTCATTGAGGGTTTTCCGCTTGATTTTATTGTCGAAACTAAATCCACAATACGTACAAATATTTTGGCATTCATTGGATAAATACAGAGGCACGTACATCTGAATCGTTTTGCCAAAACGTTTTTGGGTAATCTGACGACTTTTCTGAGCCAATATTTCCAAAAATGGCATGGCAGCAGGCGAAATCAATGCCTTAAAATCCTCCAAATCACGTTTGGACGTTTGCAGAGCGTGTTGAACATCTTGGGCAGTTTTTGCCAAAATACTCTGTTTGACGCTGTCCCAAGGATGTTGCTGAAATAACGTTTGGAAAGAATTCATCGTTATAAATTTAGAAATGCCGTTAATGGACTACTTGCCACGGCGTGGTTATTTATGGGAGCTAATCTGGCTTCAAAAGCCATTCTGCCAGCTTCTACTGCCATTCTAAAGGCAATTGCCATCGCAACGGGATTTTGAGCTACGGCAATTGCGGTATTTACCAATACGGCATCTGCCCCAATTTCCATTGCTTTTGCTGCATCCGAAGGCGACCCAATACCTGCATCTACAATAACAGGAATTTTACTCTGTTCGATGATTATCTCTAAAAAATCAATCGTTCGCAATCCTTTATTACTCCCAATTGGCGAACCCAAAGGCATTACCGCTGCAACGCCTACTTCTTCTAATCGTTTGCATAAAACAGGGTCAGCGTGAATGTATGGCAACACCACAAATCCCAATTTCACCAATTCTTCCGCCGCTTTTAAAGTTTCAATAGGGTCAGGTAAAAGATATTTTGGGTCGGGATGAATTTCTAATTTTACCCAATTCGTCTGCATGGCTTCACGTGCCAATTGAGCCGCAAAAACGGCTTCTCTGGCATTTCTTACCCCCGAAGTATTGGGCAACCAACTGATGCTTGGGTGGGTTAAATGGGATAGGATATTATCGGCTGGATGCTGTAAATCTATCCGTTTGAGAGCAATCGTCACTAATTCTGAACCCGATGCTAACAGACTTTCTTCCATCAGAACATTGGAACTGAATTTTCCTGTGCCTGTAAAAAGTCTTGACGTAAATTCTTTATTGGCTATTTTCATGGTCGTATTTTTATGATAATAATTTTCGCAAGACTTTCGTAACTGCCACTGGATTTTCTGCTAAATTTATCAAAGAAGAAATGGCAATTCCGTGCAAATTATTGGCTTTAAGTATCGCCACATCGTCTAAGGTTATTCCTCCAATTGCAATAATTGGTAAGGATAAATTTGCCATTTTGTATTGTTGTAAAATGGATTGATAACCTTCTAAACCTAAAATTGGACTAAGATTTTTTTTAGTTTTGGTAAAACGAAAAGGGCCTAAACCGATATAATTCACTTTTGCTTCATGCAAAAAAAGGACATCTTCGAATGTGTTAGAAGTGCCCCCAATGATAAATTTTCCGCCTAACATTTCTCTTGCTTCAATCGGCGAGAAATCAGTTTTACCCAAATGCACACCATCCGCTTCAATTTCTAAGGCTATTTGGGCATTATCATTGATAATAAAAGTTGCTCCAAATTTTTTACATACTTCCTGGGTTCGCAAAGCGGTTTCTTTCCAGTCGGAATACGCCCGATTTTTCACTCGCAATTGTACCCAATCCGCTCCACCTTCGCAGGCTAAGCGGGCTTGCTCCCAATGTGAAACATGGGTTAAATCTTGGGTAATATAATGAAGGGTTGATATTTTCATGATACTATTTTTGAATTAAAATGATGATAGCCCAACAGACTATCATTACTGCCTAAGAATGCCGTGATGTACTTTTTGGCTTCTTCACAGGCTTTTTCTAAAGGAAAACCTTTGGCTAAATTGGCGGTAATTGCCGATGAAAGTACGCAACCCGAACCATGTTTTTCGCCATGGATAATCCGTTTTGCGAGGTACTCGACACGATGATTTCGGTAAAATAACAGGTCTTTACTTTCGTCCAAATCACCATGACCGCCTTTTAAAAGAACAGCACAGTTTTCGGCTAAAATCAGGGCTTTTTGTTCCGTATTTATCGAGTCGTTTATTAATAAATTCGCTTCGGGTAAATTAGGCGTTAATACATAAATGTGCTTTAAAATCGTTTTTAACGTATTGACATTGATTTCATCGTGAAAATTGAAGCCCGCACTGGCTTTTAAAATCGGGTCCCAAACGATGATGACGTCTAGATTCCACAACAATAAAGCAGTAATAATTTCTGCTAAATCATCCAAACTTTTTACTAAGCCAATTTTAACGTACTGAATTGAATATTTTTCAAAAAGTAATTTCGCTTGCTTAATAATCAATTCATTATCAACCCATTGCACCGAATCAAACTGATTTTCGTGCTGTACCGTCAAAGCCGTACAAACACCCAAACCATACACTTGATTGGCTTCAAAAGTTTTAATATCTGACAAGAGTCCTGCCCCACCCGATGGGTCAAAACCTGCAATGGTGAGGACAAAAGGTCTTTCGTTCATATTTTATTGGATAGATTATTAATTCCCTGCTGATAAAATAGAGATTCATCCTACTTTCCAAACTGAACCCATCAGCGCATATCCCTGAAAACCAATGGCTTGTATTATTTCGATATTATCATTACATACACCACCCAACGCCAAAACTGGCACGGTACTTTGTCGGTTTTCAAAGAAATGAGTCAAAGATTCTACTGAAAAAGCAGAGGGATAATCAACTTTTGAGATACTCTGAAAAATGGGACTCAAAAAAACATAATCAGCTGTGCATGGTAATTGCTCGATTGCTTCCAAACTGTGCAAAGAAAAACTGACTGTCAATCCTTGTTCTCGCAACGTTTTTATTACCGAAATTAAGGCTTCTTCAGAAAGTTTTCGCCTAATAGTTTCGGTAAAATGAACGCCTTTGAGCTTATATTTTTTTGATAAATCATGATGAGAATGCAACACAATTTGTCGGTAAAATTTAGGCGATATCCGTCTTAAAATTTCAGATAGTTCTTCGTATGATTTCTCGGGTTTTCGCAGATGAAAAACCAAAAATTTATCTATTAATAACTGTTCGATTAAGCCTATTTCTCCTTCAAAATCAGTTGGATTCGAGATGATTATTTTTTTCATTTCCTACTAAATATACACCTCTGAACCCGCCTCAATAAATGTTTTTGAACGTTCTGCCATACCTTTGGCTAATGCTTCTTGCTCGTCAACGCCCATATTGTCAGCATAATCCCGTACTTCTTGCGTAATTTTCATTGAACAGAAATTAGGACCACACATCGAACAAAAATGGGCAATCTTTGCTCCTTCGGCTGGTAAGGTTTCATCGTGATATTCACGAGCGGTATCTGGGTCGAGGGATAAATTAAACTGGTCTTCCCAACGGAATTCAAAACGTGCTTTACTCAAAGCATTATCCCGAATTTGGGCACCGTAATGTCCTTTGGCAAGGTCGGCAGCGTGTGCCGCAATTTTATAGGTAATCACCCCTACTTTTACATCTTCTTTATTGGGTAATCCCAAGTGTTCTTTTGGCGTTACATAGCAAAGCATTGCACAACCAAACCAGCCAATCATTGCCGCCCCAATGCCCGACGTAATGTGGTCATAAGCGGGAGCAATATCAGTGGTGAGAGGTCCAAGCGTATAAAAAGGGGCTTCGTGACATTCTTGTAATTGCTTATCCATATTTTCCTTGATGAGGTGCATTGGCACGTGTCCTGGTCCTTCAATAATGGTTTGAATGTCGTGTTTCCAAGCAATTTTGGTGAGTTCTCCCAGGGTTTCTAATTCAGCAAATTGAGCGGCATCATTCGCATCAGCGATACTTCCTGGACGTAAGCCATCTCCTAAAGAAAATGCGACGTCGTAGGCTTTCATGATTTCGCAAATGTCCTCAAAATGAGTGTACAAAAAATTCTCTTTATGATGTGCTAAGCACCATTTTGCCATAATACTGCCCCCACGAGACACAATTCCCGTTACTCGTTTTGCCGTCATTGGTACGTAACGCAACAATACACACGCATGAATCGTGAAATAATCAACCCCTTGTACGGCTTGTTCGATAAAGATATCACTCAAAATCCTC
>JACMRQ010000418.1 GCA_014376355.1 Arcicella sp. | reverse complement strand
TATCTATTCACATAAACCGTAGTTGAAGGAGCAAACTTTGTTGGATTTTTTGCATCTGTGGTTACAACCCCTCGAGCAACAACCGTATAAACTTTTCCAGGAATTACTAAAGTTTGAGATACCGAAGCAATAATAACGGGTGCAACTCCGCCTAAAACTTTTATTGTAAAAGGCACATTTATTGTTCCAGTTGTGAAAGCATCAATTGGTACGGAATAAAAAGTATTGTCCATATTTTTGAAAGCAATACCCGTGGCAATTATATTTCCATTTACTGTAAATTCAGCCGTTGTTGAATTTGGGATTAAGTTGATAACTCTCACAAAAATGTTTTTACCACTTGCCGCTGAAAGTTTATCTTCTAAAATCAATGGTGTATAATTAGGAGATATTCCCGTAGCAAAAACTGAATAATACTTTCCTTCCTCAATCGTCAAATCAGCGGTGATTCCTGTTACATTCAAGGATGGAATAACAACCCCAATTTTTACTTTACCCACTGGAATGGTTGCATATTCTGCCGTTGATGGATAAGCATTTCCGTACGTTAATAAGGCTGGTGTTGCTCCTGTTGTAGTATTTACGCCCGAAAACTTCTTATCATTTACGTAAATATCAATCCCTGCAACATCGGGTGCGGCATGGATAAATTTTACTCGTCCGCCTGTTGCAGGAGAGAAAATTTCAAAAGAGTTCGTTTCTTTTCCACAGGCTGACATTATTAAGAATGTAGCAAATAGTGAAATACCTGAATATAATTTATTGTTATGTTTCATAAAAGTATAAGCTAAGAATGGGAAAATAAAAATTTATGGTTTTACAAACCACAGTTCATACGTATGATAATCAGGATTATTACCTCCAAATTTATCTAAGGAGACTCTGTTCCAAACATATTCAGAATTGTATCTCGGACGAACTCTTTGTACCAATTTACCATTATTTTCAGTTGCTAAATTTTTTACTGAGAAGCCCGTGTAAATCATTGGATCGTACTTGTATCTACGTAAATCAACCCAAGTTTCAACATTTCCATGAGCATACATCGCAATAAACTTCTGGCACATAATATCACTTAAAGTCAAATCTGCTCCTGTTTGTTTGATGGCCTTACTGGCTAAAAAATCATTTTTAGCCGTAGTTGTAACACCTGTAAAATCGCAATGTGCTGCAATTCCCTTTTTATAAGCCTCCAAAGCCATTAATTTATCCCCTTTTCTAAAAGCAGCCTCCGCTTTAATAAATTGGATTTCAGCGTAAGTAAATATTGGAAATTGAGCTTTATTAGTATAAATATATTTCCCTTGGGTAACATCAATGGGCGTTTTACCCACTAATTCTGAAGGTTGAACGCCCCATAAAATGGGAATTCGTTTTGGATTATTGACTGGTGAAGCATTAGCATCCGAACTTCCTGGAGTTGAGCCTCTGAAAACGCCATCCGCACTTGCCGTAAACATTAGAGGTAAACGAGGGTCCGTTACGCCATTAAATACTCGACCATCCATTAAACTAATACTGAAATCTGTCTGGCGAAATGATTGCATATTATCTCTTAATGGACCAAAGAAGTTGGCATCCGTGGTGCTTGTTCCAAGATTTGATACATTAAAATTATCCGCATTTGAAGCCATTGCTTTGTCGCAATATTCAATTACTTTGTCAGGAGCATAAATAGCTTTATTGCTTAAATGGTTGGCATTTCTGGCTAAGTTAGCATATACAAATTTCTTCCATTTTCCCGTATCTCCGCCATAAACTTTATCACCACGAGAGAGGGTTCCAACACCATCACCCGTTTTAGTAAGATTTTCTATGGCTTTGTTTGATAAACGAACTACTTCTGCATAAACATCTTCTTGTGAATCGAAATCAAAAACGTAACGATTGGGTTCCCAAGCCTGTTTCAAAATCATTTCGCCGTGCCAATCAGTAGTACTTTGCCACGACCAAGCTCTGATGGCTTGAACGGCTCCAATGTAATCCCATTTTTGTTTTGGTAAAGCATCGTTAATAATTAAGTCAACATTTAAGCCAATAGAAAAATAGTGTGAACGCCATTTTTCTCCACCTGCATCACTTGCTGGGGCATAACTATGAAAATCCCATGTGTTTCCACCCGCTGATGAGGACCAAACCTGAGCGTATTGTCCTGCATAACGCCCATCAAATTGTTCTCCACGAGCCATTTGAGCAAACATTGGGGGAAGTAAAGCATATCCTTCAGCAACTTGTGGATTACTTGGGTCTTCATTAATATTTAGATATTCTTTGCAATTACTAAATGTTAATGCGGTGAATATCAAAAGAATATATTTTATTTTTTTCATCTTGAATGTATGTTTTTCAACCCAATAGAAATCATAAATAATTTTATGAAAAAATCAATTTTTGATTTCAAAGGTTTTTTAATGTTGAGTATATCTTAAAACGAAACACTAATACCCGTACTGAATGAGCGAGGCAATGAGATTGTACCGAAATCAATTCCACTTGCTCCAACGCCCAAAGAAGTTGCCGTTGTTCCGTTCACGCTTGGGTCGGCTCCTGTGTAATTGGTGATGAGGAATAATTCTGTACCTCTCACAAAAACGGTTGCACTTTTAATGAATTTAACATTACACAAAACCTTTTTCGGAATGGTATAAGACAGATTTATGTCTCTCATTCTCAACCAATTAATGTTGCGTTCCACAAAATCAGACTCTGCCAATGAACTATAAAAACCTTGATTAACACTCGTTGAAGGCGTTATTTGTATAGAATTTGACGTTGGCGTGCCTGTATTTTCGTAGCCATCTCTTAACACTCCTTTATAAATAACAGGAGTATCTCTATCTAATGTTTTTGTACTGATACCTCGCTCATACAAAAACATGGCTGTACCATTAAAAACATCTCCACCTTTACGAATATCTAAAAGAAATGACAGATTAAATCCCTTATAAATGAATGAGTTACGCAAACCAATAGTAAAATCTGGATTACGGTCGCCGATGGGTAAAAAGTTAGTATTTTTAATGGGTAAACCCGTTGAAGGATTTATTAAAATATCTCCTACTTTATTTCTTAAATAACTAAATCCTCCAATTGAAGTAGCTGAACCAGCCCATTGCTGATAATATTCAAGGTTATCAACTGTTTTGAAATAAGAAGATAAATCTGAAACGAAAGCACTGGCACGAGCATTATTATACAGCCAAGTATCAGAATTATAATATTCGGCAACATCGGCAGGCAGGTTTTTTACATTGGTTTTTAATTTCGAGAAGTTTAAATTAATATCCCATGTAAAGTCTTTGGTTTTCACTGGCGTACCCGTTAATTGTATTTCAACACCATTATTAGTGAATGTTCCTCCGTTCAAAAGTGCAAGAATAAATCCTGTTCCATAACTCAAACGTTGCGATACAATTTGTCGAGAACGTTCGTTACTGTAAACGGCTAAATCAATACCCAACCTTCCTTTGAAAAAACGCAAATCTGCTCCTATTTCAACACCAACACCTCTTTCGGGTTTCAAATCAACATTACCTCCGTAAACTCCATAAGCAAATCCGCCATCAGTCGTTGTTTGAGGCACAAGTGTAGATTTGATTCTATAAGGTGCATAAGGGTCTTTTCCCGTTTCTGCGTAAGAGGCACGGAGTTTACCGAAAGACAAAAAGCCCAATTCTTTTAGGGCAGGAATCTCTGTGAAAATGAAACTTCCACTTACTGAAGGATAAAAGAAATCATATACAGGTGTGCCAACTAAGGATGAAGACCAATCGTTTCTACCCGTTACTTTCAAATAAAGTGTTTCTTTATAATTAAGGTCAAAACTACTAAAAACGCTTTGCAAACGCCTTTGAAGAATAGATGTTTTAGCTCTTTGTGTAGTTACGTCGGTATTATTGATACTATTAAATTCTGGAAGAAATAATTTTTCACCATATATGGCATTTACTTCCGTTTTAGTATCATCAACTGATGTTCCAAATAATAAAGAACCGTTGAAATTACCAATTTTTTTTCTCGCTGTTGCTACTAAGTTCCCATTAAAAATTCTTCCTGCATCGATGGCATTATCAATATAACCTTTTGCCGTAATTCCATTTGTTCCACCTAAACTATTGCCACTACTTGATTCTGGACTAATCAGTAAATTTAAAGCGGTCGTGTAGGTATCAACTCCAAAACGACCTGTAATATTTAACCAAGGTTTTATATCAGCACTTAATGAAATATTTTCAGTAATTCTGATAGTGCGTTCCTTGTTTTGGTTTTTATTTAAACTGAAATAAGGATTGTCAATCTCACTATTGTCTGCACCTACTAACCTTCTTCTTGTGCCATCTGGATTTAGATAAACGCTCATGTCATCATTAGAGGGCCAGGATAAAGCACTCACATACAAGCCATTACTGCCACGATATGCTTTTGTAATATCCGAACTTACTAAGGCAAAAGTATTCGTAAGTGTTACCCCTTTTGCCAGTTCAGCACTTCCCGTTAAACGAGTTTGGAGTTGAGTCATTCCAGTAGTTGGTACTACTCCTTTTTGTTCGGTGTAGGAAGTTGAAAAACGGTAAGTTATTTTGGGCGTTCCGCCATCAATACTTAAATTATGACGTTGCAGAGTTCCAGTCTGAAACAGATTTCCAGCATTATCAAATGATTGATTTGAGGCGTTTTCTGAGTATTTAGGTCCACGAAAACCAAGAGCTGTTGGGTCAAGAACACCATAAGCACCTCTCGAATAAACTTTTTGTGTTTCCACAAAACGATAAAGATTAGAAACGTCGAAAGAATTGCTATAATTAATTTTAGTATTTCCTTTTGAGCCTTTCTTTGTAGTAATAATAATCACGCCACTTGATCCTTCTGAACCGTAAAGAGCAGCGGCTTCTAAACCTTTTAGTACTGTTACACTTTCAATATCATTTGGGTTTAAATCTCCCATGCGACTCATGTAATCATTGGTACGGTTTGGACCGTCGGTTACTAAACCGCCTTGAGCAAAGGTATTGTTGCTCACTGGCAAACCGTCAATAACAAAAAGCGGCGAATTATTACCTCCAATGGATGAGGCTCCTCTTAGTTGGATTTGTACGGATGAACCTGGCAAACCCGTTGAAGGTGTCATCGTTAAACCAGCCACACGACCACCCAAAGCAATTAGGGCATTTCCACGTCCAGTTTCAGCAATTTCATCCCCTTTAACTTCTTGCGTTGAATAAGTTAAACCTCTTTTCTTTTCACTAATGCCAAAAGCCGTTACCACAACCTCATCTAAAGCAGAAGTTGCATCACTTAATTTGACATCAATTACCGACTGATTTCCCACTTTTACCTCAATTTTCTCGTATCCTAAAGAAGTAAAAATTAAGACTGAACCGTTACTAACTGATATTCTATAAGTGCCATCCGCCGCTGAAGTTGTCCCTCTTGTTGTTCCTTTTACGATAATACTTGCCCCAGGGAGCGGAGAATTATCGGTTGAACCAGTAACTTTTCCTGTTATCTGTCTGTCTTGCGACCATCCATTGTATACCGCCAACACGCCTACAAATAAGAAAAGCCACATTAGTTTGTTGAGTAATAGTTTTTTCATGAAAAATGATTGGTTATTTAATAAAAAATGTTAGCTTAGTTACACTACTAAAATCAGAAAATTTTGTTAGAATATCAAGCCTAAACCTAAAAAGGGCGAAAATATGCTCGCCCTTTTTGCTGGTAATGTGTTTGTATTGAAGTGGTAAGTGTCAAATTGATATTTAGTATACACTTTTTGATAAAGTAAATGAATGTAGTGCCGATTCTTGCAATTTACAAAAAAATAATAATTTTAAAACAAGTAAATTCGTGCAATTAGTGAATCAATAATCAAATCAAAAATATTTTAAAAGTGTGTTTTATCAAAGTATCTTACAATTAATAAAATTATCCCGTGATTTC
>JACMRQ010000417.1 GCA_014376355.1 Arcicella sp. | reverse complement strand
ACCTAAATTTCTGTTTTGATTTCAACGCTTAAAACGGATGACTTTGCGAATGAAACTGAAATTAAAAAAGTGAGCACTTGAATGAACCATATTATTTTATGGGGTTTGTGCGTGGCAATATATGTTACATATAAAACTACATTAAGATTGCAAATTTTATTTAATACTTCATGAGAAAAGTGAGAACTGTGTAATTAATAATTAAAATACTGTAACAGTTTTTATTTCAGTCTATCATAATTTTATGTTGTAGTTTTCATTCACAACTTTGGACAAAACGATAACAATTTCATTTCAAGAACATGGCAGATTTCAAAGTATCAGAAGCAACCCAAGAAGGAAAAACTTGGAAGGCCGTTGGGATAAATCCAGAGACAGGCAAAAGAATGACCATTCAAGGCGGGCAAGAAGGCGTTGAAGTTGGAAAAAAAAATCCAAAAAGTGATAAATCTTTTGACGCTCGCCATGATGCAACGGGCATGACTCCTAAAAAATATGTCAACAAACTCCGTTGGGATGATAAGGCAGAAATGGGCAGTTCCGTAGAAATCCCCGATAAACTTTTCAAGAAAAAGAGTAAATAAAATGTAGAGTAATCAGCACATTTTACTAAAATATTTTATCATTCAAAAACAAAACAATCTAAATATTTAAGACGATGATTAATAAAGAAGGAAAACTAAATTTATCCGTATCGGGTGGAAATGACTTGAATCAAGATTTAATTGAAAATATTGATTACACAAAATCAAACCTCGAAAGTGAAATGATGAACGATGATAATCATAAAATATCGGATATACACAATAAAGTGGACGTTGAAAAGGATAATGAACTTAATGAAAATTCGCAACCGACGCAAATGGAAAATAGTCCAACTGAAAATGATATGCCCTATGATGTGCCAGACGACCAAACACCACCCATGACGGATATGCCAAAGAATATTGAGAAAATGACTAAAAAAAGTGCTCCTGATCAATCAGCATAACGGATGGTAGCGAATTTGTTCTCTAACCTTTTCATTGTTCAATTTTTATCTAAAATTTAAGTTTATGCGAAGCATAGCCCCGAGTTTACCCAAAGATAAATTGAAAACAAAACGAAATATCCACAACGGTTGAACAATTCTGAATAGTCCATATAATACTTTCAAGATTAAGCTGATAATTATAATTTTCGTTGACGAATGGACAGATGCTCTGAATAAATAACATTTGAGCCATTACAGTTTCTTCAATTCTTAAGGTTATACGTATTTTTTGAACTTCAATGTGCGTTCCATTAGCATTTAGCATGAATTTGGGGGTCACTTAAATGTCAAGATAACTTCCCACATAAAATATTTAATTAGTTGATACATAATTACTTATGAGAATAATAATTTAAAAAAGACGTATTTTTTATGGTATTTTATAGTAATAACTTCCTAAGTATTTTGACCTTTTTTTATCAATTTTAAGCAAATAAACCGGTTATTAGCATAGACGATAGGTAAATATAGACTTTTTTGTAAGGGAAAACATTTTTAAAACTAAAAGATAGCTCTCTCGTGGGAAGTTTACCCCCTACATTTAAGTGAACCTCCAACAATGGTGAGGCGAATGTCAAAAAAAATAAATATAAGCCTTTCCAAAAGAAGGAATAGGTAATTTCTGCGAAAAAAAGAGGTTCGTTTGTTTATCAAATAGAGTCATTATTATCAGCTTGTGAACGATCTTATGGCACTTGTTTTTCCTTGGTTTGTATGGATGAATCAACAAAATCAAAAGAAAAAAAGGATTAATTGGCAGTTTTAAAATAATGATGCAAGGATTAAACTTACAAGATTATTTCAGACAATATAAAAAATTTTAAACACTAATTCAAAAGTTGAATTTTTCAATATTTTGAAAAAATGACCACTTTGACGAAATTAACATTGGCGTTGAAGACGTCGAAAAAATGTCTGAAAATTAGTAACATACCTCAGTGAGAAGATATTTTTCTGAAAATTTTTAAAATAAATCTAAAAAATTACACACCATGTCTATTCAAACCGTGAATCCAGTTAATAATAATGTCATAAAATCTTTTGAGGAAATGACCGATTCAGTAGTTGATAAAGCCGTTACTCAAGCAGCTTCAACTTTTGAAATTTGGAAGAAAACATCTTACAAACATCGTTCTGATTTGCTTCATAAATTGGCAAAGTTGATGCGAGAAAAGAAAGAAACACTCGCCACAATGATAACGTTAGAAATGGGGAAACTCTTGGTTCAGGCAGAAGGCGAAATATTGTTGAGTGCCGACATTCTTGATTATTATGCTGATCATGGAGAAAAGTTTTTGGCAGATAAACATTTACATCCAACTCACGGCGAAGCATTAATTCGGTACACTCCAATTGGTGTTTTGTTTGGCGTAGAACCTTGGAATTTTCCATATTATCAAGTTGCTCGTTTTGCCGCTCCAAATATTATGATTGGTAATACAATTATGGTAAAGCATGCCTCTATTGTGCCTCAGTGCGGTATTATGATTGAAGAACTATTTAAAGAAGCGGGGTTTCCTAAAGGACTTTATACTAATTTATTGATGTCAGGAAAAAGAGCTTCCGCATTGGTTTCTGACAAAAGAATCAAGGGCGTCTCTCTTACAGGAAGCGAAGTGGCAGGAGCAAGTTTAGCATCTGAGGCTGGGAAATATCTCAAAAAATCAGTCTTGGAATTGGGTGGTAGCGATGCATTTATTATTTTGGAAGATGCCGATATTGATAAAGCTGTTGATTGGGCAGTAGTCGGGAGAATAAATAACAACGGAGAATGTTGCATTGCTTCTAAACGATTTATCGCTGTGGATGCAGTTGCGGATGAATTTTTGAAAAAATTTACGGATAAAATGGCAAGGTTGAAAATCGGCGATCCCATGCACAAAGACACAGATGTGGGACCTTTAAGTAGTGAAGCAGCTGCCAATCAAATTGCCGAACAAGTGGATAGAGCCATAAAAGGCGGAGCAAAAGCCATTTTGGGAGGAAAACGAGTTGAAGGCGAAGGGTCATTTATGCAAGTAACCGTTTTGATTGATATGAAACCCGATAATCCTGTTTATTACGAAGAATTATTTGGACCAGTGGCTACTTTTTATCGGGTAAAAGATGAACAAGCCGCCATTGATTTAGCCAACGATTCGCCCTTTGGATTGGGTGGTTCTATTTTTACCAAGGACATTGCTCGAGGAAAACGAGTTGCTGACCAAATGGATACGGGTATGGTTTTTATCAATCATCCAACTTGGACACAGGCAGATTTGCCGTTTGGAGGAACAAAAGGCTCTGGCTATGGTCGTGAACTTTCTGAATTAGGAATTGATGAGTTTGTGAATAAAAAACTTATTCGTGTAAGTGGATTGACTGACCCTTTTTAGGTTTAATGGTTCAACTTCGATTTATACAATTTGGAATCATTTTATTAAACCTGACTACCTCAAAAATTATTGTGATGAAAACTAAACAAATTGTACTCGCATCCCGTCCGAAAGGTTTACCGACTTTAAAAAATTTTGGATCTCAAGAAGTTGACTTACCCGAAATAAATAAAGGTGAAGTATTGCTAAAAGGGATGTTTTATTCCGTTGATCCCTATATGCGTGGAAGAATGAACGATGCAAAATCGTATGTTACTCCGTATCAAATTGACCAACCAATCATGGGGGCAGTCGTTGCGTTGGTATCAGAAAGTAAGTCAGATATGTTCAAAATGGGTGATGTAGTCGTTGGCTTGTTGCCGTGGCGTGAGGCATTTATTGCTTCCGAAAAAGACCTTCGTAAAATTGATGTTAGCATAATTCGTCCAAGTTATTATTTGGGTATTCTGGGAATGCCTGGACTCACTGCTTACTTCGGCTTAATGCGAATCGGTAAACCCAAAGAAGGGGAAACAGTAGTGGTTTCGGGTGCTGCGGGAGCGGTTGGTGTTGTGGTTGGTCAGATTGCAAAAATTTATGGTTGCCATGTGGTTGGCATTGCAGGAACTGATGAAAAAGTAAAGACCTTAAAAGAAGAATTTAATTTTGACGAAGTTATTAATTATAAAACTACCAAAGACATAAATAAAGCCATTGCTCATGCGTGTCCAAAGGGCGTGGATGTTTATTTTGATAACGTTGGCGGGGAAATTTCAGATGCCGTAATTAGTAATATTAACTTTCACGCACGGATTGTTTTGTGTGGGCAAATATCCATGTATAACACCACGGATGTGCCAATGGGACCTCGAATCCAACCCATGCTTTTGACTCGAAGTGTGTTAATGCAGGGTTTTATCGTTAATGATTATCAAAGTCTTTTTATCGAAGGTATTCATCAATTAGCAGAATGGGTTACTGAGGGAAAACTGAAGTATACTGAGACCGTTGAGCATGGTTTTGATAACCTTCCAAATGCTTTATTGGGGCTATTTACTGGAGAAAATACGGGCAAAATGGTTGTTGAGGCGTAATAGAGAAGTGCATCAAAAAGTGTGAGACAACTGATTTTTCGCTAACTTAAAGAAGTATAATTCTTTCAAAAATGAAAGTCAAATTAAATAAGCAATCTCTTGCAGAAATTGCTGACCTTCAAACAATGAGTGTGTAAAAAGTATGTGGCAATCTCAACTAAATTTTTTATCTTTTTAAATAGTTGATTTCCTTATTTCAGGAAGTTCACGAACGTTTGTCCCACACTCTTTAACCTCAGTAATATCAGTTTAGGATAATTATTTAGCCTTATTTGCTTTTAGTCTCTGCGAATCAAAAAGTGTTGGTCAATCAGATTTATATTTTTAAAAAATCATTTAAGGGTCGCCAGTTGAACCTAATAATTTTTTAATTACGGACATCAAAAATCAATTGCCCAACACTTTTTGATGCGCTCAACTTTAACAACGTAATGTGTGAATAACATAATATTTTTCCCAAATCATATAGCACATTTTAAGATTTAATGAATGAATTCAAAATTATAGTATGTTGACCGCATCATCCAAAGAAAGAACCTTTCGCCAATTGTTTAATTGATACTTGAATTTTTAATGGCTTGCAATTATGACTTTTTTAGACATCGAATTGTAGGCTTTTTTTCTTTTAATAAAATTATATAGTCATGAGTGAAAAAAACAAAATTTCCCGCAGAAAAGCTATCAACGGATTGGGCATTGCGGCGTTTGCGACTTCGCAAGTTTTTGGTGAACCTACGCCATCAAATCTGATAAATAATTTGTCAGATGAACTAAAAGATCCAACTACCAAATATCCTAAACCGCCATTTAAAGGTCAATCACAGCCGTGGCCAGGTTTGGTGAGTAAGATGGATCCAAAACCAGACCATGGAGAAACGAGTTACAAAGGTTCGGGGAGGTTAACGGGTCGCAAAGCTTTAATCACGGGTGGAGATTCGGGAATGGGGCGGGCAGCAGCCATAGCTTATGCAAGAGAAGGTGCGGATGTAGCCATTAATTATTTTCCTACTGAAGAAGAAGATGCTAAAGAAGTAATTGCTTTGATAAAAGCAACAGGACGCAAAGCCATTCCATTACCAGGAGATATTCGTGATGAAAAATTTTGCAAAAAATTGGTAGATGATGCAGCGAAAGCACTTGGAGGTCTTGATATATTGGTAAACAATGCAGGAAGGCAACAAGCAAATGCTTCTATATTGGATATATCTACTGAAGAATTTGATTGGACAATGAAGACTAATATTTATGCCCTATTCTGGATTACTAAAGCAGCACTCCCATACCTAATGCCAGGGTCATCCATTATAGCCACAACCTCAGTTCAAGCTACCGATCCATCGGCTGATCTGTTTGACTATGCTCAAACAAAAGCCGCTAATACAAGCTACGTAAGATCGCTCGCAAAGCAGTTAGGTCCTAAAGGTATTCGTGTTAATGGTGTTGCACCTGGCCCAATATGGACACCCTTGCAAGTGAGTGGTGGATCATCACAAGAGAATTTGAAAAAATTTGGGTCAAAAACGCCTTTGGGAAGACCAGGACAACCAGCAGAACTTGCTGGTATTTATGTGTTACTTGCTGATAATAACGGGAGTTTTGCTACTGGACAAGTATATGGTTCTGCTGGAGGGGAGGGACAACCATAAATATATTGGCAAATCAATTTTTGGTTGCAAGTCCCTTACTGGGTCAAAAATTTAGGCTCAACCCTTGAATTACACTAATAAATTGAAATGTATATTTTTGTATTAAAAAATAAATATATGTAAATCCAACTCCATAACATTTTAGATGTTACGGAGTTACAATATAAGTACCAATACGTAATTACGTAGGGCATTTTGAGTTTTTGCACAATCTAAGATAGAGAAGTAAAAGACTTTGCAAGAAACTTTCGAACTTTTTTAAAACCGGATTTAAGAAATTATCAACAATGTTTAATCACCAGTCCATTTTAAGAATTTAGCCATAATCATATACGGAATATAACATTTGCAGAAAATGATTTAACCTCAAAAAAAAGTTTTTACCTCATTCAATAGATAGTTTAAGCGCTTTGCCCTGTGGCGTTTTAAACCAATTCAAATGCTCAAACAAGAAAATCCAATTAAACAATTTTGTCGATAAATTTGATGAATTAATCTAATTTTTGAGGTCAATTAAATTTTTACAGGAAAACCGTTCATTACAAAACCTGATTTTTTTTAGAAAAACTTTTACTATGAATATAAAATTTACCTTTATTATAATTGCCCTAATTTTTTCTAATCAATTCGTTTTTGCTCAAAATAGACAAATTAGTGGAGTTGTTACTTCAAATGATAGTCTGAAAGCGTTGCTTGGCACCACGGTAAGTGTGAAGGGAACAAACATAAGCATTTCAACCAACAAAGCAGGAAAATATACTTTGAATGTTCCGACATCCGCTTCTACATTAATCTTTTCTTTCGTTGGAATGAAAACAATTCAAGAAGAGATTAGAGGGAGATCAATAATTGATGTTGTGTTCATAGTTGACAATGTAGAATTAGAGACCACTGTTATTACTGCTTTGGGTTTGAAAGGCGAGAGAGATAAATTTGCCTCATCAGTATCTACTGTAAGAGGCAATGCCGTAGCTCAATCTGGTGAAACGGGTGTCTTGAATGGATTAAGTGGTAAAGTTGCTGGCGTATTAGTAACCCGTAACGGTGGCGATCCAGGTGCGGGTTCATACATCCAAATAAGGGGGCAAAACACAATCAATGGAAACGCACAACCACTTTTTATAATTGACGGAATGCCTGTGAGCAACTCCTCTGATAATATTGGTGCCGCACGGAGCAACGGTATAATTCAGCAGTCACGCATTAACGATATTAATCCCGAAGATATTGAGAGGTTAGAGGTTTTAAAGGGGGCATCCGCTGCCGCACTTTGGGGTTCGAGAGCTGCCAATGGCGTTGTTATCATCACGACAAAAAAAGGCAAAAATACCGATGGGAAACTAAATGTCTCGTTTAAATCTACCGTATCTTTCGACCAAGTAAACAAAACACATCCCCTTCAAACACGGTATGGACAAGGGTCTAATGGACTATTTGCACAGGGCAACCGTTCCACTTTTGGAGATCTTATTTCTGATAGATTGGATGGTGTGGATCAATTTATTACTAACCCAGCAACCCCAGGATACCAAGGATTTGTTACACTTGCAGATGGTACTAACCGGTATGCTATCGCTTCGGGTACAGTCGCCAACCCTCATGGTGGAAAAAACTCCAAAGATACTTACGACCACACAAAAGATGCTTTTCAAACAGGTTACTTTTCTGATAATACTTTGAATGTGAGCGGGGGTAATGAAAAAACTACTTTTTTGGTTAGTTATGGTGATCTTAATCAACAAGGAGTTATAAAAAGTTTTAGTAATTATCAACGTAAAACAGTGAGGGTCAATGTAACAAATCAATTTACCAATTGGTTTAGTGCCAGTGCAAATGTAAGTTACACCAAAATTAACTCTAACAGGGTACAAGAAGGCGATAATGCCGATGGAATCTTGCTCAGTAGTTTACGTACCCCTTCCGATTTTAATAATAACCTGTATAACGGTATTTATACTGATCCCGCTGGTCAAGTGTTTCCCGATGCCCATGTATCCTACCGAAATCCATTAGGAAAAGATTTAAGTACGATTTACGCTAACCCAAACTGGAACATTATTAATAACAACAATACCAGTGATGTAGATAGATTAATTGGTAGTTTACAATTCAATATAACACCTTTTAACTGGTTGTCAACTACGGCAAGGTTTGGAATAGATAATTTCAACGATACTAGATTAGAGCGATTTGCTCGTAATTCTGCCAATTATCCAAAAGGGTTTCTTTCAAAAAATTGGGTATCGGAAAAGCAATTTAATACCGATTTATTTGCAGTAGCACAGAAAACATTTAGCAATAATTTTGGGGGTTCCTTACTGATAGGTTTCAATTACAACAGTCGCACACGAGCATCTTTAACGAGTAGTATTACCAATTTTATTATTCCCTCTGCCCCCAATATTTTAACGAATGCGGTAAACAGTAATTTAACTGCCAATAATTTCAATTCATTAAATCGTACTTATGGATTTTATGCACAAGCTGATTTAGAAGCTTATAATATGCTATTTTTCACTTTTACAGGCAGAAATGAGGCGGCATCAACCTTTGGTAATAGTACAAAAAATAGCTTTTTCTTTCCTTCGGCGGCAGTAGCATGGCAGTTTAGCCAACTAAAATACCTTGAAAATAACACTTTCTTAAGTTTTGGTAAACTTCGTCTGACTTGGGGGCAAGTGGGCATACAACCACAACCTTACCAAAATTTCAATAACTTTGGAGCTGCCACTTACAAAGATGACTTTTCGAGCGGTTTATCGGGCATTAATCCTGTTTATAATGGTGGGTATGTTCAAAGTACGATTGCAGGTAATGAATTTTTACGTCCTGAAATTAAAACTGAAACCGAATTAGGTGTTGATCTACGTTTTTTTCAGAACCAAGTTAATTTCTCTGCCACTGCTTATACGAATAACACTAAAGACGTAATACTACCGATAAATCTACCTGCTACCACAGGTTTCACTACTTTTAATAGTAATGCTGCGGAATTAGAAAATAAGGGAATTGAATTAGAAATGGATGCTGATATATTGAAACGACGACATTTTAGATGGAACATCTCGGCTAATTTTTCTAAAAATAAGAATAAAGTAAAATCTTTAGCAGGGGTAAATTCTTACACATTGCCCGACAGTTTTATTCAAAATTCTTCTCTTGTGGTAGGTCAACCGTTTGGGGTTTTTCTTTCTACTGATTTTATGAAAAATGAAGCAGGTTCGTATGTATTAGATGTAAATGGTTTTCCTCAGGCGGGTACTAAAGTTGAAATTATTGGTGATCCAAATCCAGATTGGCGAGGTGGTTTAGGAAGTACACTTTCTTACAAAGCAATGTCTTTATATCTTTTGTTTGACCGAGTACAAGGAAATGATTTTTTCAATGGTACAAGAGGTTCTTTGTATTCTTTTGGAACCCATGCAGATCAAGGCAACACTGCCGTTGCACCCTCTGGGGGATTGAAAGATGTTAACGGTAATACGGTTGCACCAGGAACATCATTTCAAGGACAAATAAAAGATTTCGGAGCTGGCCCCGTGGCAATAAATCAGGCGTGGTATCAAGGTAGAGGGTCTGCATCAAACACGGCTTCATATAAACAGTTTGTGGAAGATGGAAGTGCATCTCGTTTGAGGGAAGTGACGCTGTCTTATTCTTTAAAAAACGTAAAGTTTTTCAAGAATACACAATTGTCTAACATTGACTTTTCATTGACTGGTAGAAATTTAATACTTTGGACTAATTATACAGGCATAGACCCTGAATCAAACGTAACGGGTGCGGGGCTTGCCAGAGGTCAAGATTGGTTTACTAACCCCAATACAAAATCAATTTTATTCTCCGTACTTATCAAATACTAAGTTTTTTAAATCAACTATGAAAAATTTTCGCATTTATATCTTCATGTCAATGCTGTTTACAGCTAATTTTTTGAGTGGTTGTAAACAATTATTCGAGGAGAATGATATTCAACGCAATCCCAATGCAGTAACTGATGTGGATGTAAGAACGCTACTTTCTGGCACTATGCTTGGTGTGGCATTTCTCTATGAAGATACCGATACCCGCATCGCTTCCATGTGGTCAGGAGAATTGAATGGCTTATCTCGGGCTCATCTTGGGTTTGGACAATATATTGTATCCTCTCAAACTTTTAGTTGGAATAATCTTTATCCAGTTGCGAATCAAGCCCGTCTTGTACAAGCAAAAGCTGATATACTGGGTGATAAATGGACAAAGGGTGTAGGACAAATTTTAGAAGCCGTTGTAATTGCAAAAGCCACGGCATTGTATGGTGATGTACCTTATAAACAAGCATTTGATAGTCAAAATTTTCCTACGCCTATTTTTGATAAGCAAATTGATGTATATGTCGCTCTCCAAATTACTTTAGATAAAGCGATAAGTAATTTATCATCTTCAACAGGATTAGCTTTTGGGTCGAATGATTTTATTTATCAAGGAGATGTAAATAAGTGGAAAGCCTTTGCTAATACCTTAAAAGCGAGATTATACTTGCACACCAAAAATTATGAACAAGCTATTGTAAGTGCTAACCTCGGTATTCAAAATATAAACGGTGATGGTTTGATACCGCATGGAACCAGCCAAGGGCAAAATACCAATCAGAACTATGATTTTTTCAGAGTAAGTCGTGCAGGCGATACTGGTTTTGAAGGCACATATTTAAGGACATTATTACAGAGCCGCATTAATTCTTCCAATACAAAAACCAATGAAACCGCATTGTACAATCATTTTATAAAAGCAGGAATCACCGCCCCGAACAGTCTGGACCCAAATACAGCGGATGGTGCTTTTGTTGCAGATGCTCCACACCCTATTCTTACTCACTATGAAACTCAATTAATTATTGCAGAATCCGAAGCTCGTCTTGGCAATACAAATGGTGCTTTAATTGCCTTAAATAAAGTAAGATTAGCCTTGTCCATGGGTTATTTGAATGGAAAAACTTTCTCCGCCACAAACAGGAAATATGATCCTTATATTATCAATGATTTTGGTGTTTCGGGCTTAGCAAATCTTACCAATTTATCTACGACACAAGAGGCAATATTGTACGAAATTATCAGTCAACGTTATATCATTCTTCTGATGCAATACGAAGTATTTAATGATTATCGTCGTTTAGCCTTTGCCCTGCCTGTTGTTCAGTTACCAATCCCTCTAACTGTGGGTACAAAGAAACCTCAAAGGTTTATTTACCCTCAACAAGAGATAAATAGTAACCCAAATGTACCCCAATTAATTCCTGACCAATTTACTAAGGTAGCCATTTTTCAATAATTAGAAATGTCCACAGATTACGAAGTACAAACCTATATATGCCAGAAACACTCAGTCTTCCCACACTTTCCGAAAGTGCTTTTTTAAGATATTTCAACTTTTCAGCCCTTTATTTTGCAGAAGGACTCGCACAAGGGATGTTGTTTGTGGGCATACCTGCATGGATGGCAATGCAAGGCAAATCCCCAAGTGAAATTGGGCAGTTTGCCGTTGCTTGTTCAGTGCCTTGGACTTTCAAATTTATCGTAGCCCCTTTAATGGATAGATACACCTATTTGCCAATGGGAAGAAAAAGACCGTGGGTACTTTTGGGGCATCTTGGTTTAATGCTGAGCATAATTGCCTTTGCATTTGTGCCTGACCCACTTAATAACCTTAATTTATTTTTTGCAGCCGCTTTTATGGTATCTTCTTTTGGTGCTATTCAGGACGCTGCTGGTGATGCCATGGCGGTGGATATGGTGCCTGCCGACCAACAAGCCCGTGCCAACGGCTATATGCAAGGCTCACGGATGATAGGAAGTTCCTTGGCTTTGGTATTGTGTAGCTGGATTTTGAATAAATATAGCTTTGAGGCTTCTATGCTTACCCTATTTTTCTTAGTAGCTACTATTACCATTGTACCACTTGTGATACGAGAACAAAAAGGCGAGAAAATTCTACCTTTTACCGCTGGAAAGGCTTCGGAAACCTCCAAGAAATTGCAAATATTCAATTGGTCTGTCATTCTTAAGGCATTGTTCAACGTTTTTAGGTTAAAAAATTCTTTATTAGTGGTAATCCTCTTATTTATTACCCAGGGAGCTTATAATTTTTTTGAAACTTTACTGCCCATTTTTGCCGTAAAAATTACGGGTTGGACAAATGTATTATATTCACAAGTCTTTGCAACGGCAGATTTAGTTGGCGGTGTCGTAGGTATGTTGGTAGGAGGATATTTAATAGAAAAATTTGGCAAAAAGCTAATGATTAATATTTATTTTTTGTTAATCGTTTCACTTGTGCTTGCTTTGAAATTTGCAGGGGATTATTGGCAAAATACAAATATGTTGTACGGATTCATTATTACTTATCGGTTGCTGAATGCCTTTGCTAAAATTGGCGTTTTTGCTATTGCAATGCAATGTTGTTCAAAAAATATTTCTGCCAGTCAATTCACTATTTTTATGACAATGGGGGCAATGGGTTCAATTGCAGGAGCATTTTTGGTGGGTCCAATAAAAGAGAATTTTGATTGGAATACTACCTTTATTTTCTTTGAAGGGTTTATTGGCTTGGCTTGGTTAGTATTACAATTTATAAATATTGAAAAGCACATGGCTGAAATAAAAGCCATAGAGCATGAAAATATCCAAAACTTGGAATACATCAAAAAGCGTGAGGCAAGTGTAGTATTGGGCTGAAATCACCATTCTGGTCAAATCTGGTCCTTCGTCAATTTTGATGAAAGCCTGTATTTTACTTGTTATGACCACTCGTTTTCTGAGTAGTTCAAAACCTGGTTGCAACTAAAAAAAAGCGGAAAATTTCCCACGATCTTCATAGATTTTTTAGTCTCCATAAAATCACCTGTGAGCGATACTTAAGGAGTGCACCAAAAAGTGTGGGGCAATCAGATTTTATTGCAAGAAAATTAGTTTAAGATTGCTTATTGAACCTCATTTGCTTCTAAGTTAAGAGTATCAAAAATCATTTGCCCCACACTTTTTGATGCATTCCTACGATACTTTCTTTACTTCAGCGAGTAATTAGTGATTTAGGATTAGCGGGCAAAAAATAAAATACGCCCGATAACCCCCAAAAAGTAGAACTACTTGAGGCAAACCGTCCACTGTAATAGTATTGACCAAAGGAGATGTTTATATGAAAGTGTGGATTTATTGAGTATTCAATTCCAGAAGTAAATTCGGTTAACATACTCTGTTTAGCATTAAAGATGTAGCCAATTCCTGCAGTTATCGTGTTGGTAAATTTACCTTGCTGAAACACATTAAGATTGGGGTGTATTTCAAGATAAGTAGTGCTATCACGAGCCACTTGCCGCTCCAAACTTGTTTTACCCAGCACCAAGCCTAAACTGAAAACATTCCATTGTTTTCCAACCTCTATTCCTACATT
>JACMRQ010000048.1 GCA_014376355.1 Arcicella sp. | reverse complement strand
GCATCGGGTAGCCACGTATGCAACGGAAATTGAGCAGATTTAGCAATTGTTCCACAAAATAGTAGAAGGCAATAAACAGTCGGTAAATGAATTGTATGGTTGAATGTTGTTAAATCTACGGAATGATTATTATAAAAATACACGGCAAAAATTCCTATCAAAAAACCTACATCACCAATTCTATTCATCAGAAAGGCTTTTTTGGATGCTTGGACGGCTTCGGGTTTTTTATACCAAAAGCCAATTAGTAAATAAGAGCTTAGTCCCACTAATTCCCAAAAGCCGTACATTACAAAAAGATTATCCGTTAAAACTATTCCTAACATCGAAAATATAAATAGACTCAAGAACCCAAAATAACGGTATAAATCAGGGTCATCTTCCATATATTCGAGCGAGAAAATTTTAACTAACAGAGCAATGAAATTAACCAAAACCAGCATCATCAAAGTCAAAGAATCAAAGAGAAACCCAAATTGATAGTCTTTTCCATCGAGCGTAAACCAGTTGTAAATGAGATGATTATCTTTTACATGAAGTGTTTGAGATAAGAGAATTACTGAAAAAATAAGGTTCAAACCTGTGAGTGAAATGGTAAACCAACTCGCTATTGCATTATGTTTTCTACCCAACAAAAAAGCAGTCAGAAAACCAATGAAAGGTGTAAAAAGTATGAGCCAAATTAGGGGCATTTATTTAGAGAATAGTAAACAATTAATAGTGAATAATTTTATAGCAGTTCGTAATTTTTTATAAAAAAATCCCCAAATACAAGGAAAATTCTTTTAAAAGTTCAATTTTTGTACAAATATAATACGGAATGTAGCACGGACAGCCTTGTGCATAGTAAAATAAGTAAAACGGACGAGGTTGTCAAGTCGTCAAATCGTCCGTACCACAACCATAAAATGGAAAACGCAAGAACAGCTAATTATTCCCGTACCACAATTACAGAATTGATGATACCATCTTACGCCAATTTTGGTGGTAAGATTCACGGAGGGATTTTACTATCTTTGATGGATAAAGTCGCTTATGCCTGTGCCACAAAACACGCTGGAACGTATGTAGTAACAGTTTCAGTAGATAATGTCGAGTTTCGTCAGCCCGTTGAGGTCGGCGAACTGGTTTCTCTTCTTGCTTCGGTAAATTATGTAGGAAAAAGCTCAATGATTGTGGGCATTAAAGTGGTATCGGAAAACATCAAAACCGCTACTATCAAGCATACTAATACCTCCTATTTTACGATGGTTGCTAAAGAGGACGACGGTAAATTAGCAACCGTGCCACCCCTAATTCTGGAAGATGATAAAGACATTCGGAGGTTCTTGGAAGCTATGAAACGAAAAGAAATTAAGACTGCTTATAAAGAACTATTGAACAATGTAAAAACAAGCATGGAGATTGATACAAACTTACATCTTCTTGATAATGAGCGTTGTGTAATTAAAAGGGATAAGGATATGCAGAGTGAATGGGTATAAAAACAAACAAAAAAGTGAATATAAAATTATTAAAAAACATTTATTTCTTGGGCATTGGCGGCATTGGAATGTCAGCAATTGCTCGTTGGTTTATTGCGAACGGCTACACTTTAGCGGGTTACGATAAAACCGCAACGCCGCTCACCGATGCCCTCCAAGCGGAAGGAATTGCCGTCCATTTTACGGATGATATTTCGCTGATTCCTAAGGAATTTTTAAGTAATCCTTCAGAGACACTTATTGTTTATACGCCCGCTATTCCTAAAAACCATCAAGAATTTAATTACTTGGAAGACAGCGGATTTACTTTAATGAAACGCTCGCAAGTTCTGGGATTATTAACACAAAATTTCTTCACGATTGCCGTGGCAGGTACACACGGAAAAACGACAACTTCTTCAATGGTGGCTCATATTTTGAAGAATGCAGGCAAAAACGTAACCGCATTTTTGGGAGGAATTACGCAAAATTACGGCACTAATTTCTTAATAAATGAAGGCACAGAAAACGTAATTTGTGTGGTTGAAGCCGATGAATTTGATCGTTCTTTTTTAACTTTATTTCCCGATTTAACCATCGTAACTTCTACCGATGCCGACCATTTGGACATTTATGGTGACCATGCTAAACTCTTAGAATCCTTTCAATTATTTGTTTCGCAGATAAAAGATGGTGGTAAATTATACCAATATGATGGTGTTGATTTGCAAGATTTTACCCGAAATCAAGCCCAAGTTTTTGGCTTACACGTCGGCAATTTTAGAACCGAAAACCTGCGGATTGAAAATGCCGAAATGGTTTTTGATATCGTTTATCCAGACGGAATTATCAAAGATTGCAGTTTATTAACGCCTGGTTTTCATAACGTTACCAATTCTATTGCGGCAGCAGCAGTTGCTTTACAGATAGGTTTGTCACCCGAAGCAGTGCGTGAGGGAATATGTACTTTCAAAGGCGTGAAAAGGCGTTTTGAATATCAAATTCGTTCTGAAAAAATGGTATATATTGATGATTATGCTCATCATCCAACGGAAATTGAAGCGTT
>JACMRQ010000416.1 GCA_014376355.1 Arcicella sp. | reverse complement strand
TTTCTACCAATTGCTCAATACTTTCGATGGTTGAATCAATACTTGTTTTTGAATTACTCGCTGCTATCGTTGACATCTTTAATTTTTTTGTTTAGAATGGTGGATGAATTTCCACCTGTCAAAATTATGGTGCGATTTAATAATAACCATTACATTATTTTTCCAAATAATTACATAATTCTCACTTCCATAAAAATATGTTAATTGCATTAAATGTTAATCAAATGCTTATTTATTAATATTTAATGCCAGTTGAGCAAATTTTTTGGAAGATTAAAAACATTTTCTTTACTTTTACTAATGAACAACTTATTTGCTCAAGATTGATAAAAAAAGTTAAAATATTCAAGAAGTTATTATTGCAAAACGCTTTGAAAAATACGCCTATTTTTAAATTATTACTCTCGTAAGTAACTACAGATCAAATAATTGAGTATTTTACGATTGAAGTTAGTCTCACATTTAATTGAACACTCAAATTTGGCCGGTTTCATCTTGGGAATCATTATATAATTCTACATAAAGTTTATATAATTCACTGATTAATGCGAATAGTTGGTTACAAATGTATGTTATGGCAAATGAGGTTCTTCGTCAATTTTGGTGAAAAGTATTTGATAGAGCAACTTTAGAAAATATGTTTTCATCAAAAACCTGCCCATTTAGCAATAAAAAGGAAACACGATAATTTAAGCATCTACATTTTATAGGAGTAATAATCTTTTACCAAAATTGACAAAGAACCACTCTTTAAAAAATAATTTTCAGCTAATACTGCTCATACCAGTTAAATTTATTTTTCACAATTTTTTCTTTTTCTTTTTTGAGATAATTTAAAAAGGAGATACAAACAGGTGAGTGACGTTTTCCATTTAGCCAAATTAAACTCCACGTTGTTTTTATAGGCAGTTCTTTAACAGATATTATTTGTAATTCACGATTTTGTAATTCGTTTTTTATTCCAATCAATGGCATAATTGAATACCCTAAACCCGCCAATAAAGCCTGTTTTACGGCTTCATTCGATGTTAGTTCCATTTTTTTCAACACAGTAATACTATTTCGCTCAATAAAACTTTCCATTGCTTGCCTTGTTCCTGAACCATTTTCCCTGAATATTAAAGGTAATTCCTTAAATATGTCTTTTGTATAAAGTCTTTTCTTGAATTTAGTTTCAGTATTTCCAACTAAATATAATTTATTTTGAAGCAGGTCTAATTTCTGGATATTTAGCTTGGTAGGTAAAATAGAAACCAGTGCAAAATCAACTTCGTTGTTTTCTATACTTTCCACAACTTTGCTTTTATTAGTAACGTCCATGACCAATTCGATTCCTGAATGCTGTTTCATGAAATCAGAAAGGAAGTAAGGCATTATATATTTGCCAGTTGACACCACAGAAATCTTTAGCCTACCCGTCAATTGCCCTTTGTAAGCTAATGTTTTATGGTTGATGGCATAAACTTGATTGATAATATTTTCAGCAGCCTCGGCTATCTCCTTGCCAAAATCGGTAATAAATATTTTTCTTCCCACCACCTCAGTTAGTGGTATGTCAAATTGATTTTGAAAATTTTTGAGTTGAATAGATACGGCAGGTTGGGTTAGATGTAATTCTTCCGATGCCTTCGTTACACTTTGTGTTTGTACAATTTTCAGAAATATCTGTAACTGATTGAGGGTATAATTCATAAATTATTTTAATATATAATATTACAAATATAAATAAAAACTTATGAATAAGAATACTCAATTTTGCAACGTTTAACAAAAAATAAAGCAAATGATAAAAAAACTATTAAACGTTGTTGCTCTTGCAATTGCTGTCCAATTACTGAACGCTTGTAGTTCAGATAATAAAAAAGAAAACGAGGATGTAATATCTTCAAAAGTCGCCAACCAGAATAGGCACGTGATGACAAAAGCTGAGCAGGACTCTCTAACACCAGAGCAGGTCTTACAAGATTTCATGGCGGGTAATCAACGCTTTAAAAATGGCAATGTAACCCGACGGGAACATTCAGAAGAGATCAGAAAAGCGGCAACTGGGGGACAATTTCCAAAAGCAATGGTTTTAAGTTGTGTAGATAGCAGAGTACCCGTGGAAGATGTGTTTGACCAAGGCATCGGAGATATTTTTGTGGGTAGAGTGGCGGGAAATTTTGTGAATACAGACCTTTTGGGCAGTATGGAATTTGCTTGTAAAGTGTCGGGGGCAAAAATAATTTTAGTCATGGGACATCAACATTGTGGAGCGGTAAAAGGGGCAATTGATGATGTACATCTTGGTTATATAACTTCAATGTTGGCGAATATAAAACCAGCAGTTGCGATGAGCCAACATTTTAATGGCGAAAAAACTTCCAAGAATGAAGCCTTTGTAAAGTTAGTTGCTTTAAACAATGTAAAAAATACAATGGCTCAAATTAGAGCAAAAAGTGTAATATTGCGAACCATGGAAAGTAAGGGTGATTTAAAAATTGTGGGTGCCTTTTACACCTTGAGGACGGGAGAATTACAGTTTCTTGACTAATGAATCTTAAACAACCAATAAATACAGAATATCATGAATTTTAATTTACTAATTGAAAACTTAACCAATCCAGCCTTATTATTTTTTGTATTAGGCATTATTGCGGTCTATTTAAAAAGTGATTTGGAGATACCCCCTAATTCATCAAAATTTATTTCTCTATATTTATTATTTTCCATTGGTTTTAAAGGCGGACAAGAATTGTCTCACGAAACGTTTACAAGCGAAATAGGATGGTCCATGCTTTTTGGCATCAGTATTTCACTAATAATTCCGATCTATACATTCTTTATTCTCATTAGAAAATTAAATGTTTTTGATGCAGGGGCAATTGCATCAGCGTACGGGTCGGTAAGTGCTGTCACTTTCGTAACGGCAGTTTCTTACCTCGAATCTCAGCAATTAACGCTTCACGGACACATGATTGCCATAATGGCTTTGATGGAATCACCCGCCATAATTATCGGGTTGGTCTTAATTTCTTTGTTTAATACGAATGAAACCACTACTAAAATTAAAATTCCTGATGTAATAAAGCATTCACTCACCAATGGCAGTGTTTTATTAATTTTGGGAAGTTTGGTCATAGGATTTATGGCTAATGCAAAACAGGCGGAAGGTATTAAACCATTTACTAACGATTTATTTAAAGGGTTCCTTGCCATTTTTCTCTTAGATATGGGAATTACAAGTGGTAAAAAACTAAAAGCATTCTTTTCATTTGGGGTATTTCCATTCGTTTTTGCCATCATAATTCCTTTGTTGAATGGATGCTTATTTGCCGTATTGAGCTCATTTATTACAACGGACATAACCAGCAGATTTATATTTGCGGTCTTAGCTGCCAGTGCGTCCTACATAGCAGTGCCTGCTGCAATGAAAATATCGGTTCCCGAAGCAAACCCCGGACTTTATTTACCAATGGCACTGGCAGTCACTTTCCCAATTAATATAACGGTAGGTATGCCTCTATACTTTTTAATTGTGCATCTCCTTTGAAAGTAATATAGTAACTCAATATTTTCTTTTTAGCTTTTTTGAAATTACAGTGCATCAAAAAATGTGGTGCAGAAAGCTACATGTGCGAAAGATAAAATGAGAGGAATATCCAAAAGATTATCACCACGTTATCAAGAAATTGCTCCGATGGTGATAAGTGCCTACAAAGAACAAAGGAGTATTAGAAAAATTATAAAGACATTTTTAATTCTTCCAATTACAATAATATATAAAATCTTGACGGATAATTATAGTTTGCTTCAAGTATATGAAAAGTTAAATGATGACCAAATCAACTAAAACATACGTTTGAAACTGTAAATTTTCACAAATTTGTAATTAAAACCTGAATAAGGGAATTACAACCGTATTATAACAAAAACAATCAATCTTATAGTTTAAAAGTTGATTCTTGGGTAAACTATTGTAAGAACCTAAATTTCTGTTTTGATTTCAACGCTTAAAACGGATGACTTTGCGAATGAAACTGAAATTAAAAAAGTGAGCACTTGAATGAACCATATTATTTTATGGGGTTTGTGCG
>JACMRQ010000047.1 GCA_014376355.1 Arcicella sp. | reverse complement strand
GTTGCACCTACTTCAATCCAATTATCTGCTTGCTCTCCATCAAAAAAAATCTTTGAAGGAAAATTATCATTTATGTCAATATCTTCGTTCTCATTTCCTGCGGCATGAATCAACAATACGCCCTTCATTTGTGCATATCTAACGGCAGCATCAACAGCCTGTTTTTGAGGAGAAACTGATTTTCCGAAACTCATGTTAATAATTTTCGCACCATTATCTACTGCATATCTGATGGCATTGGCAATATCTTTATCACGTTCATCGCCTTCTGGCACAGCTCTAATTACCATGATTTTCACATCTTGAGCAACACCTAAAATACCTAATGAATTATTGCGATTTGCTGCCACAATCCCCGCTACATGAGTTCCGTGTCGAGCATCTGGACCTTTCACTTCATTATTACCATAATCTCTGTCGTTCACATTGTCAACATCGTCACCAACAATTGCCCTTGGATTGAAGGATAAGTTTATGCCAAATTTGAATTGAGCATCATAATATTCGTAAGCCTCTTTTAGTTTCTCTTCATCTTGACCAATTTGCTCTAATAACTCAAAAACCCCTTTGGCTTTTTTAACGTCTTCAGGGTCTTTATTAGTAATTTTGTTGAGGTCCTCTTTACTCACTTCTTTAACATTCAAATAAGAAGAGAGAATCAATTTTGATTCAACATACTTTTCATACAATTTAATAACAAAGACTCCTTGTTCTTCTAATTCTTTTACTTTTGCTCCGTACTTAGCTTTGTATTCTATGTATAATTTGTGCTCAATTTTCATTGAGGGTGATAAACTTGGAATATCTTGAATATATTGATAAATCCTTTTCAAACGAGCAAATTCACGAGTAACTTCCATCGTTTCACGGACAATATCAGTACCATCTTTTCCACCCAAAAAATCCCAGCCATTAATATCATCGATGTACCCATTTCTATCGTCATCAATTCCATTACTCGGAATTTCTTTTGAATTTACCCAAATAATACCCTTCAAATCTTCATGATTTATATCCACACCAGAATCAATAATGGCCACAATAATGGTTTTTGATGGCTTTTTATTTAAAAACTCACGATAAGCCTTTTCTGTACTAATACCTCTGACACCATTTTCAGAGTAATCAAGATTGAACCAATTTAACGGGGCTTTTTCGAGAGACAGTTCCAAATATTGTGCCTTGGAAATTCCAATTGAGGTCAACAGTAATATTGAGAGAAGAAATTTATTAAATTTCATGACTAAGTTATTAAAACTGTAAGGATTTTATATTAGCGAATATAAGGGTGTGTTATTTTTTTGTTGATTTATGATGTGAAGTAATTGTTAAGGAATTATGTTTGAGTAAAAATTGCTTGAATAATGTAGAATGATATACAAATCTACTGTTTTTATTGAATAATTTACAAAATATTATTGTTAAGTAAAAATAAAATATTTAAAAGCCGATTTTAGATAGTTAATAATAAAAATAGACGTTAAGTTAATATATAATAGTAGTACGATAAAGCTTAAAATAGTAAATTTTACACTTTATCGTACTACTATTATTTTGCAAAAATTTTAATGCGAATCTCTCGTAACTATACTTCCAGATTTCCCTTTCAAAAAGTCCATATCTGCTCCTAAATGTGCTTGTTCTACGTGTTTAATGTACATACTAACATATCCTCGACTAATATTCAAATCAATTGGTTGCCATTTTTTACGTCTTTCTGCCAACTCTTCATCCGAAACTTCTAAATTTAAAGTACGATTTGGTACGTCTAAACTGATGTAATCACCATTATAAACTAAAGCTAAATTTCCTCCATCTGCCGCTTCGGGTGATACGTGAAGGACAACCGTTCCAAAACCCGTTCCAGACATTCTTCCGTCTGAAATTCTTACCAAATCATGAACACCTTTTTCTAATAATTTCTTTGGAATCCCCATATTCCCAACTTCAGCCATGCCTGGATAACCCTTTGGTCCAACGTTTTTAAGCACCATAATTGAATTTTCATCAATATCTAAATCTGGATCTTCTATTCTTGCGTGATAATCTTCGATAGTTTCAAAAACAACCGCTTTCCCACGGTGCGTCATTAAAGCAGGCGTTGCCGCCGATGGTTTAATGACGGCACCATTCGGAGCAAGATTTCCTCTAACTACCGCAATCCCAGAATTTTCCTTAAAAGGAGCTTCCATTGTTGCCACAATATTTCTATCAAAAACCTCTGCACTTTCAGAATTTGCTCCAATTGCTTTTCCGTTAACGGTCAAAGCATTATTATGAAGCACATTTTTCATTTCTTTGATGACAGCAGGCAAACCTCCAGCATAATACAAATCCTCCATAAAGAATTTTCCTGAAGGTTGAAGATTTGCCAATAACGGAATATGTTGAGAAAATTTGTCAAAATCCTCCATGTTCAAATCAACGCCAATCCGACCTGCAATTGCCAAAAGGTGAATTACAAAATTGGTTGAACCGCCAATGGCAGCATTCACCATGATGGCATTTTCGAAAGCCTCACGAGTAAGAATTTTTGAAAGCGTCAAATCTTCTTTTACCATTTCAACAATTCTACGTCCTGATAATTGCGAAATCACTTTTCGACGAACATCTGCCGCTGGAATTGCTGCATTATTGGGCAATGAAAGTCCCAATGCTTCAACCATTGTCGCCATCGTTGAAGCAGTTCCCATCACGGCACAATGACCTTGCGTGCGAGCCATACAACCTTCGGCTTCGGTGAGTTGTTGTTCATTTATCTCTCCTAATTTAAAGGCTTCGTCAAAACGCCAAACGTCTGATGTCCCAATGTCTTTTCCTCGCCAATGTCCTTTCAACATCGGTCCACCCGAAATCACGAGCGTAGGAATATCCACTGAACACGCCCCCATAATTAGCGAAGGCGTAGTTTTATCGCATCCACAAAGCAAAACAACGCCGTCAATCGGATTAGCACGAATGGATTCTTCAACGTCCATACTGGCTAAATTACGATATAACATGGCAGTTGGTTTTATCAACGTTTCGCCCAATGACATTACAGGAAACTCTACTGGATAGCCACCAGACTCATAAACGCCTTTTTTTACTGATTCCGCCAAATCTCTGAAATGGGCATTGCAGGGTGTGAGTTCCGACCAAGTATTACAAATTCCAATAACTGGACGTCCATCAAACATATCGTCAGGAATTCCCTGATTTTTCATCCAAGCTCTATAAATAAAACCGTCTTTCCCAGTTTTTCCGAACCAATTTTGTGAGCGTAATTTTTCCATGATAAGGTATTTTAAAGTATTTTTTTCATTGTGTTAATTATTCTAAATTCAGATTTTAGGAGTTCAAAAGGTAGAAGATTCGAGCCAATAGTTTCAAACCCATTTTTTTCATAAAATATGATTAATCCAAGTCCAGAAGCCATTACTTTCAAATACACATTTTTCTTATTCATTGAATAAGCAATTTCAATCCCATAATTTAGTAACAAATTCCCCAAACCTTGTCCTACATACGTTTGGTCAATGTATATTCTTTCAATTTCGAAACTATCTGATTCATCTCTAAAAGTGTAATTCACCTTTAAATAACCCATAGGAACATCATTTATTGTCAGAAAATAGAATTCGGTGTTTATATCCATTAATTCATTCAACATTTTTTCAGGATTATACATCTTTTCTATATACCATTTCCCTGCATCATACCACCAAGTTGAGTAGGTTTGAGGATAGATTTGATAACATAAATCTGAAAGAATTTTATAATCGGAAGGAGATACTTTTACAATTTTATGAAACATTTATTCTATCGTTTTTATTGCTTCTTTGCTAAATTTAGAGACATTTCATTACTCCGTATCTAAAGTCCGAACCATCGAAAACTTCAAATCATGTCCAAGAGCATATTCACAAGTGCGTGTACCCGATGGAAAGGCAGAAAATTGAGAATTTCTAAATTGAAACCGCCGGACAAGGTTATTATTTTCGACAAACAACGTGTCCTGTCCTGCATATCCAAATGATTGTCTGCCCATAAGAGCGGGTAATGAAAATTTATGCAAGCCATTTTGTACTTCAAAACCTGTGAAAGTAAGTTTATTATTTATTTTTGAATAAATCAGAATCTCTGGAAAACCGTCTGAATTTAAGTCGCTTGTTTCAGCTTTTGTGGAATTTTCTAACGCTTTATCTCTATTCTCTGCCACTGTTTTTGTGCCAAACAATACAATTAATTTCACTCCCAAAGAATCCCTAAAAAGTTGAAAAGTATAAGCATCTTTTTTTTGTTCAAAAAACATTTCTTTCGTAATGACACCCTCCATTTTGGGTGGAGCAGCATTCAGAAAATTAGCTTTTTCAGTTGAATCATGCTTGGCTAATTGTTGGATTAAACTATCTGGAAGCGCAATATATTGATTATTTTCGGGACTGGCTTCTTGGTTTTCAAACCAATATAAAGCTCCCGTTAAGCCAACCACAAAGAGGATTAATATTAGAAAAAAGAGTTTTGATTTTTGCATTGAAGATTATTTGATGCTGGTTTTGCGAAGATAATGGGTAGATGTGAAATTATTATTTTATTCCAAAATTTAATTAGTTCCCCTTGCGTTTAACTAAAAATTTAGTTAATATTATTTATCTATTTAGAGAATCAGAAAAGTTAGTATTTAATATATTGACTGTTAATAATTTCAAATCTTAAACTCCTACTATCATGAATTTTCTCAAAATCTCAATGTTGCTTTTCATTTCAAATTTTGCATTTTCTCAGCAAATACCTTTTAAAATTTTCGGAAAGTTTCCCAAAGAAAAAATTGAATATTTAGATGTTCTTAAAAATCCTGATGTCAAAGTGGATACCATTATAAAAGGTGAGCATGATTTTCTAATAACTGGCAAACTAAATTATCCAGATGTTATAGAAATAGTTATCAATAATTATGGTTCTGCCAATGGAATGTTTATTGATGATAAACCTTTAAAAGTTTTGTATGATATAATGCCTAATCTAACAACAAAAGAGCATTCATTAGTGGTTTATCCGAAAAAAATAAGTGGAAATATTATTTCTAAAAGAAAGAATAAACTTTTTCAATTATCTTCTAAACTTAAATATTCGGGTAATTATAGCGAGAAAGATGCAAAAAAAGTTCGTAAAGCAGTAGAAAAATTTGTAAATAGATACACAAGTTCATACAGTAGTTTATGGGCAATTGGAGGTCATTTAGATGATTTTATTAACGAAAAATTACTATTCTTAATGAAAAAATTACCTTTAGAATTACATAATTCGAGTTTAGGGCCTTGGATAAATGATAAAATAAAACTCCGCCAACATAATTATATTGGAAAAAAAATATCAAATTTTAGTATTGAGGATTCACTGGGTATAAAACACGTAATAATTGATTCCACAAAAGAATTTACACTTGTACAATTTTGGGATTCTAATTGTGGACCTTGTAGAATAGTAAGTAGAGAATTGGCGAAAAACTTATCAAAATATGATCAAGAAAAAGTTGGATTTGTTTCTGTTTCGCTCGACCGTGAAAAAGAAGATTGGTTAAAAGCCATCAAAAAAGACCAAGTTACGTGGCTTCAACTCAATGAAAATCAATCATTTGACAGTGAAATTGTAAAATATTTTAAATTTGATTCAATTCCTCTTGATTTATTAATTGATAAAAACATGAAAATTGTAACCTTGGGATTCGAAAATCCTTGAAAGAAATTGAAAATTATAAAAAATGAGATTTTTCTCGAAATTATACCGCCTAATCTTAACTTTCAAAATAAGCGGTATAATTTCAAAAACCCTATTTCCCTTCCGTCAATTCCTCATAAGCCGATTGCAAACCACGTCCAATTCCATCGCCTTTCCATTCCGTTACACCTGGAATTGCCGTTGCTTTGATGACTTCTTCTTTCGATTTCCCCGCTTTGATTTCTGAATCTACGAATACTAATAATTTTTCTAAGTAATCTTTAAATGCCTTAATGTCTTCCTTATTTCCCGTAATTTTCTCTGGATCAAAGGCGTGTCCAAATACAAAAATGGTTTCATTATCGAAAGTATTGAGCGTTTTGTCTAATACTTTAATCCAACTATTAATATTAGCACCAGCCGTTCTATCCACAGAAGGATAACGTCGATTAAAAAGTAAATCACCCATGTGAGCAACGTTAGCATTCTCAAAATGAATAACAGCATCCCCATTTGTGTGACCCGCCCCAAAATAATGGGCTTTGAAATGCTCCATACCTACTTTTTGTTTCCAATTATCCGAAAAAGTAACATCAGGATACAATTGTTTTTCTTCCGTTTTTTGCTTTTGTGCAACCGTTTTTTGGTTCAGAAGCGAATTTTGATGAGCTACCACGTGTTCAACCAAACCTTTGAAAGAAATATTCCCGCCCGTATGGTCGCCGTGATGATGCGTGTTTATCAATAATTTGAAAGGATTGGCTGATTGCTTTTTCAACTCATCAATCAAATGTTGTGATTGTTCTGGAAATTGAGAATCAACTACAACCATTCCTTGCGGAGAATTTAAGTAAGCAATAGTTCCTCCTTTTTCAGTGAAAACACTTACGCCACGACGTACTTCTTTAATTTTATAGGGCGTGTCAATAACGGACTTTGCCCATAAACCATTGGGTAACAAAGTAAATGCTCCAATGGTTAGAGCTGATTTTTGAATAAAATTTCTGCGATTCATTTGTTAATATTTAGAAGATGGATGTTTAATTTTTAAGGTTTATATTTACAATCAAAAACGAAAACTATGAGACTTACATTTCTAACAATTTTACTTTTATTGTGTTTTAAATTATCCGCACAATTAATTCATTCTCATAATGATTATGAACAAAAACAACCCTTTTTCGCTGCCTACAATTTGGGTTTCAATTCCATTGAAGCAGATTTATATATAAAAGATAATGAACTCTATGTGGCTCATGATTGGGATAAAATTATGCCCGAAAATACCTTTAAACATTTGTATTTAGAGCCTCTTTTAGCTAAAATCAAAGACAATAAAGGATTTCCTTACCCAAATAAAAAGCCATTACAACTTTTATTAGATTTGAAAAAAGATGGAAAAGAGATTTTAAAATTGCTGAATTCGCAAATGAGTGATTACAAAAAAGACCTTCGTCACGTCACAATAAGTATTAGTGGGGATATGCCTCCGCCTGATGAATTTCAAAACTTCGATGAGATTTTTCACTTTGATGGTCGGCAGGAATTGATTTATTCTGAAAATGCTTTCAAACGGGTGTCTCTCGTCAGTGCGAGTTTCATGGATTTTGGTAAATATTGGACTGGGAAAACGCCTTTGTCAGACGAAGTTTTTCAAAAAATAAATGCTTTCGTCGAGGCAAATCATGCAAAAGGTAAAAAAGTAAGAATTTGGGCAACTCCCAACACGACTTTAGGGTTTGAAACATTAAAAAAGCTAAAAGTAGATTTTATAGGTACGGATGATTTAGAATTATTAGCAAAATTTAGAAAGGAGAATTAATAGGTTTAACAAGGCAAATTTAGATGTGGTAGACAATTTTTCATATTTCTTCGTATTAGCGCTAAATAATTATCTACTGTTTTGCACAATTTCAAAATTAACCGCTGACAGGGCAAAAAAGCCACTATCAGAGTTTTGTACTTTACCCTGACAGCGGCTTTTTTGCCCTGTCAGCGGTTTCTACCTCAAATAGTAAATAATTCTTCCTTAAAGTTATTTACTAAATCAACGCTCTATCCAAATGTGTATAACCACCATCTACATAAATAATTTGTCCTGTAGTATGGCTTGACCGTTTTGACATCAAAAAAACTACCATATTTGCAATTTCTTCGGAAGTTGTCATGCGTTTACCGAGAGGAATTTTATCAGTTATTTTTGCTAAAGTCTCTGCTGGATTTGGTAACGTTTTTATCCATTTTTCATAGAGAGGCGTATAACATTCTGCCACAATTACCGCATTCACTCTAATTCCGTATTTCAACAATTCAACTGCCCATTCTCGGGTGAGAGCATTACGCCCACCATTGGATGCTGCATAAGCAGATGTACCTCCCTGACCTGTATCAGCTACTTTTGAACCAATATTCACGATTGGACCTTTTGATTCTTTCAAGTAGGGAAGTGCATGATGAGCCAATAAATAATAGTGAATCAAATTACTGTGTAGTGATTGAACAAAGCCTTCATAGCTTCCATTTTCTAATCCTACGCTATCATTTACGCCCGCATTATTGACCAAACCATCAATTCTACCAAACATTTTTACGACTTCTCGAATGGCTTTTTCACATTCAGAAGGCTGCGTTAATTCCGCCACAAATGACCAAGCCTGACCACCTGCAGCATTAATTTTTTCAATCGCTTTTTGATTATCGGCTTCATTTCTTCCAACAATGGCGACATACGCACCCTCCGTTGCCAAAACACCTGAGATACCTTCGCCAATGCCTTTAGCACCTCCCGAAACGATAATTACTTTTTCTTTAAGTCCTAAATTCATATTCCGTAAAACTTTGAGGCATTATCGCCCATAATTTTCTTTTTTTCTAAATTTGTAAAAGTTGAAAAATACATTGTTGTGATATTCAATTGTGCTTCGTAAGTTGCTGCCAATGTACAAACTGGAAAATCTGAGCCGTACATTAAACGGTCAGTTCCAAAGGCTTTTACGATTATATCCAAATAAACCGTAAAGTCAGATGGCTTCCAGTCGTCCCATTCGCCTTCCGTAATCATGCTTGAAATTTTGCAAAATACATTTTGATGTAAAGCTAATTTCTTGATATTTGTTTGCCATAAAGCATATTCACCCGATTTTATATCAGGTTTCCCGAGATGGTCAAGTACAAATTTTTGATTTGGAAACAACGCTACAAATTGAATAGCTTGCTCCAATTGGTAATGATAAATCAAAATATCGTACGTAAAATCATACAGACTTAAAGCAATAATCCCATTTTTAAATTTTGGGCGAAGCATAAATTCTGAATCAGTTTCACTTTGAACAATATGCCGAAAACCTTTCAACTTTTTGAATTGATTATAATACACTAAACGTTCGTCAATATTAGCGACTTGCAAATCAACCCAACCCACAATTCCTTTAATAAAATCATGATTATCACTCAATTCTAACAAAAATTCCGTTTCAGTTTCCGTTTGGTCAGCTTGTACAGAGATACATCCATCAATGTTGTTTTTTTGCAAAATTGGTTGTAAATCAGACGGTAAAAAATCACGTTGGATTACTTTCATATCATCGGTAATCCAACCGTGTTTTTGCGGATTATATTGCCAAAAGTGTTGATGTGAATCTATCCTTGCCAATTTTTTGCTGTTTGTTTTTGTGTACCTAATCCTTCAATTCCTAATTCCATCACATCTCCTTCTTTCAAATAAATGGGGGGTTTAAAACCCAACCCAACGCCACTCGGTGTACCTGTTGAAATTACATCGCCAGGCAAAAGCGTCATAAATTGACTAACATAAGAAACAATCGCAGGTATTTTAAAGATTAATTGGTCAGTATTACTTTTTTGAAATGGCTTCCCATTAATATTGAGCCACATTTGAAGATTATTTACGTCAGAAATTTCCTCTTTTGTTGCTAAAAAAGGTCCAAGCGGTGCGAATGAATCACAGCCTTTTCCTTTACTCCAATTCCCTCCTCTTTCCAGTTGAAATTCCCTTTCAGAAATATCATTATGCAAGCAATATCCTGCTACATAATCCATCGCCTCCGATTCCTCAACGTAAGTAGCTTTCTTTCCAATTACAAAAGCCAGTTCTACTTCCCAATCGGTTTTTGTTGAATTTTTAGGAATAATTACTTCATCATTAGGACCTGATAATGAGGTTGTTGATTTAAAAAAAATGATAGGTTCTTTTGGAATTTCAGCCCCCGATTCTTTAGCATGGTCGGCAAAATTTAAACCAATACATACAATTTTTGAAGGACGGGCAACGCACGAAGCAATGCGTGAACCCGCTGGAATTTCGTGCAATTCATCTTGTATTTCAACCAATAATTGAGCAAGTTTTTCAATACCGTTTGTTTCAAAAAAATACTCATTGTAATCTTCTACAAATTGCGAAACATCATATAATATTTCATTAATAATGATACCAGGTTTTTCATTCCCGATTTCTCCAAATCTAAATAATTTCATGTTTTATTTCAAGATTAAAGGCAACATCTTATCTGCCACAAATTGATTTCCTAATTCATTCAAATGAACTCTATCAGTCGTAAGAATAGTTTTTTCTTTATTTTCAGGATTATTTTTTAGGTTATAATCTTGAAATTCTTTCCGTAAATCACACACTGGAAGTTCATTTTTCGTTGCTAAATTTCTAATACTTTTACTGTATAAATTCAAATCGCCATCTTGTTGATTACTGGCATCAGTACGTTCGCCAATGGCAGCGGGCGTACAAACAATAATCTTAATATTATTGGCTTTCATTTTGTTGATCAAAGCCTGATAAAACTTCTCAAATTTATCCAAATCAGTTCCAGTTCCAGAGGTTGCTTTATGCCAAACATCATTTACACCCACATAAATAATGACCATGTCAGGCTTTTTATTGAGTACATCATCTTCTAATCGAAGGTATAAATCATAAACTTTATTTCCTCCAATTCCCGATCCAATTAATTCGTATTTATCTTTTAGTCCTTGTCTTTCGAGCATTTGACCTATTTTTGTAATATAGCCAGTTGGTTGCACACCCGCTTGTGTAATTGAATCGCCAAAGAAAATAACCTTCTTAGGTTTTTCTTGAATAAATGAGGTCATTGACCAAAATAAACTAATTAATAAAAGTGTCTTTTTCATGGATTTAAAATTATTTTTTGGTAAAATTTATACTAATTAATGGAATATTTAAAATCAAATTTACATGGAAAAATGAATGTAAAAAATCAGTTTGAGTGAGAAATGTTAATTATTTAATCGAATAAATCCGCCATCAATCGGATAATCGCACCCAGTTACAAACCCAGCTTCATCCGAACAAAGATACAAAGCTAAATGAGCAATTTCTTCGGGTTTTCCCATTCTTCCAATGGGTTGAGAAGCTGATAATTTATCAAACATTTCTACTTTATTATTAGGATAATTTTTCTCCAAAAAACCATCCACAAACGGAGTATGAACACGGGCAGGTGAAATGCAATTACATCGAATATTATCTTTCAAATAATCTTTAGCCACTGATAATGTCATAGTCAAAATTGCTCCCTTCGACATAGAGTAGGCGAATCTATCCGTAATTCCAACGCTTGCTGCAACCGAAGCCATATTTAAAATTACACCTCCGCCTTGTGCTTTCATCGTGGGAACACCTGCATAAAGACAATTATAAGCCCCTTTTACATTTACTTCAAAAATTCTGTTAAAATCTTCTTCGGACGTTTTTTCAAGATTACCAACATGAGCAATTCCAGCATTGTTTACCAAAATATCCACCCGTCTGAAGGCTTGAAAAACTTCAAGAACTTGAGCCTGATTAGCAATATCACAAGCGTAAGATTTTGCAATTCCGCCATTTTTAACTATTTGATCTACCGTCTCTTCGGCAGCAATTTGATTTAATTCTAAAATATTTACTTCTGCTCCTTGTTGGGCAAAAAGTATCGAAATTGCACGTCCAATTCCTGAACCTCCGCCCGTGATAATTACTGATTTATTTTGTAATGAAAACATAATTTATTATTTAATAATTTTATTTATTCTCTGAGGGTGCAACAATAGGTTGATTTTCCTTGACAGGAATACCAAAATCAGGCGTTCCATCTTTTTTCCAATTAATTTTTTGAGCTCTTGGCGAGCGAAATCCTCCACAACCTTGCCCCATTTTTGAATTAGCGTGATACAAAATCCAATCTTCTTTTCCATCTGGCGATTTGAAGAATGAATTATGACCAGGGGCAAAAACACCATTTTCGAGAGATTGTTTAAAAACTGGCTCGCTTGATTTT
>JACMRQ010000415.1 GCA_014376355.1 Arcicella sp. | reverse complement strand
TTCGTAACCATCGTTACACCTAATCACGTACATTTTTCAGCCGCTAAAATGGCTTTGGAAAATGGTTTTCACGTGGTTTCTGATAAACCTGCAACGCTTAATACTGAGGAGGTTTATTTATTGAAAGATATTATTGAAAAATCTGGTCTAATTTATTGTCTAACGCATAACTATACTGCCTATCCGATGGTAAAAGAGGCGAAACAGATGATTAAAAATGGCGTTATTGGAAAGATTCGGAAAGTAATTGTTGAATATCCACAAGGTTGGCTTTCACAATTACTGGAAGCTTCTGGACAAAAACAAGCTGACTGGCGAACTGATCCAGCCCGTTGTGGTGCAGCAGGTGGCGTTGGGGACATCGGTACACACGCCGAAAACTTAGCTGAATATATCACAGGCTTGAAAATTACCGAAATTTGTGCTGATTTGACCATTTTTGTGGAGGGTAGAAGATTAGACGACGACGCCAATATGTTGTTACGTTTTGATAATGGTGCAAAAGGGATTTTGCATAATTCGCAAATCTGTAATGGTGAAGAAAATGATCTAAATATCAGAATTTACGGAGAATTTGGCGGATTGAAATGGAGACAAATGGAGCCTAATACGTTGATTTTGACCAATCAAGAAAAAGGTTCACGCATTATTCGCACGGGTGTGGGCGATTTATCTCCTCAAGCTCAAGCACATACTCGCCAACCAGCAGGACATCCAGAGGGTTACATTGAAACTTTTGCGAGTATTTATCGAAATTTTTCTTATGCTTTACGGGCAAGATGGGGCGAAGTAGCCAAAGAAAATGCTGCTGGTGGTTTGGCAGGAGAAAGTGAAATTTTAACGGGGGGATATGACCCCGAAATTCATGACTTTCCAGGCATTGAAGAAGGTATTAGAGGAATGGTATTTATTGATACTGTAGTGAAATCTAACGAAGCTGGGGCAGTTTGGACGAAGGTTGAGGTGCATTGAAATGTAAAATAGCACACGGATTTCACGGATTGCACACGGATTTAATTTAAAATCTATGCAATTGAATGGAACGAATTTTGTAAAATTTACTGGAGTTAGACACGCATTTAATTTAAAATCCGTGTCTAATCCGTAAAATCTGTGTGCCATCAATTTATACCCGATTCAACCGCACCGTAAACATACTCCCCGCCCCAAAATCACTTTCTACGGTAATTTGTCCACCTTGGGCTTCAATAAATTCTTTACTAATAGCAAGTCCCAGTCCCGTTCCTTCCTTTTTAGTACCTGGAACACGAAAATATTTATTAAAAACTTTGTCTTTATATTGCGGAGCAATACCTTGTCCTGTATCTTTTACCATAAACTTAACATGCTGATTATCAACGACTATACTCAAATTTATAGTCGAATCTTCGTGTGAATAACGAATAGCATTTGAAATTAGATTTATTAAAACCCAAGCCGTCTTTTCGCTATCTGCAATCACTAAAGGTAAATTTTCTGGTGAGTCAACTTTTAACTGAATTTGCTTTTGCTCTGCTTGCGTTTTATTAGCATTAATAGCATATTCCAAAATGGATTTTGGGTCAGTTGGAATAATTGAAAGTTGAATATTTCCTGTTTCAACTTGGGTAATATTTAGTAATTCACTGGTAGTATTTAATAACCGATTTGCATCATCCTTTATACTTTCAATTAAATTTCTTTGCTCTTGATTAATTTCTCCAATTTTCTCATTTTCAAGTAGTTGCAAACTCATTTTAATAGATGAAATAGGCGTTTTAAACTCATGCGAGACTGTGGCAATGAAATTAGTTTTAGCGAAATCTAATTCTTTATATTCGGTGATATTCCGTAGAATAATTACATATCCAATCGTTTTTTTGATTTGTTCACCCGTAGGAATAATGGAAATATTGAGTGTTTCTTTTTCAAAATAACTCTCTTTATTATTAGCAAAAATCTTGATGGTAGGCGTTTTTCCCTTGCCATTAATTGGCTGAATAATTTTAATATCTTGAATCAAAGAGCGGATTAAATCATTACGAAGTGAGAGGTCTTGGGCAAATTGTCCTAACATTTCAGCCTGAGGCACTCCGATGGTTTTTGTGGCTTCCTCGTTTACGAAAATTATTTTCATTTTTTCATCTAAACCAATCACAGGGTCGTTCATATTGTTGATGAGTGTTTCAATTCGCTTTTTCTCAATCATCAACGTTGCCAAAGTACTGTCGTTATATTCTTCCAATTTTTCAGCCATTGTATTGAATGATGTTGCCAATTCTCCGAATTCATTATGGTTTTCAAAATGAACTCTTCGGGAGTAATTTTTGGCAGCAATTTGCTTAATACTTTCGGTCAATTCTTTAATCGGATTGGCAATGCTTGAAGGTAAATTCACCAATAAAATGAAGGCAATTAAAAAGCAAATTACCCCCGCTAACGCAATTCCTACGGTAGCAGCTTCGGCAGTTCGCTTTGCCAATTCACTTTTATTTTGAATTGCTTGCATATTCAAAGCCATTATTTTGAAAATGTCACCCCTAATAGATTTATGAAAGGCAAAACTTGCTTGATTGGAGGAATATTTTGCAAAGTTTTTTCGTAAATTTTCAGTTGTTTCTTTTTCGCCAATTTCAGATATATTTTTCTCTTGCTTTTTTAAGTTCAACTCAAAATCTCGTAATGAATTATTTGTATTTTCTTCCAAAGCCAAAAGCATATTACTTGAATATTCTAAGGATTTGTAATTGGCAACCAAGATATTTTCAGTGTCTCTTTTTAAAGCATTAATGTATAAAGCCCCAATCGCACTGAGTATAATAATCATTAAGAATAGAAGTCCTACACCTAATGTTAGTTTGGTTTTAATTTTCATGGAAATATAGAATATAATAATTAAGCTATTGTTAGTCAGTTAGTTAAGAAAGAATAATTAAGTCAATATTGTTTGAAGACAATTTATTTAACAACTCATTGAATACATTAGTCGCTAAAATGATTCTCCATAAACTTAGGTGTGGTTTACCCATACAAACCGTTGAAATTCCCCTTGACTCAGCCTGTTCAATAATGGTTTTTGCGATAGATTCACTCTCTATTTTAATAATTTCTGCTCCCAATTGTGTTGCTAATTTGAAATTATTTATCAAATGTCGTTGCTTATCTAAAGCAATGTTACTGGCACTTTCTTCAGGTTTTTGAACATACAAAACATACCATTTACTGTTGTAATAATTGGCCAATCGGGCGGTTTTTCTGATGACCGTTTTGGCAGTACTATCGTTTGTACTAATACACGCCAAAAATCTTTCGTGTTTAAGTACATTTGTTCGGGGTACTTCCGATTCAACTTTTCGTTCAACTTGCGAAGCAACTTCCTTCAAAGCTAATTCACGCAATTGAAGAATTTGCTCGCTTTTAAAAAAATTCTTGAGGGATATTTCAATTTTATCAGGCGTGTAGATTTTGCCTTCTTTGAGTCGAGTAATAAGTTCATCGGCGGTTAAATCTATGTTTACAACTTCATCTGCTTGCGAAAGTACACTATCAGGAATTCGCTCTTTTACCTCAATTCCTGTAATGTTTTTAATCTCTTGATTCAGACTTTCAATGTGCTGAATATTAACGGCACTTATCACATTTATCCCCGCAGCAATTATGTCCAGAACGTCCTGCCAACGTTTTTCATTCTTACTTCCTTCAATATTTGTATGGGCTAATTCATCTACAATTACCACTTCGGGGCGAGCATTTATGATTGCCTGTACGTCCATTTCTTCCAATTCTTTACCTTTATAAAATAATTTTCGTCTTGCAATAATGGGCAAACCGTCCAGCAAATCGTGGGTTTCTTTGCGGTTGTGTGTTTCAATAAAACCGATTTTTACATCAATTCCGTTGCGTAAAAGTGAATGAGCTTCTTGCAACATTCTGAAACTTTTCCCTACGCCCGCACTCATGCCGATATAAATCTTGAATTTACCTTGTTTTGACTTATTAATCAAATCAAGAAAATGCTGGACGGTTTGGTCTTTTTCGGACATTTAGAAAGAAAAGGCTAAGGCAGTCGTCATAAAATAATTCTGACTGCTGGGTTTATTATCACTTACAAAAGATTGATCTTTGTTATTTAATCCTCTTCCCTCAATTCTCCACATTAGATTGTCAGCAATATTATAATCAAAATTTACAGAATATCCCCACGTCTGAAAACCGTTTGGAGTACCAGTGGCTACAATAACTTGATTTTTATCCGAATAATATTCACCTCTAAAAGCAATATTTATCTTATTACTTGGCGAATATTTTAGAATTGCCACGGGCGAATACCAAGTATCATAATCAGAACTCCCTTTGACTTTTTGTTGCGTTCCTACGTCAAATCCAAGCGTCAATCCTATCTTTTCATTTAATTGAAATATGCCATAAAAATTATGGAAATATCTCATTCTTTTTGTGCTATCGGGCGTGTCGCTACCAACAAATGAGCTACTATTTAACGTGATTTTTGACGATGGTTTGTACGTTAATTGATGACCAAAAGCAGGTGTATTATTTCCATCAATTCGTTGCATTCGTTGCCAACCATTTAAGAATAAACCACTTAAAAATAATTGTCCGTTATCTGAATTATAAGAAATCTTTACACCGCTTTCATAATAAGGAGAATTATCTGCTAAAATACTACGGGTTAAACTCCAACAATCTTTCCCAATGGCACTTTCAAAACCAATATGCGAGGTAAAGATACCTGCATCTACCCAAACTGTTTTTGTTTTTGAAACTTTAAAACCAATATTGGCTTCATAAATATTTTTCAAAACTCCTGGTTCTGCCGCAAGATTTGCATTGGCATAACTACCAGTCATCAAAGCTAAGTTTGCCCTTACGTTATCCTTCTCATACGCCATTTTTATAAATCCTAAATTTAAACTTACCTCATTATGTCGATTGTGCGAATAAATAAATCCTGGTCGATTATGATCAAGTGGATTTCCAAAATCATAACTGTAATAGGTTTCCAAATATCCGCTAAATTTAAAAGGCGATTTAGTACTGTCGGATTGTGCTTCTGCTGCAAAAGCCATTACGGTTAATACGAATAAAAATAAAGTTTTCATGTCTATTTTGCTTCATTTTGTTGCACGCAAACGGAGGGTTTCTGTTGCGTGCTAAAACTTTTTATTTATTATTTTCTAAGGCTAAATTTAATTTCAACACATTGATTTTTGAAGTTCCCATCAAACCAAATAATGGCTTTTCTGTTTGCTTATCAACAAGTTCCAATAATTTTTCTTCCGAAATATTCCGAACTTTAGCGATGCGTTTTATCTGAATTTTAGCTCCTTCTACGGAAATATTGGGGTCTAAACCACTACCACTTGCCGTTACTAAATCAGAAGGAATATCCGCTTTATTAATGCTTGGATTATGAACCATAAAAGTGTCAATTCTGGCTTGAACTTCAGCTAAATAAGTAGGATTACTGGGTCCTTTATTACTACCCGCTGACCCTGCGGCGTTGTAATTAACAGCAGATGGACGAGAATTAAAGTATTTGTCCTGTGTAAATGACTGCCCAATATTGCTGTAATAAGTCTTGCCATTTTGAGTAATAATTTGACCT
>JACMRQ010000414.1 GCA_014376355.1 Arcicella sp. | reverse complement strand
TTTTCGATTTTCAACGGAAAAATAAAAACTGTTGAAACCTTTTTCTTTCACCAACGCTTCTACTCTTGCAGTATTAGGAAAATATGTTTCAAACTCTTTTTTGTACTTAGTTTTGGTAGAATCCATTAACTCGTAAGTTTCTTGAAAAAGACGACCCGTATCTAAAGTGAAAAGTCTGACATTCAAATCATTACGAAAAATAGCGTCTGTAATTACTTGGTCTTCTTGTCCGAAAGAGGTTGAAAACACTACATTTTTGTAGTTTTCAGTAATATATTTTAGACTTTCTTCAAGTGAAAGACTTTCTAATTTTGTGATTAAATCTTGCATAAACATTCGAAGCTAAAATATTCGATTTACATTATCTTACAAAGATATACAAAGTCTATTGAATTAGTATTCTACTAAAAAAAATATTTGTCTTTCTTTAGACTTTAGTATTAATTTATCTGTTATCTTTAAATCAAATCCTTATATAATTTATCAGCATACCTAAATCATAAAATCGTATGAATCAGGGACTTGCCACCTACTTCGAGAAGACAGAGAGCCATAGCCGAATGTCGAATATGAATGTCAAAGAATTGAAAAATCTGGTGCGACAGGGGGAAGGCAGTTCTCTCGAATTTAAGCTCAAAGCCAGTCACCCTGAAAAAATTATTCGTGAAATTGTGGCTTTTGCCAATAGCAAAGGTGGAAAACTTTTGTTGGGAGTTGGCGATGATAAAACTATTCCTGGGTTAAAATTTGTGGATGAAGAGGAATATATTTTGGTGCGTGCCATTGAGCGAAATTGTTACCCGCCAATTAATTATGAACTTGAAAGAATTGCGATTACAGATGAGCGTGATGTATTGGTTTTTACAATTCCTAAAAGTAAAGAAAAACCTCATTTTGTGCATCTTGAAAATGAAGAGCATCGTAAGGCTTATGTGCGGGTAAAAGATCGTTCTGTACAGGCAAGTCGTGAAGTAAAACAAATTTTGAGACGTGAGAATGAGGATGGAATTAAGTTTACTTATGGAGAAAAAGAAAAAATTTTAATGACTTATCTTGCTGAAAATCAAAAAATTACGATTGAAAAATTTGCTGAAATAGCTAAAATTCATCCTCGCTCGGCTTCTCATACTTTGGTACTTTTGGTGTTGAGTAATGTACTAAAAATTCAACCCGATGAAGTGATGGACTGGTATTATCTTTCATAGAAAAGAAAATGGGGCAATAAAAAGATGTTTTTTTTATTGCCCCATTTTCCTTTCCTGCTTTTTTCTATTTTTTTTCATAATACGGTGTTGTTTCTGGAACTTCAATAACGGGTGGTCTCCAACCAATTTTTTTACCAAATTTAAAGGTGATTCCTGCATTGAGACTAATTAAATTATTGTAACCTTCAGTGTAGGTTATTCCTGTATATTTTACTTTAAAAAATATGCCCAGTCTATCCGCATATTCTTGGAAATGTACTCCGATACTCGGTGAAAATCCCCAATTCAAATATTCCCCTTTTGGTAGATTTGGAGCATAATTACGATAGTTTTCATTAATTTGAGAATCGTATTTTGTATAAAAAACTCCTGTTTCAAGTCCTACGAAAGGTTTTATTAATCTTTTACTTAGCAAATAATATTCTCCACCAATCGTTAATGGAACGACAGTTTTATAGGAATGTCCGTAAGTTTTTGAGGTATAATCGTAATTAGAAACAGCAATTAAAGCAATTCGCATATCATATACTCCCAGCGTGGCGGTGGTTCTAAATTTATCGGATAGGTGTTTACGAAGACTTAATTCAAAGCCCGAACCTGCGAAATTTGTTTCATTAAAGCCTTTTTCAACAACATAACTAAAATTTGTGCTGATTTGGATTTGTGCAGAAGATAAAAAGGGAAGTATTAAAAAAATGAGTAGTAGTTTTTTCATATCGTTTGGTGGGTCTTGAAGCTTTATAATTTTTTGAACTTAAAAACATTTAACGAATATAGGAAATTATTTATTACGCTACTCACTTGATTGTCAATTAATTAGGGAAAAAGTAAATACTGTAGCTCGAAATAGCATTTCGAGAATGGAGTTCGATTGGACGTAGATTCTCGAAATACTATTTCGAGCTACAGTATTACTTCAAAACATACGCCAAAGATTCTTCATTTTCTGTAATCCAATCGGTGATTTCTTGCACGATTTGTTTCATCGAAATCTCTGGTTTCCAGCCCGTTATAGCCGTTACTTTTGAATTATCCGTTATGTATAAAGGAATATCTGCCGCACGGTTTTCGGGTACTTGATTAATTGGAATAATCTTACCCGTGACTTCTTGACAAATTTTTGTTAGTTCTTGCAAGGATGCACTAACTTCTACCCCTCCGCCTACGTTCAAGATTTCTCCATTTACTTTATCAATATTATGTAACTGATAATCAATAAGCCTGTATAAATCCAGTACGTGGAGCATATCACGGGTTTGTCTACCCGAACCACCATATCCGATATAGGCTAATTTTTGTTGCCAAAAATGTTTTGCTACCCAAAGTACCATAACGCCTTGGTCGATTTTACCCATTTGCCAAGGACCCGTCAGTACGCCACAACGATTGATAACGGTTTTCATACCGTAAAACTCATTGTACTCATGAATCATTAATTCGGATGCTAATTTTGTTGCACCGTATAATGACCTCGCACCGTCCAATGGAAAATCTTCAGCAATTCCTTTTGAAGATACGCCTCTAACAGGTTGATTATCCGTTAAAGTAAATCGTGTTTCTTGCTCTTCGTAATTCAGTTTTTCAATCGCTTTAATGGGATAAATGCGGCTCGTTGATAGGAAAATAAAACTGGCTCCGCACTTTTTGGTAAAGTTCAAACAATTGATTGTTCCAACTAAATTGGTATTTATCAAATAGTCGGGCGTTCCGTCTAATCCTGCTAAAACTGAAGGTTCAGCCGAGGCTTCAATGACAAAATCCACGTTTGGTAGTGAATCAAAATCTTCTTTATTTCTAATATCTCCATGAACAAATATTGCCCCAACTTTCGCCAAACGAGGTAAATTCAGTTCTGAGCCTTTGCGTTTAAGGTTATCCAAACAAATAACTTCGTAAGTTGAATAATTACTTTTAATGTTTATAGCAAGTGCCGAACCGACAAAACCTGCACCGCCTGTTATTAGGATTTTCATTGATGAAATTTTAGTTTTTTGAGGTAAATATGTGTCCTATTACTACTTTAAAATATTCGTTAAAAGTAATCTATTTTCAAAGACTTTCTCGTAAGCAAATCAACTCCTCCATTTATTAATCTGCTTCGGAACAACATCAATGGCTTTCTCAATAATTTTGGGAGCGAGTGGCTTTACTAAGGGATATAGATACGTATTTTGAGTTTCTTTTTCTGGAAATTTTATGCCGATGGAAGTCGTTAGCCAGATGAAAATGCTAATGCCGAATGCCCACGTAAATCCACCTACAATTGACCCTGAGAGTGAATCAAAACTACCAAAAACAGTATATCTGATGGATTTTCGTAATGTCCACCCTAATTTATTAATGAGAAATACAATCGGAAAAAAAACAGCTCCAAAGCCAATATAAGGCACTAATTTCTCCGTCATTCGATTATTTACGTAAGGCGAAATCCAATCACTCGCATAACCCAAAGCACGAAAACCAATAATGACCGAAATCACAAAAGCAGCTATTGAAATGACTTCAATAATGATGCCTCGTTGATAGCCGATGTATGCTCCCCAAAGTGTGGGAAGAAGGATGAGAATGTCGATTAATTGCATTGAAATTATGAATGGTGAATCAATAATGCGTTGTAAATAAACTAAATTTCATTTGTAACGCATTATTTATAATTCATAATTAACCCAAAAGTGCTTTTACCATAGCAGAAACCACTTTTCCATCGGCTAATCCTGCTAACTCTTTGGTGGCTACGCCCATCATTTTACCCATATCCGATGGGGCAGATGCTCCCACACGAGTTTTAATTTCTTCTAATTTCGCTCGTAGTTCATCTTCCGATAATTGCTTTGGTAAAAATTCTTCAATAATTGTTAATTCAGATTGTTCAACTCTTGACAAATCTTCACGTCCTTGCGACATAAATATCTCCAAAGAATCTCTGCGTTGTTTAGCAGCTTTTGTCAATAATTTCATCTCCACATCCGTTGAAAGGTCGCCTCCTGTGTTTGTACCCGAGGTTTCTTCAATTAAAATCATTGCTTTAATAGCACGAAGCGTTCTGAGACGGTCTTGGTCTTTGGCACGCATAGCATCTTTAATGCCGTTGTCGATATTAGTTTTTAATGACATTTTTTATCAATTTTGAATGATAATCTGCGTAAATGGTAGATAAATTATTTATAAATTTAATTCTTAACCTTACATCAATTATCTTGTTATTTTATTAAAATACAAACTTAAAAATATTCATTCATTCATCCTAACGGATTAAGCATCAATCAAAATTGAAAATATGACAAAGCTGAGTGTTAATATAAATAAAATAGCCACCCTTCGTAATTCAAGAGGCGGTGATAATCCAAATGTAGTAAAAGTAGCCTTAGATTGCGAGCGTTTTGGGGCAGAAGGAATTACCGTACATCCACGACCTGACGAAAGACATATTCGTTATCGTGATGTTTATGATTTAAAAGAAATTATCACAACAGAATTTAACATTGAAGGGAATCCAACGGAGGCAAAATTTGTGGAATTAGTCCTTGCCAATCGTCCTACACAGGTAACGCTCGTTCCCGATATTTTAGGAGCAGTTACCTCTAATGCAGGTTGGAATACCATAAAACATAAAAGTCTTTTGCAAGATTTAATAGGTCAATTCAAAGAAGCGGGCATAAGAACATCAATTTTCGTGGATGCTGACCCATGGATGGTGGAAGGTGCAAAAGCAACAGGGACGGATAGAATAGAATTATATACCGAACCCTACGCCGAAAATTACTTCAAGAATAAACAATTAGCCATCAAAGATTTTATTATAGCGGCTCAAAAAGCTAATGAATTAGGATTAGGCATTAATGCTGGACACGATTTAAGTTTAGATAATTTGCGTTATTTCCAACAAACTATTCCTAATCTTTTGGAGGTTTCCATTGGTCATGCCTTGATTTGTGATGCTTTGTATTTGGGTTTAGAGAATGCGGTACAGTTGTATTTGAGGGAGACAAAGGCGCAATAGTTTTATAAACATCAACCAACCAAATGATTTTCAACCACTTAAAACAAAATACAATATCATTCCTAAAAAGAATTTTTCAATCCAAAGCCGTAAGAATTATTTCTTACGGCTTATTGCTTTTCATTGCCTTAGACCTACTATTTTCCTTTAAAGTTCAACCCAATTATTCAACTTTAATTACGGATTCGGAAGGAAAAATTCTTCATGCTTTTTTGAATAATAAAGATAAATGGCGGATGAAAACGGAGCTTTCGGAGATTACGCCAACGCTCGAAAAAGCGATTGTTTATAAGGAGGATCGTTGGTTTCGTTGGCATTTAGGAGTAAATCCATTTGCCATTGTGCGAGCAGGTATGCGAAATGTTTTCACGGGTAGACGAACTTCGGGGGCGAGTACAATTACCATGCAAGTAGTGAGATTATTGAATCCCCAAAGTCGAACGTATTTCAATAAAAT
>JACMRQ010000413.1 GCA_014376355.1 Arcicella sp. | reverse complement strand
TATTTTCAAAATTAAATAATACCATTGTATCAAGATATGAGTTTTAAATTAAAAAAGATAGGATTTTATAAATATGGTCTTTGAAACCAAAGCGGGCCAAATCGGAATTACAAACTTGCAACTAAGTGATTATCAATACCTTGAAAGTATTGTATTCTTACAAACATTTTTTAATGTACTATTTTCTAACCGGTAGTTTTTCGTAAGGTATTATCGCCATAATTATTCAAGGATAGACAGCCACTGTATCCCAAAGGTAGGGTAATAATAGTTTAATGAGTATAATCAGTCTATAAAGCTCCTTTGTTTTACTTTGTCAAGGCAATATATCAATATTTGGTTAGTTTTTGGGTTAAAATTAGGTAGAAGAAGGTTTAACTAATGAGGTCTATAGAATCAACGTATACCTCTATGAGCTACTAATTCCGATTTGGCTCCCTTTGGCTCCAATGACCATAATTGCGTAAATACAACATCGTCAAAAATAATTGGTCGGCTAAGATAAGAGTGCATTTCTTCCCTCTTTTTCTGGTTAGTTGTTCATTTTAATACTCCATGAAAGTATCTCGTAATTTTTCTAAGATGATGGAAAATATACCATAACTTACCCCAACCATGCGTGTAAAAACCGCAGGAGGCTTTTGCTTATATTTATCAAACTCGCTCATACAATTATAAAAGCCAGTTTAATTGGAAAGTTGTCTACTAAATAATGATAAAATTTAACCCTATTAATTTTAAACATTCCCTTTAAACATTCCCTTCAAAAACATATCTATAATCCAATTTTCAGACCATTAACCAATCTGAAATCTCTATAAGAATGATAAAACAAAAATATATTGCCTTGCTAATATTCTTTATAGCGTTTCTTATTCATCAAAATATTTTTGCTCAATACGTCATAACGGGGCGTATTACCGATGCTAAAAATGGAGACCCACTCCCTTTTGCGACGGTTGGTTTGAAAGGAGCAAATATTATGAATGTTGGTGCTCAAACCAATTTTGAGGGCATTTATACCATCAAAACTAAATATAAAGCTGATTCAATTTACGTTAGTACGGTTAATTACAAGAAAAAAACTAAAATTCTCGATCAATCACTTGATACTCAAACCATTGATTTTCAGTTGCAAAGTGAAGCAAAATCTTTGGATGAGGTCGTGGTATATTCTGGAGAAAATCCAGCTTTCAAAATTCTCAGAAAATTAGGTGAAAATGCTAATAAAAATGACCGCAAGCGTTTAACGGCTTTTGAATACGATTCTTATTCAAAAATGGAGTTGGATGTGAATAATATTTCCGAGAAGTTTAAGCAAAAAAAGGTGATGAAACAAATTCAAGGAGCGATTGAAAAGTTTGAGAAAATGGCGGGTGAAGATGGTAAGGCTGTTATTCCAACTTTTATTTCTGAAACTATTTCTAAATTTTATTACCGTGAATCACCTGCACGAAAGAAAGAAATGGTTTTAAAAAATAATATCAAAGGCGTTGGGGTGAAAGAAGGTAGTTTTGTGTCGCAATTAGTGGGTGGAAATATTTTTGCTAATTATGATTTTTATGATAATTACGTTCCATTTTTAGGAAAAGATATTATTTCGCCCGTTGGGAATAATTGGAAAGGAACGTATTCTTGGTATATCGCCGATACAACCAATATTGATGGACACATTTGTTACGGAATGGAATTTGACCCAAAAAATGATAAAGATTTAGTTTTTACTGGAAAAGCATACATTGATACTGCCTCTTATGCCCTCGTTCAAATTGATGCAACCGTTGGCAAGCAAGCAAATATTAACTTTATTGATAAAATCAAGATTTCACAGGAATTAGACCAAACACCCGAAGGTGCTTGGTTGCCTTCCAAAACCCGTTTTTTGATTGATATTGCGGAGATTTCTAAAAATTCAGCGGGCATGTTGTTAAAGATGTATATCTCCAATAAAAATTATGTTCTCAATCAACCAAAAGAATTGAGTTTCTACGATTTACCCATTGAGGTTGCCGAAGATTCCAAAGAATCCGACCCGAAATATTGGTTAGAGGCACGGCACGAATCGCTTTCAGCCCAAGATATTTTGGCTTCGAGATTAATTGATACGGTAAGAAATGTCCCCATCGTAAAAACATACGTGGAAGTTGCTGAAATTATCGCCAGCGGATATAAACGTTATGATAAGTTTGCTTTTGGTCCTTACATTAACCTTTTTGCTGTGAATCGAGAAGAAGGTTTGCGAACACGTTTTGGCTTCAAAACCTTGGCGGGTTTCGATAAAAATTGGATTTTGAAAGGGTGGGTTGGCTTTGGTACGAAGGATAAAGTTTTTAAATATGGTGGAGAGGTAAACTATATTCTTTCACGTCGCCATTGGACGGTGGTGGGAATCAAACACAGTTACGACATTGAACGAGTTGGACTTACTCCTGAAATCATTGGAGATAATAAAATTTTCTATGCTTTTACTCGTTGGGGAAATTTCTCTGGGGCTTTTTATCGCCGAGAAAATGAAATCTTTCTGAAAACTGAACCGACCAAAGGGTTTTCGTTAAATGTAGCTTTCACGACTCGAAGTTTTAATCCCCTTTTTAAATTTCAGTACCGCACTGAACCACAACTGGGTTTACAATCTAATAGCCAAGACTTTTATGATGATAGTTTTTTAACCATTGAAGCACGATTTGCCAAAGGTGAAACCTATTTAATGGATGGTAATGAGCGGTTATCACTTGGCACTAAACGTATTCCAGTCATTACCCTTACCTATCAACATGGTGTAAAGGGCGTTGTTGGAAGTGATTTTAATTACGATAAATTTACTGCCAAAATTTACCAATCATTCCGTTTGGGTTCATTTGGTCGCTCAGATTATACAATACAGGCTGGTTATATACCGTCTAATTTACCTGCCCCGCTTTTATTTCCACATTTAGGGAATCAAACTTTTTTCTATAATCGTGCCGCTTTTAATACGATGAATTTCTTCGAATTTGTGAGTGATAAATATGTTTCTCTGAATTATAATCATAATTTTGAAGGCTTACTTTTCAATCGAATTCCTGCCATTCGACAATTGAAATGGCGTTTGATTGCTTCGGCAAATGTACTTTTTGGCAGTCAGCGACAGGAGAATCTTGATTTAATGACAGAAGCAATACCCGTCATAAATCCAAGGGGAGGCGATATAACTCGTCCAAGATATACCTTCTCTTCCCTTGATGCCAACAAACCTTACGTGGAAGTTGGTTACGGGATTGATAATATTTTCAAGATTTTCAGAATACAAGCATTTCATCGCTTGACCTATCTTGACCATACCTCGCCAGATGGTAGATTACCTAAATCTTTTGTGGTAAAAGCATCGGTACATTTTTCATTTTAGAAGCAATCATTCAAACCATTTTAACCGTGAAATATTCTTTTGAAATAGCTCAATCATTAATTTCCGCTTGGTGGAGTGCATCAAAAAGTGTGGGGCAATCTCAATCATATTTTATATTATGTATTCAGGACCATTGAATTGAATTGTCAAATATCTTGAACGATTACATTCAAAATAATTTGCCCCACACTTTTTGATGCACTCCAACTAAACCTTCTTCCGTGAAATTCAAATCCTCAACATTTAATGCCACTAATTCAGACCTTCTGAACGCTCCCGTAAAACCTAATAACAAAAGCGCTTTATTTCTTAAATCGGCATGAGTTCTCGTTTCGAAGTCTCTTAAAAGTTGCTTTAAAATATTGAGTTTAAATGCGGGTGCTTGTTTCTGTCTGATTCCTTTTGTTCGTTTAATCCCTTCCATTACAATTCTAAAAATACGATTTTGAGTAGGAGTTTCCAAATTGTTGAATTGGTGCAATTTTGAAATAGCGGCGAGCCTCCGATTTATGGTCGCCCATTTGCAAGTATCCGCCAAATGAGAAACATAAGCCGCCAATGTTTCGGGAGAAACTGGAAATGGAATTTGTCCATTGACTTCACACCATTCATTAAAATCTTTCAAATCGGATTTATATGCCCGTTGCGTATTAACCGCACCTTCCAACCCTAAACGTCCGTACTCGTTAACTTTTTCTTTTATCTCAATGGATAAACTATTTGATTGCTTGTTTGTAATTGATAAATGAGTCTCCATAAGTCATGTTTTCAGATAAAATCAAAATTTATAGATTTGGGTTAATTTTCAAAATGAGCCACGAAAATCATCATTTTAATACAATGAGATTTAATCATTTGTGTAGAAATTATGGGTAAACCTTTTTTAATAGATTCTCAGGAGGTTTATTCCTTATTCATATTTCATATAGTATTGATAATCAGATTATTAACTGTTACTTAATTGTTTTTACGCTATCTTCTCCACATCAATTATTTTGTTGTTTATCCTGCAATTCAATCAATAAATACCTCAACAGGTTATTCTTGATTGATAAATATGTTAATTTTTCAATTTATTTTACTTTACCATATTACTTCTGATAACTGTCACTTATCAGAAGTAATATATTATTTTTTATTCTCACTTTAAAGTGAGAATTTTTATCAATTTGAGAAAAGACCTAAAACTGATGCTTGATGAATTGATACAACATCTTCAAAAGAATTGTCAATTTTAACATCTTCAGAAAAGCCTCTCAGTTTACGCCATATCGGAACTAAATTATTTTCTACAATAAATTTTCCCGAAATAGTAATAGTTATATCTGAGTCGTAAGCATTTTTTATTTTTGAACGTACAATTTTTGCATAGATTTTATGCTCATCTTTTTCTTTTAATTTAACTGGACTTGATTGACTATTTTCATCTAAGTCATTCTTTTCTTGTGAATAAATGTATTGTATTGATTTGGCAGTAATAGTTTTTCCGTTCTCTTTTTGGTTATCAACTACTTTTTGCCAAACAAGATTTCTCATCTCCTCTGGCACTTTTCCTAATGCCACAGCGTGAGATTCACGTATATTTATACTCGGAGACACTTTAAATTCATCACTTTTTTTGTCGGAAATTTCCGACAAAGTATTTACAATACTTGCAGCATCCATTAATTCATAGGCTCTTTGGCGTTTAATTTGCCATTTTTGCTTACAATATTCTTCAAAAGTTGAATGTTTTTCACGGTACAATTTATTATTTCTAATATCATAAAGTGCGTTTCCAACCTCAATAAAAGTATTGTAGCCCTTTTCAATAATGGTTTCACACAAATTAAGTTGTTCTTGTTCCGTAGAATTAAGGGCGGATAATTCGATAGGTTCATTGAAATTTGGAATTAAATCAATGGTGAGAGTCTCGCTGTGAAGGTCTCTTAATAAATCGTTACTAAAACTTTTCTTAGCCATTTTATAAAAAGAAGGATAAAATTTTGAGTTATAAATAGTCAAATTGATTTCTAATTTTGTAGCAACACCTCTTCGCAAAGGGCTTTAAAATCGGTTGCACCCCTTGAATCTTCTGCATACTCAAATATACTTTTGGAAAAAGCGGTACACTCCATCAAAGAAACATCTTGTCGGATATTAGTTTTATAAAGGGTTATATCTGTATTTTCAAGAAGTTTAGCATATACCATTTGACTGAATTTTGTACGCATATCATATTTATTCATCAATATACCTCCAAGTTTAATGTTGGGGTTCATCCTCTTTTTTATTTTAGTGCATAATTGTAAAATCTCATCTAAGCCCACATAAGCAAAATTTTCGCCTTGAATTGGCACGATAAAATAATTACTGGCAACCAAAGCATTAATAGTAAAAGTACCTAAACTTGGTGGGCAATCTATCAAAACATAATCGTATTCCTTTCCTTCTAATTGTTCTTTTAAGAAATACCCAGAATCAGGTTCAACATTAAGCCGATATTCAAAACTAAGTAAAAGACGGCTTGAAGGCAACAAATCCATGTATTTACCTTTTATGATGGTATCTTCGAATGTGGACTCTCCAACCAATAACTCTCCAATGTGATGTAAACTGTTTTTAAAACCTGCGGCAATGCTTAGATTGCACTGAGCATCGAGGTCTATTAATAATACTTTAAAACCTTTTTGAGATAAAGCTGCACCCAGATTTAATGTAGTGGTTGTTTTTCCTGTTCCTCCTTTATTGTTGGTGATTGAAAATACTTTCATGAAGATTTTTTTGATTGAAATTAGGAAATAATTTTAATACGACAAATTTACAAACTGCAATTTATAAATATAACGATAAAAGCATTGTGCAATTCTAAGAAAAATATCTATTTAACTGAACTATTCCTTTTGCTTATCATATCTAAACAGGCAAGAATATAAGCTGTTTTGTTTTTTACTTTGGGGTGAAGATTATTTTCAAACTCAATATGAAGTGTTGCAAACTTATTCATTTTTTCTTTTGCGCTAAGAATGATATTTCTATGATTCTCTCGGAAATTATAATTTTTAATTAAAATTTCTTCCAGTTTTATATTGACTAATTTAGGGTTAATAACAGTTGCTTCAATAAACTCTTTCTTCTCTGATTGACTGAGATTGAATGCTGTTTGAACTGTAAATTGTAGATGTGTAACATTTCGTTGTTTGTTTCCACAGCTTTCATAATCAAAATTGATAGGAAGACCATTTATTTGATTAAGTTCAACCTTTACAGGTTCAAGAACCCGCTTTTTAAAGTCGTTTAAATTAGTATATTTACCTTTATCGACCTGTAACAGTTTCCTAAGTTCTTCAATACTATATATAAACGTTGTTCTATTTTGTCCGACGTGAAGCCTAATGAGTTTGTACATTAGAGTTGAATAAATAGATTTGAATTCAAGAATTGTTTTGAAATCATATCGAGTATATTGAGTTCCCAAATTAGCTAAATATGGTGATAATTGTGAGTTCGATTTGAATTCTAAATGCCCGTTATTATCTTCATTGTAACTTATACTGGAAAACATAGGCACGTGTTTAAATTCTAAGTTAGGTTTAGATAAATCAAAGAACGTCATAACTTTTTGTGCCATACTTTTAGTTACGGCTAAAATCTGTCGAGGTGTAATAAACTCTTTAACTTTATCTAATGGGATTCGGATAAGCATTCCGTGTTTTGGGTCAATTGACCCGTGATCAATTTGATTCACAAAATACTCAAATAGGCGTTGCTCTACACGAGTAAACTGCGTATTACTTACAACAAGTTTATTAGGCAGATAATTGTCTTTCCTGTTGGGAGTGTATGGATGTTCGAGGTACTGTTCAGCTTCAAGAATTATGTTTGCCATCGAGAAATAAATTATAGAATAAAGATAGGGAAAAAATGTAAAAATGTCGCCTTAATTAGTAAAAATGTCGCCTTAATTAGTAAAAAATATGTAAAAATGTCGCCTTATCCATGTAAAAATGTCGCTTTAAGGTTTGTAACTCAATGGTTATCAATAGGTTATGTAGCACCTAAATCATACAAATAATATGATAAAATTTATAAATCAACAAAAATTACTAAAAATAATAGTGTTAAAGTTAGATTTCGCTAAAAATAGATATAAACACAATGACAATCTCCTTAAATATAGCTTAAATTTCTGATGAAAGTATTTACTTCAAAGTGTAAAAATGTCGCCTTATTATAATGAGTAAAATATTTATTTGCATTTAAGAGTATAATCCACATAATTTGAAAGTATGTTATACGATGTAAATATGTCGCTTTAATAATAATTTTTAACAAATAAAAATTATTAACTAATTGATAACCAATTAGTTATGGTTTAAAATATATTACTTGATATGAGTGTAAAAATGTCGTCTTAACCTTAAACTAAATTAAAAAGATTGAAGTGACTAATATCAATTCTAAGAATAAATATTATTATTTCTGTAAAGTGTTGAAGATTAATCATATAGATAGAAATTATTTTACATAATACTAAAATTTCACCTCTAAAAGTGTTGTTCAATACAGTTAATAAAATATTAAGAGCAAAAAATTATTAAAAAGTAATTTTTTAAAATGTCGAATAAGCAACTGTTAAAACATACTTATAAAATTGTAATATTTTGATTATCAATATATTACAATTTATTTATAAGTATGTTTTAATTAGATAATCTCTTTGAAAAAATGTCGCTTTACTACTTATTCCCAATTAAAGTTAGCTGTAAAAATGTCGTCTTACAAGTTATTGAACTGAATATCGATTTAATTATCATTGATTATAAATATATACTATCTTTTTTTAATAAAATTTCACCTTTTTGAAACTTCCTATAATTGTATTTTTCAATAAAATAATTATCTGATTTTTCATGATATTTTACGAGTTCAAATAGTTTCACAAAATGTGAATATTTTTTTCACTTGATTTCAAAACAACCAATCCCATCCAGAAGACAGAAAGAAAAATAGAAATCGCTAATGAAATACTGACATATTCCCCAATCTCAACTGGTATAGGCGTGTTTGGTTTATCACAATAAATTTGAGGCATTTTTTGATTCATTAACTTTTCAATATCTTGTACTTGAGTTTCATAAGAAACAAGCGATTTTTTCAAGTTGTCTGATATTTTACTGATGCCAATAATTAACGGCACTAAAGATTCATCTAAATAAATGGCAGCAATATTATTTGTAAGCGACAATTTATGTTAAGTCCAGCAAAGCCTTAATAGGTTGCAAGTCCCTTATTGGGCCAAAAATTACATAGCGTAGTGTAACTCTCTAAAAATCAAATACTTACTGTTTCCATTTTAAGATTTCATAAAGTGTAACTTACTGATTTTCAATCACTTAATTTTTTAGAATTATCTTGATCAGTAATTCCCATTATGAGATTTAAGGGTTGAATTAGTAGCTTTGCTACATGAATTTTAAGCGATACAGACATTTACAATCCAAAGTAAATATTGACCACCAAAT
>JACMRQ010000412.1 GCA_014376355.1 Arcicella sp. | reverse complement strand
TAAAACGCTGAAATTCAGAAAATTAATCAATTACAGTAAGCAGGAAACAGCTCACAAAACCAGTAAAATGTCAAATATTGTTGCAATTGTTGGTCGCCCGAACGTGGGTAAATCAACACTTTTTAATCGCCTTATCGAACAGAAAAAGGCAATCATGGATAATGTCTCGGGTGTAACTCGTGACCGCCACTACGGATACGGAGAGTGGATTGGTAAATTTTTTACGGTCATCGACACGGGCGGATACGTTCATGGGTCGGATGATGTTTTTGAAGGAGCAATCCGTGAGCAAGTTGAACTTGCCATTTCAGAATCGGATGTTTGTCTTTTTGTGGTAGATTGTTCAACGGGTGTAACCGATTTGGATAAAGACTTTGCAAAAGTACTTCGTAAGTCGAAAAAACCCGTTTATATCGTTGCCAACAAAGCCGATACCTACGAAAAAGGAATGGAAGCCGTTGAGTTTTATCAATTAGGCATGGGCGATCCTTACGCCATTGCGGCAGAAAGTGGTTCAGGAACGGGAGATTTATTAGATGCTGTTGTAGCGCATTTTCCAGAAGAACCTTACGAAAATCCAACGGCAGGAATTCCTAAAATTGCCATTTTAGGTAAGCCAAACGTAGGAAAATCATCATTCTTGAATGCCCTTTTGGGCAAAGAAAGAAGTATTGTAACGGATATTGCAGGCACAACTCGTGATGCGATTGACAACCATTATAATATGTATGGTAAGGATTTTATTATTACTGATACCGCTGGAATTCGTCGCAAAGCAAAAATGGAAGATAATATTGAATATTATTCTTTCTTGCGGACAATTAAGGCAATGGAAGAATGTGATATTGCCGTTATTTTGATTGATGCTACTACCATTGATTTGCAAACGGGATTACAGTCGCAGGATATGAATATTGTTTCGATGGCTGACCGTGCAAAAAAGGGAATTGTATTGATGATTAATAAGTGGGATTTGGTTGAAAAAGATGCGATGACTTCTAAAAATTTGGAAGATGCCGTTCGTCAGTGCATGGCTCCAATCAATTATATGCCAATTATTTTTACTTCAGTAAAAGAGAAACAGCGTATTTTCCAAGCAGTAGAGAAAATTTTGGAAGTTTATGAAAACAAAACCAGAAAAATTCCTACTTCAAAATTGAATGACGTGATGTTGAAGGTTATTGAGAATTATCCTCCGCCAGCATGGAAAGGTAAGTACATCAAAATCAAATATATGACACAATTACCAACAAAATCACCCTCATTTGTGATGTTCTCGAATCTTCCACAATATATTCGTGAGAGTTATGAACGTTATTTAGAAAACCAAATGCGTGAACATTTTGATTTTACGGGCGTACCAATTCAAATATATTTTAGACAGAAATAAGTAAAATTAAATAAAATGGGATTAGAGATTATAAATCTTTAATCCCATTTTTTATGGATGCCTTGCATTTATTTCATTTTACAATTTGTTAATCATCTTACTATATTTAATAATAGTTTCTAATAACATTCTTCACTCTGTCAACGCTCCATTACAATCGTAAACAACTCGCCTTGCTCATTAGAAATCATTAAATCTTTATTGGAAATAAACACAATTGCCTCCGACTGTTTGTGAGCAAATTTAAAACAATCAATTGGTTTTTTAAAGTCAACTTGTTGATTATCAATACCAAACAAAAACACTTTTCCGTAAGTCAATAAAGCAAAAGTCTTTTTATCGGGACTTATTGCCGCACCCGTTACCATCGTGTTAATAAAAATATCTCCTTTGTGAATAATCGAATAATTGCCCGCTTGGGTAGGCAAAGCGTATAGTCTTACTGCTTTATTCCCTCGATTTTTCGTGAATAAATACAAACTATCTCCAAGGGCAAAAAAGGCTTCACAATCATAATTTAATTCATTTTTTATTGGAGGAAACTGTTTTTGATAGGCATAATTAAAGGTGATTTTTTCTATTTTATCGGGCTGATTTTCTGGAAATTTATAGATGGTTAAATCTTTGCGAGTATTGGCATTATTCCCAAAATCTCCCACGTAAATATTTCCTTTTTCATCCCGAGTAATTTCTTCCCAATCCTGATTTTTTGTTTTTGGAAGCGGTAATATAGATAATAATTTTCCTCTTTTATCAATTTCATACAGTTCTGCTTTGCCTCCACTATCATTATTTGCCCAAAAAGTGGTGTCTTTTGAAGTAGCCACCATTCCCGAACATTCATTAACTTGTTTGGACATTTTAAAGGGTTGAGAAACTTTAAAAAAATGTCCTTTATTATTAAAACCGTTTATTCTGGCTTCGGGCATACAATTGGTGGAAGCAGCTTTTAGGTTAAATAACCACCAAAGGATTTTTGATTGGAGAAGCATAATTTTCGTAGGTTTAAATGTTGTCTATCCGTTTAACATCATTTTTTATCTTGTTGTTCTATTGATGTAAAACAATAATTTATCTGGTTATTAGCGGTCTGACTATCGTCTAACACAGAGAATGTTTGGGTCAAACAATAATCAGACCGTTCAATAATTTTATCTTTACATAAGTATTTAACAAAAAAAGCCTGCAAATTTTACAATTCACAGGCTCCTTTAATGAAATTATATTTTCTTTACGCACGCACAACTGCTAATTCTTTCACCCGAGTTTTAGCATATTCATAAACCCCAAACATCACAGCTGAATACAACAGGTTACTAATCAAAGTATTTTTCAAAAATGGAAGAGCCATTGTATAACAAGTTATAAATCCTTCCATTGTTTGTGGGTACATCTTCCCTCCTGCCCATACAAAAAAGTTAGAAATTAAAAAGAAACCAATCGTTCCTAAAACATTAGCTATTAATAAATTAGTAAGATTTACTTTCTTCAAAACTACAATTCCAATTGCCACAACCAGAGCAAAACTCACGAAAACTGCCAATTCAAAACCGAAAGAAAATGTTGGGTAATATTTTGTATAAAAAACATTATTTAATACTAAGTTTGATAGCCAAAGAGCAATCATCGGAAAGATAAATGCCCAGTGTTTTTTAACAAAATAGGCTCCTCCAAATAATGCCATTGCTCCTACTGGAGAAAAATTATTCATTGAAGGCATCGCAATTGGCAGAAAACGACTAATTGCCGCCAATAAAATCATCCCTGAAATTACCCTAAAACGTATATCTACTGATTTTTTCATCTTATTCTTGAAGCGATTTTCACCTCGCTAATTAATTCTATTCCACAAATTTAAGAAGGTTTAGAGAATTCAGCGTAATTTTGGATAAATTAATACGCTATTATCAAAAAAATGCAAAAATTAGGCTTATTAGGTGGTGGACAATTGGGCAAAATGTTGCTCCAAGCTGCCATAGATTTAGATATTCACGTCAAGATTCTTGACCCAGATGCGGATGCTCCTTGTGCAAAAATTGCTCCTGAGTTTGTGGTAGGTTCTTTCCAAGATTTTGACACAGTTTATCAATTCGGACAAGATTGCGAAGTGATTACGATTGAAATTGAGAATGTTAACCTTGAAGCACTCAAAAAGCTCCAATCGGAAGGAAAAAAAGTGTTTCCTCAACCCGAAGTTTT
>JACMRQ010000411.1 GCA_014376355.1 Arcicella sp. | reverse complement strand
GCTCATCAATTACGGGATGAACGATTTGCGAAGGGGGCAGTAAATTTTGAAACGGTTGAAGTGAAATTTCAATTAGACGAAGATGGAAAGCCATTGGGAGTTTATCAAAAAGTGCGAGTGGATGCTCATAAATTGATTGAAGAATTTATGTTACTTGCCAATAAAAAAGTGGCAGAATATGTATTTAATCTCAAAAAAACGGAGCCACGCAATACAATGGTTTATCGTATCCACGATGCCCCAGACCCTGAAAAACTCAAGAATTTTTCAACTTTTGCCAAACGTTTTGGCTATAATGTTGATACGGAAGTTGCCAGAATTAGTCAGTCTTTCAACGAATTAATGCACAATGTTGAAGGCAAGCCTGAACAAAATATTCTTGAAAATTTAGCCATTCGCACCATGTCGAAGGCAAAATATAGCACTGATCCAATCGGACATTTTGGTTTAGCATTTCCATTTTATTCACATTTTACGAGTCCAATTAGGCGTTATCCTGATATGATGGCTCATCGAATGTTGCAGCATTACCTTGATGGTGGACAACCTTTGGAGCGTGGACCTTGGGAATTGCGTTGTAAACATAGTTCAGAAAGAGAGAAAATGGCAGCCGAAGCCGAAAGAGCCTCAATCAAATACAAACAAGTGGAATACATGAGTTTGATGGATGATGATAAAGTTTGGGACGGTATTATTTCAGGCGTTACAGAATTTGGAATTTTTGTTGAAATTACAGAAACGGCATCCGAAGGATTGATTAGAATGGTCGATTTAAAAGATGATTTCTATGATTATGACCGTGATAATTACAGAATTGTAGGACAACGGAATGGTAAAGTTTTCACCTTTGGAGATAAATTACAGGTGAAAGTAAAAGAGTGTAATCTTGCCCGCAGAAGCATGGATTTATTATTGGTTGGTGCTAATGGTAAAGTACAAAGAGGCGGAGAGAGAACCTCAAGAAGAGATGATTCGAGACGTAGTTCAAAAGATTCGAGAGGCGGAAATCCGAAAGGTGGGGGGAAAAACCCAAGAAGTGGAGACAGGAAAAAGAGGAGATAGCCTAATGGCTACCTCCTCTTTTTTTACTGCAATACCAAATTACTGGCATTCAATAAGTTATCTGTCGTTATGGCTGAATGAGATTCTTCAGGTTTATGCGTGATATGAATCGTTTTAACGCCCGCTTTTTTGCCTGCGTGCATATCTCGATGAGCATCGCCAATCATCCAAGAGGTATTTGGGTCGATTTGATATTTTGCCATTGCCTTTTCAATCATAAGCGAATCAGGTTTACGAGTTAAAGAATTTGTCGTAAACTTTTCGTGATGAGGACTGAAATAAATATCGTCTAACAAATTCCCGCATTGTTCTTGGAAATAATTATGACATTTCCAGACATCTTCCCGAGAATAAATCCCTTTCGCAATCCCTGACTGATTCGTAATAACAATCAACAAATAGCCCGCAGCTTTTAATTTTTGGAGGGCTTCAATGGTTCCTTCAGGAATTATCAAATCTTCAAGTCGATAGACATAATCCACTCTATCAACATTCAATACACCATCACGATCTAAGAAAATACATTTGTTCATACTATTAATTTGTAAGTGATTATAACAAGTTTTGATATATTCCGCTTAGGAAAGTTAAATAAATAAGCCATTTAAATATAAATATACAATTATTTTTTTGTATATATTTAATACAAAATATTGCTTTGTAACAAAGTTACCACAAAAAAACGCAGACTTTTATAAATTAGTCTGCGTTTTTAGGAAATTATCAAACTATAATTTTGGAGTATAAGATTCCATCACCAAACCGTTCTCAAACTGTAATTTTACTAAGTTTGCATAAATTCCATTTTCAATCAAGACTAATTCATCGTGTGAGCCTTGTTCGGAAACTTCACCTTCTTTCAAGACGTAAATGGTATCTACATTTCTAATGGTTGCCAAACGGTGAGCAATAATAATAGTTGTACGATTTTGCATTAAAGTATCCAAAGCATCTTGTACTAATTTTTCCGATTCAGAATCCAAGGCACTTGTAGCTTCATCCAAAATTAAAATAGATGGATTTTTCAGAATGGCTCTTGCAATGGCAACCCGTTGGCGTTGTCCGCCCGAGAGTTTTACACCACGCTCTCCTACTATAGTTTGAAATTTTTCGGGAAACGATTCGATAAAATTAAAAGCATTGGCTTTTCTAGATGCTTCAATTACCTCATTTTCAGAGGCTTCTGGATTTCCGTAAGCAATATTTTCATAAATTGTTCCGCCAAATAACATTACTTCTTGAGGAACAATAGCAATGTTTTTGCGAAGTTCCGTTAAATTATATTCGTTAATATTCTTGCCGTCAACCAAAATTTGTCCACCTGTAAGTTTATAATAACGCATTAATAATTGAACAATGGTTGATTTTCCCGCTCCTGAATATCCTACTAAACCAATCTTCTCCCCTGATTTTACTTCAAGAGTAATATTTCGCAAAACTTCCATATCTGGACGTGATGGATAGGAAAAGGCAACATTTTTATATTGAATTTTAGTTGTACGTGGTGAATTGTGTTTTGCAGGTTTGCCTACGACTTCTGACTTCTGACTCACTTTTTTATTTAATCCAACTTCAATCTCCGATTTTTCTTCCAAAATCTCCAAAATCCGTTCAGAAGCACCTACTGTTTTTTGAATTTGAGCGTACATATCTCCCAATCCACCAACGGAACCACCAATGAAACCTGTATAAATTATGAATGTAAAAAGGTCTTTGAATGCTAATTCTCCCTGCAAAACTAAGTTTCCGCCATACCAAACAACGCCTACGATTCCACCAAATAATACAAAAATGATGAATGAAATAAATGCACCTCTAAAGGTTGCGGCTTTCATGGCATAATCAACTACTTTTTGAACAGATGAACTGTATCGTTTTACTTCCAAATCTTCGTTGGTAAATGCTTTGACCACATTAATTGACTGCAAAGTTTCTTCAACAATAATATTGGTAGAAGCCAATTCATCTTGTACTTTTTTGGAGTTTTTACGAATAAATTTGCCAAAAATAATTGCTGCAACCACCAGAAATGGAAAGGTCAAAAGCATGAACATCGTTAGCTTACTCGAAAGAAAAGAAATTAAAATTATTCCTCCCACAAGCGTAAAAATCTGACGAAAGAATTCCGCTAAGGTTATTGAAAGCACATCTTGTAGTTGCGTAATATCAGTTGTAATTCTACTCATTAATTCCCCTACCCTATTTTTTTCAAAAAATGGAATCGGTAGCGTAATTATTTTTGTATAAAGTGTTTTCCGCAAATCTCGCATAGATTGTTCCGAAACTTGTGTGAAAGTATAGACTCTAAAAAACGAAAATATTGCTTGTAGAATCAGTAAGGAAGCGAATAAAAATGTTACGTCATTTAAAGTCAATTGGCTGGAACTTGGATTTAGAATATGCTCAATTTTCTGACTGAAACCATTGCTTGAAATATTTGCAACCCCTTGATTTACAGATTTTTGTGGAGAAACAATTGCTCCGACCATTTGTCCCATCAATAAAGGGATACTCATGGAAGTTATCTGCGAGAGGATTAAAAATATAAAACCTACGAAGAATGTACCTTTGTAGGGGAGGGTAAATCTGAAAATTTTTAAAGCTTTTTGGAAGCCTTCTTTACTTACTTTTTTCTTGTCTTCGGGTGATACTTCTGACCCTAAATTTCTTTTTGCCATTGAATTTTATTGTGGTATTTTTATTTCGATGAAATGAGTAATTAATTAAATTATGATAACAAAAGCAACCATAATGAGTTTATAATCGTATGAGTTAAATAACATCATTTTTACAAAAATCATTTTCCAATTTCACAAAATTTAAATTCTCATGAAAAATTTATTATTATTATCGTTATTAGCTATTTCTGTGATAGCATTTTCTTGTAAAAAAGACGAAGTAGCTATGAATCCAGATAAAATTTATCAAGTTTCAACTTCACTTTCTGGTGCTAACGAACTTCCAATGGTTACTTCATCAGCAACAGGCACAACTACTGGAACGTATAACCAAACGACTAAAATGTTGACGGTTAGCACTACGCTTAATGGAATTACGCCAACGGCAGGACATATTCATACGCAGGCAGTTCCAACAAATGCTACAAAATCGGGTGGCGTAACATTCCCATTTACCAGTTTAATGTCACCTATTTCTTTTACAACAATGCTTACTACGGCACAGGAGACTGATTTATTGAATGGCATTATGTATGTAAATTTTCATACACCAGCAAATCCAGGTGGTGAAATGAGAGGTAATTTAATGGTTAAATAATTTCTCTCAATTTCCAAAAAGGGGGTGATTTTCTTAGAAAATCACCCCCTTTTTGGTTTCTATTTTACCAAGTATAACGCAGAGATAAAGCGATTTCGTCACCCCAAAATCCACTATAGTTAACGATGTTTATAGTAGGTTTCCAGTCTAAACTAATAGCTAATGGAATGCCTCTTAGTTTGGCTTCTAAACCCAAAATTCCGTCTAAGCCCAAAACCAAACTTTGTTCTCTATCTAAAAACTTTGGGCGGTCATTTCCCCATAAAAATACGTGTCCGCCACCGCCAATAAACCAGTTGAAATCTCTGGAATTAAAGGCTCTACCGTGAATTTCATACAAACCCGTCAAACCAATGCCTTGATATCTAAAAGTAGCAATGGCTTCAATAGCGGCATTTTTATTAATAAAACTTTTAAAAGTAACACCGTTTGATGGTCCTAATCGTATGCCCAAAGCTGATTTATATAATTGTGCATTTGAGAGATTACTGATGCTGATAAAAGCAAAAAGCAATAATAGTTTTTGAATTTTCATTTTTTTGGATTTATTATCGAGTTTAGATTTGGTTGAGAATATTGTTAAGATTCAAGATCTTACAACTATTGAATTTTGAACACTAATTACTCTTCATCGGGCAATCCTTTATATCTTGATGCTTCAAAAATTTTCTGGGCATCGGTCTGTTTCATTAAATCTTGAATTTTAAATTTTTCATTTTCATCAAAATATTTTCCTACAATTCGCCACCCTAACCATCTTCCAATTGTACCTGGACAATTTTTTCCAATTTCTGGGGTTGTTGGTCGTTCATTAATATATTTAGATTTTATGGGGTCTTGAGTATTATAAAGTAACTGATTATCAATAAAATGTGCCCAAATATTTTTCTGAAATTCATAACTTTCATCTATTTGTTGGGTTGTGTAACCAATCAATAAACTATCCGCTTTTTTAGGCATCATTGTATGAGCAAAAACATAACTTTTACCATACCAAACCATATCAGATAACAACGTCTTATCTTTCGGATTTGTTTCATTATATCGCTGTGAGAGTAATAAAACAGTTTGCGGAACAACGGCTTCTGGAATAGTTTTACGAAGTTGATAGTCATAAACATCGGGCAGATATTTTCCTTTTCTACCCATAAAATAATCTAATCCTATGTAGATTACCGAGTCTGAAACGGTCAATTCTGGAGTCTTTAAATTACCTTGTCCAAAAAAGCCTGAAAATATGGTATAGATTTTGGGTTCTTTAAAATTAGGGTAATAATATTTGATGTGTTGAAAGGCAGTACGAAACTCATTCTCAAGGGTTTTTCCTCCAAAAAAGGCAGGTTCTTGTGACTGTTTATAGAAATCTTGAAGCCCCTGATTTTGAACTAATGGTAAAATTTGTGCTGCCAATCTATCAAAATCTACCAATGAAACTTGAAAATAATTACTAATAAAAGTGGGATATTTATTAAAAAAAGCTAATAGTTCATTCTTACTTTGGCACGCAAACAATTCTTTATCAAGTCGTTTAATATTTATTATAACTTTTACGTTATTGAAGTCAGGCTCAGAAGACGACAATTTGTCTTCTTTGGAATTACAAGCGGATACTAACAATAGTAGAAAAAAAAGAATATTGAAATTTAAGTATTTCATAGTTGTTTCAATTGTTTTTAATCGATATTAGTTATTTCTGGTTATTATCAAACTCAAACTCCTTTACATAATTATTAAGCAATAAATATCGAAATAAAATCCTTACAAAATTATGAAGAAAAACGTATTACTAAGCCTTTTTATTCTCTTGGGAGTTTATCAAGGATATTCTCAAAGGTATACTTATGAATCAAATTATGGGAGAAATTATGGTAGAGGATTTTTTAGTCGTTTTTATAAGTTAAAAATAGGCTTTAAATTTTCGCCTGGTTTCATAATTAACTATGTTGATGCCTCTAAGAATTTCAAAACTTTTGCTTCAAATGGGGCAAATGTTCGATTAAGTTTAGGACCTGTTGTTGATATGTACATCACAGACAAGTACGCATTCAGTACGGGACTTTGGTACACTGTTAAAAGTGTAAATTATACAATGCACGGCAGTTTTTACGATAATGAATTATTTAAAACAACTCCCTTAACAGCAGAAGAAATCCGAGGGACGCAGGCGAATTTTAATTTGCAATATTTGCAAGTACCAATCACCATGAAAATTTTCAGTGACCAAATCCTTCAAGACACCCCACTTTTCTTGCAATTTGGCGGAACGTTGGATTTAAAAATTGCCGAAAAAGCCATGGATAAACCTCGTAATGCCCTTTTTCAATATCAAGAACGTCTGGCAAGTTCACAAAGTATATTTGGTTTAGGAGATGTGGGTTTACTGTTAGGAATTGGCGGTGAAAAATCATTAAATCGAGGTGGAGATGCTTTTTTCTTCGGAATTCAATATCAGCGAGGTTTGTCAGAAATTAACCGTGATCGTAGTTTTGGAGATTTAGTAACGAAAAATGGAGCGTTTTATTTGGATTTTGGAGTTAAATTTTAATTTCGATATTTGATGTTCGTCTAATATGAACATCAAATATCGAAATTAATCTACTTAAATTCAATTACCTCTGGCATTAACATCATCACACCTTCACGAGATTTTAAGGTTTTTAATTGCTTTACATAAGGAGCTAAATCACCGAACTGAGCAGTCATCATTTTGGCTTCTGCCTCATCTTCTTTCTTATCAAAAAATTCTTGAATAAAACCTTTTGGTTGTGGATAAAACTTAGTTTTAAAATCGCCATCTTTTAGTTTTGCTTTCTTAGCGGCAATTTTTACAGCATCTTCCAAGCCTCCTAAAACATCTACTAATCCATTTTGTTTTGCTTCCAAACCAGACCAAACACGTCCACCTGCAAGGGTTTTTAATTTATCGATATTCATTTTACGCCCCTTTGCTGCTTTTGAGGTAAAGGATTCGTAACCAGCCTCAATACTCTTCTGAAACCATGCTTTTTCAAATTCGTCCATATCACGAGTAACCGTTGGGAAATCTGAGTGAGCATTGGTATTAACACGGTCGGTAGTTACCCCTAATTTATTTTTTAAGAAATTATCGAAGTTAAAAAACTGGGCAAAAATTCCAATTGAACCTGTTATTGTTGTTGGTTGAGCCACGATAGTATCTGCCGCCATTGCCATATAATATCCACCAGAGGCGGCATAATCGCCCATTGATGCAATCACGGGCTTCACTTTTTTAGTTAATTCCACTTCTCTCCACATCACATCCGAAGCTAATGCTGAACCGCCTGGGCTATCAATTCTTAAGACAATTGCCTTCACATTTTTGTCTTCACGAGCCTTTCTGAGTTCAGCCACCCAATCATCCGAACCAATATTTCCTTTGTCGGCTTTTGCTCCAACGATTGTTCCTTCACCTACAATTACAGCGATTTTATTATCAGAATCATTGTATTTAATGGATGATTTGGCCTTCATAAATTTTGTAAAACTTATGTAATCAATTTTATCATCGGCATCTCTTTTCAGAATTTTTCTAATATCCGCTTCAAATTCATCATAATATCCAACATTTGTAATTAATTTCGACGATAACGCACCTTGTGGTTTATAAGCAATCAATTCATCTGCTACTTTCTTTAAATCAGCTACTTGCACGTTTCTTGAAGCAGCAATTTGACTAAAAATATGGTCGTTTAATGAACCTAATAATGAAGCATATTGCAATTTATTGGCATCACTCATATTCTCACGTAAAAACGGTTCAACGGCAGATTTGTACTCTCCTACTCTAAAAACAACTGGCTTTATATCCAATTTATCCAATGCACCTTTAAAGAAACTTACCTCAGCACTAATACCATTAAAGTCCATTCCACCCGCTGGATTTAGATAAATTTTATCCGCCATTGAAGTAACATAATAGCCTTTTTCAGAGAACATTTCTCCGTAAGAATAAATAAATTTTCCTGATTTTTTGAATTCGAGAAGGGCATTGCGAATTTCTTCCAACGTAGAATATCCAGCTTGTGGATAATTGGCTTGAAGATAAATTCCTTTAATGTGACTATCAGCAGCGGCACGTTTCAATCCATCACGGAGTTGAACCATCCCTACATTATCAGCACCACCGGCAAAAGGACCGGCCAAATTTTTAAGGGGATTATCATCATCAGAAACATTTTCTACGATAGGACGATTCAAGTCTAATTTCAAGACAGAATTATCTTTCAACGAAACGGCATCACTTGAAGAGCCAATGGCGGCACCAATTCCTGCGAGAAGAAAAAAACCTATAATAGTAAATAATAGCAATCCTACGATGGTTGCAAACACATATTTCAGAAATTGTAACATATTATTTTTAAGTTTTGGTATTAAATCAGATATGATTTTTGAGCTAAAAAGACTACCGCCTACATCTCAAAACTGATACTATAACTCAAAAATAAATTATTCAGTTTTCAAAAAAGTTTTTATGTGTTCAATGGAATATCAAACTGATAGGAGGTTTTTTAGGGATAATATAATTTCTTGATTATCTACTGTTTTGAGTATGAGTAAACAATAATCATAAATAAATTTATGGCTTAAATTTCTCGTAAACTTCTTTATCCGTAATAGTATCACGTCCCCAAAGTTCAACTGAAATTACCGAAGGCATCATGCCACTTTCATCCACTTTAACAAAAACTTTTTTCAAAATTTGCATTTTTCCATTAATTGGAAATAAAGCTATCGGTTCACCTTTTGGATTAAGTTTAACCACAAATTTTCTTTTTCGGTAGGCAAAAAAATAGCCCTCATAACTCCCCGCTTCTGAAGAAGTCGGTCGTGTGTGAAGCCCATAGGCTAATGAGCGTTGAATACTCGTAAGTTCTTGTTTCTTACCACCCTGTGTATAAAGCACCCAGTAAGTATGAACAGGATTTTTAGCATCTAATTTCTTATCAATCCCTACATTTGCATCATAAATAATGGCGTTAATATTTGAACTTCGTTGAATGTAAAACAATTGATTAGATGAAGTTGTAGGAACAGGATATTGTTCAGTAGATTCGGCAGGAATAGATTTGTTTTTTTGTGCTAAACTATTGAAGACCAATAAAATAGAAAAAAAAATGGTTAATGTTATAAATTTCATTTTTATGAATTATTACCTCTTTATTATTTTTGTATTCTACAAAGTTACACAAGACAGATTGGTTATTTTTGAAGCGGGTTTTAAAATATTTTAAAATGAACCGTCCTCTCTTTAAAATTATCAGAGAACGGTTCATTCATACACTGTGATACATCTCTAAAATATCATAATTTAGGATGTTTCAAATGAAAGTCTGTTGCATCTTGATAGATTTTGGCTACTTGCAATAATTTTCCTTCTCCAAACAATTTACCCATAAAAGTTATACTCGTTGGGCGACCTTCTGGACGAAAACCATTTGGTAGAACTACGCAAGGATGTCCTGTCAAATTAGTCATCGTCAGATTCTTACCTGAAAGAGCTGGTGACAAATAAACGTCAATATCACCCAATTTCTTATGAAAATCTTGAATTAATAATGAACGATGACGATTTGCCTGTATATATTCAACGGCAGGCACAAAACGAGCCGCCCGAAAAGCATTAGGCCAGGCATTTTTGACTTGACGAACCATTAAATCGTCCTTTCCGGAACGAGTTAAATCATCGAAAGCAGCTGCTCCTTCAACGGTTAAGAGAAAACTAATATCATTGGAAGGAAGACTTGGTAACTCCATCGGAATTAAGGTAGCACCCAATTTTTTCATCATTATCAAAGTCAAAGAATCAGTTTTTTTATTACCATATTTCCCTTCAAAATCACTTTTCAAAAAGCCAATTTTAATGCCTTTCAAATCTTTTTTCGTTCCGTCAAATTGAAAAGGTGCATCCATAACAGTCAAATCTTTCCCATCTTTTCCATAAATAGCATTAAAAACAATGGCACAATCTTCCACAGTTCGACAGATAGGCCCCAATTTGTCCATCGACCAACTTAATGCCATTGCTCCTGTACGAGGCACACGTCCGAAAGTAGGTCGCAATCCCGTATCTCCACATTCAGACGAAGGTGAAACAATCGAACCAAGCGTTTCAGAGCCAATGGCAAAAGGTAATAATCCTGCCGAAACTGACGAAGCCGAACCCGCCGATGATCCTGACGAACCCCGTTTGAGATTCCAAGGATTTTTAGTTGTTCCTCCGAACCAAACGTCTCCCCAAGCCAATTCTCCCAAAGTTAATTTAGCACACAGAACTGCTCCCGCTTTTTCCAATCTTTCCACTACAACTGCATCATAATCAAGCATTTGGTCTTTGTAAGGCACAGAACCCCAAGTAGTTTTATAACCTTTTTTTGCCAATAAATCTTTGGCTCCATAAGGAATACCGTGAAGCAATCCACGATATTTTCCTGTGGCAATTTCAGCGTCTGCTCGAGCGGCTTGTTTCAAGGCTAAATCCTCTGTGAGCGTTACGACACACTGTAATTGAGGGTCATATTTTTTGAGTCTTTCTAAATAAAATTTGGTTAATTCTACGGAAGAAATTTTCTTAGTATGAATTAATTCAGCTAATTGACGAACGTTATAAAAAGCTAAATCGTTTTTATCGGAAGGCATCTTAACCGACTTTAAATCAGAGGCTTTAAAAGAGGATTGACCTTTTTCAAACTCAAAACCAACGGGTAGAGGATTGAAAAGTAAAGCGGGCGAAACCTCATTTTTGAGTTCAACTTTACGAATATCCTCAAAATTTTTGCGAGTATCAGTCAACTCAATTAGCATTGAATCTGCTTCGGCAGACGTAAATTCCAAGCCCATAATTTTCTCAGCTTGTTTAACAATTTCAACAGTAATGGGTTGATTTTCAATGGTTTTTGTTATGAATGAACCGAAAGCCATACTTGCGATGCATAAGACAGGAATTAATAATTGTTTTTTCATGTATTTGTTGTGATTGATGTTTTTGCAATATTACTTCATATAGGAATACATTGTTTAGTATCTTTGAAGAAAAATAATAAATCAAAATCCATAAAATTATGTACGAAATTTTTCAACTTATTCACAAAGCACTTTTCTTTGTTGTGATGCTACTGGGTTTGGCTGTTTTAGTGAGGGCAGCAATGGGACTTAGTGGTAAAATGGTATTTGCAGAAACTGACCGTAAATTGGGTCTTTTCTTCTTGATTTCAAATCATACGCAGTTGCTGATTGGCTTAGTTTTGTATTTGTTCTTGAGCCCTTTTGGATTAAAAGCTATCCAAGATTTTGGCTCAGATTTAGTAACTAATCCAGAGTATAAAGTATATCGTAAAATTGCCGTAGAACATGTTACCACAAATATTATTGCCATTATTTTGATTACAATTGGCTATTCCAAAAACAAAAAAACCATTGATTCAGCAGTAAAACATAAAAATGCGTTGATTTTTTATGGTTTAGGACTTGTACTTTTGTTAAGTCGTATTCCTTGGGATAAATTGTTTTAGGGCTACAATAAAAAATATAACCAAAATGAGCGAAGTAAAATCCATACTAAAAGACTACAAACTCCGTCAAACTGACTGTCGGGAGGAAATCTTGGAGGTATTCATGAGCAAATCTCATGCGCTTGCTCATGCAGACGTAGAATTGCCATTAAAAGACCGTTTTGACCGAGTGACCATTTACCGAACTTTAAAAACATTTGTAGATAAAGGGTTAATTCATAAGGTTTTAGATGATGAAGGTGGCGTGAAATACGCTATTTGTAAAGATAGTTGTCATTCAGGAGACCATAAACATCATCATGAACACGTTCATTTTAAATGTACTACTTGCGGACTAACCACTTGTTTAGACCACGTAATTATTCCCAATATTATCCTCCCAGAAGGCTACCAACGAGTTGAAACCAACCTTTTGATGCAAGG
>JACMRQ010000410.1 GCA_014376355.1 Arcicella sp. | reverse complement strand
GCAATATTTTTATTTCCTTTAGATGATAAATAAACAGCTTTTTTATTGACAAATCCAATCGAAGCAGGCATCGCTCCAAAATACAAATCTTTTACATAATCATCTGATAATAAAGCGTTTAAAACTCCTTTCGCTTCTTTGTTTATTGTTAAAGTATAATTATCCGTTTCATTAAAGTCGCCTCTGATAATAAATCCATTTTCTGTAATTTCTGCCTTCGTTTCAAGTATGGGTGTTTTCGGTTTTTCCTTTACTGCCATAGGTGCTTTCACAATTGGATTCCCCAAAGAATCATATTCATAAACGGGTTCTTCAACAGTTTCGGATGCTCCATTAATTTCGATTTTATAAACTTTCTCTACATCTTGAACACTAATTGTTTGGTTAGTAATTACCTTCACATAGCCTTGATTATTGTCAAAATTGTGTTGTACATCCGTAATTTCCAAAGTTTTTATATCTGGTAATGATGTTTCCAAAGTCAATTCTTCGGTGGTTTCATATTTAGCATTAGGCATAGAAAGTCCTTTCTCTAAACTAATTTTCAAAGATTTTCCTTCACTATCAGAAATGCCTTTCAATTTGAGTGAAATAGTAGTAGAAGAACTCGTTTGATTTAATTGAAAATCATATTTTTTATCATCAGAATCCTTAATCATGAGCATTTTTGCAACTTCTTGAGGATTAACTGGATAGTTAAAATTCAATTTCAAAACGGCAGTTCCTTGTCCATCTTCACGAGATTTTGTCCAATAACTTTCCACATTTTCCAATTTTAAATAAGGCGTATGAAACTTGATTTTATCAGAACTCAATCCATATTTTTTTGCTGATTTTGCTGTAACTGAATTATTTATCGTAACGGTATATTCCGTAGCAGGTTCAAAACCCACGGCTGGTGAAAACACGAGTTCATTCGTAGCTGTCCACTTAAATTTACCTTCCACTTTGGGTGAAATTTCAAGATAGGTTTCCGCCTCCCAAGTATTCAAATCAGATTCACGTACCAAGTCTTTATCGAAGGTAAACACCAGATTTTGAGCCAATTGTACTTCATCTTCAAAGTTCATATTCGATACAGAAACGTTATCGAATTTAGAGCAAGAAATGAAAAATAAGAAAGAGAATAATAAATAAGCAGTTTTTTGAGGAAAACGAAAAGTGGTTTTCATGAAGAAATTGTCGGTTTCAGAAACCGAGAAATTGAATGGTTGAAATAATAGTAGAAGTTCAGAAAAGTTTGAATGATTTTCAACTATTTTGGGAGAAATCTTTTAAGCAATCAATTCATGATAATTAAAATAAAATAGATTTGTTACTGTAGCTCGAAATAGCATTTCGAGAATTCAGTCCAATTATTCGTCCGTCCTCGAAATAGTATTTCGAGCTACAGCAAACTGATATAAAAAATGGAAGTTTAAAATATTTAGACATTGTAGCTTACAAATAATTTTCATCAATAAAAGTATATGGATAGTCACGCCAATCTATTACTAAACCTGCCTTTACAGGATTCTGAGCTATATAATTGATAATATTCTTAAATTCCTTTTCATTTCTAATCAGGTGGTCATAACTTTCATGTTGCCAAAACTGCCCTTCACGGTTCAATAAAATATTTGACTGTCTTGCGGTATGTCTTTTAATAGACTGCATAATGGTTGTAACCGTTTTTACATAATTTCCCGTATCCCATGTATCAATTACTAAATGAATATGATTTGACATAATCGTAAATGCTACTAAATCATATCTCTGTTTATGCCAATAATGAAAAGTATCGCTTATGATTTTTGCAATCTCATGTTGTTTTAACCAATGATTTCCTTCGGTATTTGTATCTAAATATTTATCAAAATTGGCAAAATTACGTTTCCATTGCTTTCCTATCTGAATCTTTCTCTCGTGAGGAATTGTATAATTTTCTTCAATAAGTTTTACGGCAATATTTTGCTCTAATTCAAATTGTTGAATTACATTATGAGGAACACTATCGACCAATCTTGTCGGGGTAATTTGTGTGGTAAATTTCGCCAATAGTATTCTTGAAAAATCATCTTATTAGTGGGTTTAGTTTAGATAGTTATCTTATAGTTAGACTTCCAGAAACGCCACCAATTTTCCAAATGCCTTTGCCCGATGCGAAATTTTTCCTTTTTCGGTTAAAGACATTTCAGCAAAAGTTGTTTTATATCCTTCTGGAACGAAAACTGGGTCGTATCCAAAGCCTTCATTACCTCTTAATTCACTAATAATCTGGCCTTTAATACTTCCTTCAAATTGTGAAACTTTTCCGTTTTGAATTAAAGTAATGACCGTTCTAAATTGGGCAGAACGGTCATTTTTATCCGTTAAATTCTTTAATAATAGATTGATATTATCCGAGTGACTTCGTTGTGGTCCCGCATAATGAGCAGAGTCAACGCCTGGCTCGCCCCCGATTGCATGAACCTCTAACCCTGAATCATCAGCAAAACAATTCACTTGATAATGGTCGTAAAGATATTGAGCTTTTTGCAAAGAGTTAGCCTCAAGAGTATTGCCTGTTTCGGGTAATTCTTTTGTACAATTAATGTCTTTAAGACTTAACAATTCAAAACTATCGCCTAAAATCGCTTGAATTTCTTCTAATTTATGGGCATTGTTGGTGGCAAAGCAAAGTTTAGTTTTCATAATTCTATAACGTAAAAAGCCCTTTCAATACGAAAGGGCTCAGATTTTATTTTTTTAATGTCTTTATTTTACTTAACAACACCTGTAACTTCTATCTCAAAAAGCAAAGGCGTATAAGGGTTAATCGAATATACCCCAGTCGTATTATTGAGATTTCCCTTAGTACCGTAACCCAATGAAGAAGGAAAAATAAATACACCTTTATCGCCAACTTTCAAGAGCTTTGTGGCTTCCTCAAATCCTGCTACAACAGCAGATTGTCCAAGAGCAAATGTAAAACTTCCTGTGTCGAATTGATCGGTATAAACATAAAATCCGTTAGTATCTCTACTACGGTTCTTGAATAAGAATTTACCTGTATAATTAACAATCGCTGATTTTGCTATTTTTACAGAATCACCCGTTGCACTACTTTTTGAAATAAAATATTGAATTCCCGAAGCAGTTTTCTTAGGAGTTAATCCTGCATATTTCTGTGCAACATATTCATTAACTTGTTCTGTTTCGTTACGAGTAGAAATTAACGTTGCTTTCAACGCTGTTGGATCAGTCGAATTTGTTGTCTGAGGAAACACAAAAGTTCCTGTTTCTCCTTCTTTCAATTGTGTAACTGCATAATTTAACAAAGTATTATAAGCCAAATATGGATACGCCAAAGGAACATTCAGATTAACCGCTGTACTGTCTAAAATCGTACCATCTAATTTAGTATAAGTATAATGAACCTTAACGTATTCATTAGCCAAAGGTACTCTCCCTGTTGGTTTTGTCGTACTGACCACATAAAATACACCATCAGTGTTTTTAGTAAATGTTAATCCTTTTGAAGTACCATAAGCCGTAATCTTAGCTAAAGTTTCTGCGGATACATCCGTACTTGGCGTTGGATCTGGGGCATTTGTTGAACAAGCCAGCGTTAAGCCCGTCAAACCAAAAATTAATAATATATATATAAATTTCTTGTTCATTATTTTATTTGTCTTTTAAAGCTACCATTTCTACATCAAAAATTAGCGTTGATTCTCCAGGAATCTTGGCTCCACTTCCTGTTCTTCCGTATCCTAAACCAGAAGCAAAAATAAAGGTTGCTTTTTCCCCGAGTTTCATTTTTGCTACACCCGCAGCAAAACCTTGCACCAGAGAATTTGTACCACCAATGGTATAATTCAATGAGTCTGTTCTACTAATGTTGCTATCGAAAACGAATCCATTTAAAAGTCTTCCTGTATATTTAAGTTTAGCAACTTTCCCAGTAATAACATCGGCTGCCCCATCTTTCACACGGATATAACGTAAATAATTTGTGTACCCTGTGGTCGTACTCACTAATGTTACCTTTTCCGTTATATTAATTTTATTCTTGGCAACATATTCATCAATTGTAACTTCTTCACTGTATATTTTCATGAATGAAATATCACAACGTATCGGTGAATTTGCAGGCAAATTCGGAAATCCCTGTGAATCTCCTACCAAAGTCGAGGGCAAAATAAAAGTTGCTTGCTCGCCTTCGTGCATAAAGGGAAGCATTTTTAGAAAAATATTGGTATTACCTCCATTGTTATTCGCTAAATTATTATAAAACGTAAAAGGCTGATTTTTAAGGATTGATGAACTATCCACCTTAAAACCATCTAATCTCGAAAGAACGTAATGCACTCGAACAGTATCACCCAAAGACATTACTCTCCCATTTGGATTTGGATTTGTGATGATATAATAAACGCCATTAGATGCTTTTTGAGTGGTTAGTTTTTTAGCACTAATATATTGCTGAATTTGAGTTTCGTTTTGTTGTAAAATAATATCATCTTCCAAAACCACTTTTGACAGACATGAACTCAACGAAACTAATAATGTTCCAAACAATAAAATTGGTAATAATCTGATTCTCATTATATTATCTCGATGTTCGAGAGGTAATTTTAGTTTTCAAATAAAACGCAAAATAACAACATTGATTGCGTTTTTGGAAGTTAAAAACTGTTAAAACTGTGTGAAGAGGAAAGAATTCAAGAAAGAAGGGAGATAGGAGAAAAGCGCTTTGCTCATCCTATCCCCCTTCTCTTTTTTCTCCCCATATATTACTGTCCTTTCTTGAAATCTAATAATTCTACCTCAAAAACCAATGGAGAATTTCCTGGAATTGGTCCTTGTCCTTGCTCGCCATAACCAATAGCTGGAGGAATCAAGAATGTGGCTTTTCCACCTTTTTTCATCATCATCAATGCTTCATTAAATCCTGGAATCATGCCACCAATAGGCATATCCATATTTTTATTTTGGTCAAATATTTTTCCATCCAAGAATTTTCCTACATAGTTACATTTGCAAACATCTCCATTTTTTGGACTATCTCCTGTTCCTTCTGTTTTCACAGCATATTGTAAACCTGAAGCCGTAGTTTTAAATGTCATTCCTGATTTTTTTACATAATCAGCCATTAATTGAGGTAATTGTGCTTTACGAGTTTCAGCACTTGCCTTTACTTTCGCTTGTTCAACCGCCATATCTTTGTCAAATTCAGCTTTAGTCTGTACTTTCAAGATTTTTACGGTATATTTTATATCAGTTCCTTTTTTAAGGAATGGAGGCAATTGCTGTCCTGATTTTCCAATTGAATCAACGGGAACATAAATTGTAGCACTATCACCCAATGATAATAAACGTAACCCGTCACGTAAAGAACCTTTGTATCCATCCTGACCCGCAGCAGCAATCATATCACGAGCAGGTTTTGATGCATCCACTTGTTCTTGAAGCAATGAATCCGAACCCGTTTTTATTTTAATTAGGAAAGAAACGATGTCGCCGTCCTTCAATTTTCTGGCTTTATCATCATGGCTATGAAATTGAATTTTTACGCCTTCTTTTACTTCAACTTTGTTTTTGTTACAACCGACCAACATACTGGCGGCAAGCATTACTACACTTAGTTTTTTGAACATTTTTCTGTTTGTTATTCGTTAGTTTTTAATTTTAAATTGATATTTTAGAATTGATGGCATGATTCAAAATCATGCTATCAATGTTTCTATGCCCACTTTTAACTTTTCACCGCTAAAAGCATTTCTTGATATTCTGGTAAAATACTCAATAATTTTTCCACTGTTCCTGTCAAACCAAGTCCAGTTGTTTTTCCGCCTGATGCATTTCTATGACCGCCACCATTAAAATATTTTGAGGCAATTTGATTAACAGCAAACTCTTCTACTGAACGAAAAGACATCTTTACGGCTTCGGGTCTATCCACAATAATAATCGACATCACGATTCCTTCAATCTGTAACCCATAATTTACAATCCCCTCCGTATCACCCGTTTGTGAATTAAATCTCTTTAATTCTTCTTCTGTTACAGTAAAATAAGCTACTCTATATTCTGGCAAAACAACTAATTTTTCGGATAAAACGTATCCCAAAAACTTCATCCTTTCTGGCGTCGAACTATCATAAATTCTTCGGTGAATCAGATTTGTGTTTACGCCCAATTCCATAATATCCGCCGCAATTCTATGTACGGCTGGTGTTGTGCTTGGATGTCTGAACGAACCAGTATCGGTCATGATTCCTGCATACAAACATTCACAAATTGGAATGTCTAAAAGATATTTTTCATCTAATAATTCTATTAACTGAAATATCAATTGAGCCGTTGCCGCTGCTTTTGTATCGTGGTAAGTAAATTCCGCAAAATCTTCTGGAAAAGTATGATGGTCAATCATAACTTTTAGAGCCTTCGATTGTCTTACGGGTTCTGCCATTGATTCAATTCTTGCTAAAACTGAAAAATCAAGGCAAAATATTACATCTGCATTCGCAATTAGATTATTAGTTTTACCACGAATTTTATAGTTTTCGTAATTCATAACCTCTTCATTTCCCGTCATCCAAGCAATAAAACTTGGGTAATCTGAAGGAGTGATGACCGAAACTTTATGCCCTTTCTTTTTTAAATAACCAGCCAAACCTAAAGATGAACCAAGTGCATCAGCATCTGGCTTAAAATGGGTGGTAATTACAATGTTTCGGGGCGTATTGATTAACTCACGAAAGGCTTCAAGATTTTGCATTAGTGTTAAAAAATGGTTAGTGTCTCTAATAATATGTTTGGAGTATTTGTTCGTAAATAGCTGACTATCTTTTACTAAGCAATTCAGAAAATAAATTTGAATAATCCTAAAACTTAATGTCACACCCCTAAAACCTAATTATAAAGCACAAAGTTAGGGAGAAATCTTCACAAAAAAGACGGTAAGGTTTCTAAAACAGATTAGGTTACGTAATTTTGTGAAAATTTTACTTTTTACAATACATAAATATCATTTCATGGCAACTAATAGAACATTCACGATGATTAAACCTGATGCAGTAGCAGACGGTAATTCAGGGGCAATTATTAAAATGATTGAAGAGGCAGGTTTTCGAATCGTGGCAATGAAGAAAACATTATTGACACAATCACGTGCGGGTGAGTTTTATGCAGTTCATGCTGAAAGACCTTTTTACGGAGAGTTGTGTGAATATATGTCGTCTGGGGCGATTTTTCCAATGATTTTGGAAAAAGAAAATGCCGTAGCAGATTTCCGTTTATTAGTGGGAGCAACCGACCCTACTAAAGCAGATGAAGGAACAATTCGTAAATTATTTGCCAAATCAATCGGAGCAAATGCTATTCATGGTTCAGATTCTGACGATAATGCTGCCATTGAAGGAAGTTTCTTCTTTGCAGGATTAGAGCAGTTTTAACGATTAATAATTAAAAAGAGATTGATTTGAAAGTATTAACTTCAAATCAATCTCTTTTTAATTATTAATCGTTAAATTATCAATTATATTTTAATTTTTATCTTTGTCATAAGAATCTGAATCGCCTAAATCTTCTCCCATTATCTTATTTGCCACTTTTTTTAAACTTCCAAAAATATTCCATCCTTTCTTCTTCTCAGGTTCAGAACTTTTTGAACCATTATGGTTTCCATTCAACTGTTGAACAACAGATACTGGAATAATAATTGGCGGGGCATCTTTCCGTAATTCTTTATAAATGTCTTCTCGCTCGTCAATATCTTTAATTCCTTTCCAAACCAAACCAACGGCTGTGGCATAGGTTGGATTTTTGATTTCTTCGGTAAGGGTTTTTCCTAAATTTTCGTTAGGATGACCAATTCTTACATCACGACCCGTAACTCGCTCGAATAACTCACCAATGTATGACATCTGAACGCTTCCGCCAGTGAGGACAATTCCGCAGTTCAATCGATTTCCATACCCACAACGACTGATTTCTGCCTCAACCAAAGCAACAATTTCTTTTAAACGTTCTTCGATAATAATACCTACATTTTTGACAGAAATTGTTTTAGTTTTACGTCCATTTAAGCCTGGGATGGTTACAACTTCTTCAACTGATATTTCATCGGCGACTGCACAGCCAAATTTTATTTTTAATTGTTCAGCATATTCAGTTGAAATACCGCAACCTTGTTCAATGTCTGCGGTGATAGAATCTCCTGCAAAGGGCAAAACGGCAATGTGGCGTACAATTCCTTTGTGAAATATTACTATTTCGGTCATGGCACTCCCTATATCTACCAAACATACACCGCTTTTCTTTTCTTGGGGAGTGAGTACCGCCAAAGAAGCTGCAAAAGCAGAGAATACTAATCCGCCTTCAATTTCAATTTTCTCTTTGGCACTCTCAATGCAACGTTTTGTTTTATCGAATTCTGCTTGTGGAGAAGTTATCATCATAAAATCACCCTGTAATTTCAAACCGCTGATTCCAACGGGGTCATAAATATTTCCGATTGAATCAACAAAATACTCCTGTGGGAGGGTGTGAATAATGGCATTTCCTTTCGAGATAAAAGTTCGTTTGGCATCATTCGCAACTTGATCAACATCTGTTACCGTTACCTCTTCCCCTTCTGTTTGTCGTGTAATAATAGAACGATGTTTTGTGATATGGATGTTTGGCCCTGCTACACTTGCAAATACGCCTCTTATGTGGATATTTGCCTGATTTTCAACTTGTTCTATAGCTGATTGGACGGCTTCAATGGTCTTATTGACATTCAAAACGACACCCTTTGATACTTGACCAGTTGTGTCAGCTTTACCCAAACCAAGAATTTCCAGCTTGCCTAAATGGTCAAGTCTGCCAGCAACAACATTCACTTGCTTACTGCCTATGTCAAGTCCAACAATTATTTCACTCATGGGAGGCTAGTTTTATATTGGGTTTAAAAGAGAGATTAGGTAATTATTGTTGAGGGTTAATATAAAGTAAATAGATACTATTTTTATTCCAATTTATAAATATTAAATCTCTAAATTATAAATTGCTAATCCCTATTTACATAATTCCTTTACTCACAAACAATCTGATTTCTATATTTAACGCTAATCTTCTTGTATTTATCCCAACCTTTTGAGGGTAAAATTTCTTTGTATAATATCTTTAATTTCTTAAATTTAGCATCAATTTCAATACCCATTCCAAATTCAATTTGATTATTGCCAATTTCGGGAATTAGGGTGATACCACCGTCTTTTTCAATAATTAATTGTGTGATTTGAGCTTTCCAAAAAACATCCTCATTAATAGCCTTTACAAGGTCAAGAATTGGTTTGTTTTTTTTCCCTTTCAAACTATGGTTTAATTCAAAATAATTACCTGACAATAATAATGCTCTAACGGTGTAATGCGGTGAAATACCAATTAACTCTCCTGTATCAGTTACGTAACTATTTAGTTTATTATTACTTACTATTCGGGCAATGGGAGTGTATTCTTCAATATCCACCGCTAATTCGCCACTCAAATCACGGTGAACTTGACAATTTTTTACCAATCGATTGGTTCTAACGCTATTTTCAATTTTCTTGAAATTAATTCTATCAAAAGGTTTCCCTTCTGGGCTTTCAACAACATTTGGAGCGATAAGTGAATATATTTCTTGGGATGTGGTTAGACGGTTCTCATTATTACCATTAATGAGAATATTGATTTTCTTGCATTTCTGAAGACGGTGGATATTTTCCGCAAAAATTACAAGAGACACTGATATACCCGCCAACACTGCGAACCATATCCATTTTTTAAACTTCAGTAAGGATTTCAATACAATTATGTTAACAGTTTGAGTTTGTAACGCAAATACGGCAAGACTTTTTCTTTACGAACCTCAAATCTAATTAAAACTACACAAAATTATAAAAAAATAGCTAAAACTTTACAATTTTTTATTAAAAGGGAAAATTAGGGGAGAGTAGCGTTATTTTTACAGGTAATAAGAGTAATTTTTGCAATTTTTCATATTCTCTCAGCAATATACAAACTAAAAAGTATTTTCAATTAAAAATACTTTTTAGTTAAAGTCTTAGCGGCTAAGTAATTAAGATTTTTTAAATATTTATCAAATTATTTATTTGTGCATATTGCAAGAGCATAATCGTTTTTGCATCTTTTATTTCCCCTGACTTTATCATTTTAAGCGAATCTTTAAAATCTAATTCTAATACTTCAATTTCTTCTTCGTCTTTCACTCCTCCTCCTTCGTTAAGTTTTTGTTCTTTACTATATTTTGCAACAAAAAAATGAAGAATTTCCGTTACAGACCCTGGCGACATATAAACCTCAAAAATCTTTTCCACTTCATTAATTTGATAGCCCGTCTCTTCTTGCGTTTCTTTTCTAATGCAATCTTCGGGATTATCAGCGTCCAAAAGTCCAGCACATGCTTCTAATAACATTCCGTCTGGGTTATTGTTCAAATAGGTTGGCATTCTGAATTGGCGAGTTAGAATGACGGTTTTTGATTCATTATTATATAACAAAATCACAGCCCCGTCTCCTCGGTCATACGCCTCCCTACTTTGTGTTAGCCAAGTGCCATTTTTCTGTTGAAAATCAAACGTTATTTTTCGAAGTACGTACCAATTATCAGAAAGTATTTTAGTTGAGATATTTTTTATTTTATGAGTCATTGATTTTACTTGATTTACTTACTAATTAAAGGGCAGAATTTATGATAAATATAGGATATAACTAAATGTTTTTTATGTAAAAACCTTCTCAAAACTAAATTTGAGAAGGTTTTTGAAAATAATCTATTTCCTACAAACTATACCGACCAACGAGCTTTGCGAGAAGTTCCCACTCTCTCGGCAGTTTTAGCTTCTTTCGAAGCTTCTACTTGCTGCAATTCCTCTTTTGAAGTAATTACATAGTCTAAGTATTTACGTACACCCGTTCCCGCTGGGATTAAGTGTCCTACAATTACGTTTTCTTTCAAGCCATCTAATGTATCTGCCTTCGCACGGATTGATGCTTCTGACAATACTTTAGTTGTCTCTTGGAATGATGCCGCTGAGATGAAAGAATCAGTTCCTAAAGATGCTTGAGTGATACCTTGCAAGTTTGGATGTGAAACGGCTGGTTGAGCATCACGAACAGCTACGATTTTCAAGTCACGACGTTTTAATGATGAATTTTCATCACGTAACGCACGAGCCGATACAATCATACCTACTTTCATGTGTTCTGAATCTCCTGCCTCCATTACCACTTTTTGGTCAGTAATTTTATCGTTTTCTTCACGGAATAAGAATCTATCCACATTTTGTCCGTTCAAGAACATCGTATCTCCAGATTCATCAATAATCACTTTTTGCATCATCTGACGAACGATTGCCTCAATGTGCTTATCATTAATCTTTACTCCTTGCAAACGATATACGTCTTGGATTTCATTTACCAAATATTCCTGTACGGCTGTTGGTCCTTTAATTGCCAAAATGTCTGAAGGTGTGATTGCACCATCCGAAAGTGGAATACCTGCACGCACAAAGTCATTGTTCTGAACCAAGATGTGTTTCGACAATGGCACGAGATATTTACGTTCTGCACCATCTTTAGCACGTACATAAATTTCACGATTACCACGTTTGATACCTCCCAAAGTAATTACACCGTCAATTTCAGAAACAACTGCTGGGTTAGAAGGGTTACGAGCCTCAAATAATTCCGTTACACGAGGAAGTCCACCCGTAATATCACGAGTTTTACCTGCCGCACGTGGAATTTTTGCCAAGATTTGTCCTGGTTTAATTTTCGCACCATTTTCAATTGCCAAACGAGCCGCTACTGGAACGTTATAAATCACTGGTTCATCAGCACCTTTTACGTTGATGATAATAGCAGGGTTTTTCGTCTTATCTTTCGATTCAATAATTACTTTTTCACGAAGACCTGTTTGCTCATCGGCTTCATCCTTATAAGTGATGTTTTCCTCAATAGCATCAAATTCTGCTTTACCTTCAACTTCCGAAAGAATCACGGCGTTATATGGATCCCAAGCACAAATCTCTTCACCTTTCGTTACAGTTTGTCCGTCTTTAACCCTCAAATATGAACCATAAGGAACGTTATTAGAAATATAAACTTGCGTTAAAGTAGTAGGATTCAAGATTTGAACCTCACCTGAACGACCCATTACGATTTCAACTGATTTTCCTTCTGAATCGGTTGATGTTACAGTTTTGACCTCTTCAAATTTGATGATACCGTCAAATTTAGCTTTAATGGTTGCATCCAATGTTACGTTTTGAGCCGTACCACCCACGTGGAATGTACGTAACGTAAGCTGTGTTCCTGGCTCGCCGATAGACTGTGAGGCAATTACACCCACGGCTTCACCAATACTTACCATTTTACCCGTTGAAAGGTTACGTCCATAACATTTTGCACAAACACCACTACGAGTTTCACAAGTCAATACCGAACGAATTTCAATGTAATCAATCGCTGTGTCATCTACGCTAAGGGCTGCCTTTTCGTT
>JACMRQ010000409.1 GCA_014376355.1 Arcicella sp. | reverse complement strand
GCTTAACTTACAGTAGAATTGGTGAAAATTTTAAGGCTGAAACTGGTTTTGTTCCTCGTAAAGGATACTATTATATTAATCCCAATATTGGTTATACTTATTACTTGAAAAATTCAAAAAGTCGCATTATTTCACATGGACCTAAGTTATTGAGTTTTATGTACAGAAATAACAAAACAGACGTTCCCGTAGATGTTTCTCTATCTTCTGATAATTCAACTACTCACGTTTTGGCTTATAATTTTACCTTTCGTGACCGTGCAACGTTTGATGTTTTTGTGGCTTATGATAACGTACTTTTATTCTCTTCATTTAATCCAATTAATCCTTATTCGAAAGATTTTTTCGTTAAAAATAGAAGTGAACACAGTTGGACATCGTGGAGTACTTCTTTCGTTTCCTCCCCCCGTAATTTATTTACCTATGGTTTGAGTTCTCGCTACGGAACCTACTTTGGAGACGGAACTCGCTTACGTTTGAATGGACAAATTGGCTATCGCTTTCAACCTTTCGTAAGTCTTTCATTATCAGCAGAACACAATAAAATTAAAGACGTAAATGTGTTTAAAGGAAATGATAATAAGCCTACTTTAGGAGGAACAGATTTTTGGTTAATTCAATCGAAATTTGATATAACGTTTACGAATAAAATATTTTGGACAACGTATATTCAGTATAATGAACAGGTTAAAAATGTCAATTTAAATAGCCGAATTCAGTGGAGATACAAACCTGCTTCGGACGTTTTCTTGGTGTATTCAGATAATTATTTACCCTCAGATTTAGGCATAAAAAACCGTTCAATTGTTTTGAAATGGAATTATTGGTGGAATATTTAATTTTAATTTATAGCTAAAAAAATAGTCCTTGGGAATATTAATTCCCAAGGACTATTTTTTTAGCTAATTGTCCTTATCCTTTCACCCGTCGAACCAACTCTTCTGCTGCTTTTCTTCCTGTTTCTGCACCACCGTTCATAAATCCTTTCGAATCTTTACTGCAATGTTCTCCTGCAAATAAAATACTATTAATCGCCTCATTTTCAACTCCGCCAAAAGCCGTATGCTGTCCGACCGTCATACACGCATAACTCCCTTTTGCAAGCCGTGAGTTTCCCCAATTAAAAATCCCTTTTCTCCCATTAAATTGGTCTTTTATGGTTGGATAAATTACATTTAATTTATCCAAATAAGCCCCTATTTGACTCTCATTCAAATCTTTACCCATCTTCCCACCGAAAAAAACTGAATATCCACCAGCACCCAAATTATCGTTTTGCATTTGGGAACTATCCCATCCATTCTGCATTAAATTACTCAAGACATAACCCGAAAAACCTTGTTCACGCCAGATTCTTTTATTCATTCCTAAAAACATTTTAGCGTTCATTCCGTAAGATAATTCTTTAATGCATTTCTCTTTTTTAGGAGACATATCTACATTCATTTTTACGTCTCGCAATACAGAAAAAGGAATCGTCATTATTACAAAATCGGCATAAATTTCTTTACCATTTTGAAAATTCAATCTATATTCCATACCTTTTTCAGTTAGGGCTTCCAAATGATATTCACGTTCAATTTGTCCTTCCAATGTCTTGGCTAAAGCATCAACCACTTTTTGATTTCCTCCAATGACTTTATATCTTTCATCACTTTCACCATAAATATCGAAACCGTTTTCGCAATTATCATCCAGTAATTCAACAAAAGCCAAACAATTTTGTACATCCGACTCCAAGCCCATTTCTGAGGTGTATGAAATTCTCAATAAATCGTACAGCCATCCTGTGATACCTATTTTTTGGAGATATTCATCCAACGATAATCTATCCAAATCAATTAATGCTGGATTTTTATAATTTCCAGTTTTTACTAAATTGCCGTCTTTTTTAATAACTGATAAATACGGTTTAATTGCTTCAATTAACGATTTTTCTGTAATCCTATGATTATTAAAATAGAAATCGTGCTGAACTAAATTCTTTTTTACCTCATCGGGGGCGTGCATATCCAATAAGCTAAGATTAAACTCCTTGCATAAACCCAATATATCTTTGTGGGAAGAATCAATGAATTCACCTCCTAATTCAGTTGTAATCCCTTCTGCCAATAAATTTGTAGCACTCATTATTCGTCCGCCAGTACGTTTAGCAGCTTCATAAATTGTTGGTTTAAAACCCGCTTTATTGAGATGATGAGCGGCAGTTAATCCAGCAATTCCTCCACCAATTATAGCAATTTTAATGTCTTTTTTGGTGATACAACTTATAAAGTCTGAAGCAATAAAAGTCGATAAAGAAGCTACCGAAGCAGTTTTTATAAAATTCCGTCGAGAATTATTAAAAATTAATTCTTCGTTTTGAGCTTGAATAAATGCACGTTTAATTAATCTAATAATGGGAGATTTCGGGTTTTTCATGGTTATTTTATGACTGTTTTAATTCTCTATAAATGTACAAATAATTTAACTTAATTTGTATAGATAAAAAAAGCCCCAATCTTTCGATTGAGGCTTTTTTTTCTATAAAAAGAATTCTTTAGTTCTTCTTTGGAGCTCCAGTTGCTGGAGTTGTCGTTGCTGGTGTTGCTGTTTGTGGAACAATTGGCTTTGGAGTAATTCCCATACGTTTCAAAATTAAATCAGAGATATTAGCATCATCTGGTGCGTGCAGAACGATTGGGGTTGTACCTTGTCCAGCATCGTAATTGAACACAAAAGCATAACCATTTTCTTTAGCAGCAGCGTGCATATTCTCTTCAACTTTCTTCAACAAAGGTTGCAATAATTGTGCTTGTTTTTTCTGCAAAGAAGTAGATGAATTCTGACGAAATTCTTCAATTGAAGATTGTAAACCTTGCAATTCTTTTTCTCTATCAGCTTTGATTACATCCGCCATTGTAGTGCCATTTTTTTCATAATCAGCCAATTTTGTTTGAAAATCTTTTACTTTTGACTGATACATATTGTCGTATTGAGTCTTAGTAGCCGTCAATTCTGTTTCTACTTGTTTTGCCTCGGGCATTTGTGCTAAGATATAATCTAAGCTAATGTAACCGATTTTTTGTTGTGCATTTACGTTAGCAATGGCTAATCCAAAAAATGCTACTAATGCAATTAAAAATTTGTTTCTCATTTTTTTTATTATTCGGGTTGATTTTACTCTTTTTTGGGTATTGTTGTATTTTTCCTATTTGACCTTGATTGTTCTATTACATTACTTTTGGGTGAAGACACAGATTTAACTCCTTTACTTGGTTTTGCCTCTGTTTCTCCATCCTTGTTATCTTCACTGGTTTTGGCCTCATTTTCTTCTCTTTCCTTTTCCTTTAATTGGTCAGGTGAGATACCTAATTCTTCCAAAATGTAATCCGTATAATCATGAATTGGATTAGTGTAGAGCATTGCTAAACCATCGGATGATTTATCGAACAAAAAATCTAATCTTTTTAACCTTGCTACTTTCTCAACTGCCTTCGCCACTTCATCCAAAACAGGTTTCATAATATCCTGCTTCTTTTTCAACAAATCTCCATTGTAACCAAAAATTTTATTTTGGAGGTCTTTTGCTTCTTTTTCCTTGTCGGTGATAATCCTAAGGCGTTGCTGCTTCATTTCCTCGGTTAAAAGTATTTCTTCTGCACGATATACTTTTTCTAATTTAGTTACTTCGTCGTTTTTATCAGATATTTCTTTAATCCATTTAGTCGTAAGTTTTTCAATTTCTGCCTGTGCATTGGTATATTCGGGCATTTTTGAAGTAATATATTCTGTATCAATGTAACCAAATTTTTGTGCGTTCAATGCTAATGTATCACAAAAGAATGGTAAAATTAGTAAAAATATCTTCTTTTTCACGGCTTTGATAGTTTTAAAGTTTTTTATCTATATCAGTAAATTATTCGTTTACCATTTTCATCCATTTAACGTCCCCAAAATTTTCATATTGTAATGCAAATTTCTTTAACAAAACATTAACAATATTTATCTAATCTGCTGACCAATCGAGAAGGTAAATGCTTGACGACCTCCATCTGCTACGCCTGGTATTTTATCAAACGCAAAACCATAATCAATACCAATCATACCGAAGGCTGGCATGAAAATTCTTGCCCCAAATCCTGCTGATTTATATAATTTAAAAGGATTATATTCAGTATAATTTGCAAAATTATTACCACCTTCTGCAAAACCTAACAAGAAAATCGTTGCCGATGGATTTAACGATACTGGATAACGAACTTCCATTACAAATTTATTGTAAGCAACTCCACCTGCTGGAATAGCTCCTTGCGAACCTAACGATCTGTCTTTATATCCACGTAAAGCGATAATATCACGACTGATCACATTATATCCCGTTTGCATCCCCGAACCTCCTAAATCAAAACGTTCAAAGCGAGTAATATCTTTATTAGGGCTATATGAACCTAAGAAACCCATGTGAGTTCTCATGTGGAAAACCAATTTGCTGGTAATTGGTGTAAACCATGAAGCATCAAACATCCATTTGTGATACTCAATTAAATTCTTATTATCCCCACCAAACAATGAGTATGGAGGAGTAAGCGATGCCGTCAAAGAGAAACTTGACCCTGAACGTGGGAAAGTTGGATTATCAATGCTATTTCTTGAAAAGTTAGTTACAAATGCCGCTGAAACCGACTGACCTTCTGGATAACCATAATAAGGCAAGTTTTTAACATCAATTAATTGAAACGATAAGGAATTACTTAATGAGAAATAATCATCGGGCCATTTCAAACGCTTGCCTAAACTGAATGATAATGATGTACTATTAAAATGGGCATCTGCTTGAGCTGTTGATGCACTATCAGTTGGGGCATTCAAGTTAGCTCCATAAGAACTGCCGTATGGACTTCCATAACCTCCACCATAACCTCCACCATATTGACTTCCATAACCACCTCCACCTCCAAAACTGCTACCATATCCTCCATTTCCGTAACCGTTACCGCTCAACTGATTATATTGTTGAATTTTATAAGGATATGAAATACTACGACTTAAGGTTATTGAGAATGAGTTAGGTTTTTTACCCCCTAACCAAGGTTCTGTGAATGATAATGAATAGTTTTGGAATGAAGAACCATTGGCTTGAAAACGTACCGACAATTTTTGACCATCTCCCGATGGGAGGGGCTTCCAAGCACTCAAATTTGTGATGTTTCGAGCCGAGAAATTATTAAAAGTTACACCTAATGTACCTACAAATCCAATATAACCACCCCAACCACCTGATAATTCAATCTGGTCAGAAGGTTTTTCTTCTACATTATATTCAATATCTACTGTCCCATCAGATTTTGGGATTGGATTGGGAACAATTTTCTCAGGATTGAAATATCCAATCGTTGAAAGTTCACGAACGGTACGAATGATAGCTGATTTACTGAATTTTTGTCCAGGTAATGTCCTGATTTCACGCATAACTACGTGGTCAGAGGTTTTGGTATTTCCGTTTAGAATTACTCTATTGATTGTAGCTTGTTTTCCTTCTGTCATTCTGAAAGTGATGTCAATCGAATCACCAGCAACGGCAGTTTCAACAGGTTCGCATTGATAAAATAGATACCCATTATCCATGTAGGCAGAACTCACATCTTCTTGTGGTTTTCCGTTTAAGCGTTTTTCTAAGTCTTCAACATTATATACATCCCCTTTTTTAATGGCTAAAATCTCAGATAAAACACTATCGGGATAAATATAATTACCTTCCCAATAAATATTACGGTAATGATATTGCTTGCCTTCCTCAATTTTCATCAATATTTTGACGTATTTATCTCCGTCTTTATAAACGGAATCCATCAAAATTTGAGCATCACGGTAACCTTTTTTATTATAGAATTCTATTAATTTAATTTTATCTTCTTCAAATTTCTTAGGAATATATTTTGAAGGACTAAAAAGTTTATAAAACGCTTTTTGCTTGGTATTTTTTAATTTTTTACGAACCGTTGATTCCGATAATTCAGTGACACCAACAAACTTAATTTCTGATATTTTTACTTTATTCCCTTTCACAATATCAATCTTCATGGTAGCATTGTTTCCACGGGATGAATCTGTTTTTTCCGCAATTTTAATAGCAATATTCAAATAACCTTTGTCTTGGTAGAATTTGCGAATCGCTAAATCAATATTTTTCTTTACCGTTGCTGTTACAATTTTACCCTTATACGCTTTCACCTTATCGTTTAAAGTTTCTTGCTCCCCTTTTTTAATACCTGTGTATTGAAGTTTAAAAAGTCTTGGACGCTCCTTAATTACTAAATTCAACCAAATTTTATCTCCTTCAATTTTAACGGCATCCACTTCCACTTCTTCCAAAATTCCTTGTCCCATCAATTTTTTAATCGCTGATGTAATAGCATCTCCTGGCACTTTAATTTTGTCACCCACACGCAAGCCCGATAAGGAAACCATTGAGTTCCCATCGTAATATTTTGAACCTGTGGTTGTTATCTCAGCAATTTCATATTCTTTAGGTGCAGCATAATTTAATTCTACCGAACTTGAACCAGTAACCGCACGTTGCCCCAAAGCTCCACGCAATTGTGCTTGCGAAAGAAAAGAAAGTAATAAAAAGGATAATAGTAAAGTATATTTTTTCATTTTATTATCAGCTCTTGGTTTTCAATACGAGCTTTTATTTCGTGTAATTAGTGTTTATACTTGTGGAAAGATTACTCTTTGGATTCGAATGAAAACGTTTAAATCAGTAAAATTCAACTTTTTAACTGTTCTGAAGTCTTTCCAAATCTTCTTTCTCGGTCTTGATAATCTAAAATGGCTTCGTGAAGATGTTCTCGTCGGAAATCGGGCCAGAATAAATCTTCAAAAATAAATAATTCTGAATATGCCAATTGCCAAAGCATGAAATTACTAATTCGATGATCACCCCCTGTTCTAATCATTAAATCTGGATTGGGAATTCCTCTGGTATCTAAAGATTGTTCGAAAAGATTTTCACTAATATCTTCTAATGATATTTCACCTTTCTGTACTTGCTCAATCAATTTTTTTGTAGTATTTACAATATCCCATTTCCCACTGTATGATAAAGCTAAAATAACGGTCAAACCCGTATTACTTTTCGTTGCTTCAATGGCACTTTTCAATTCTTTTTGTGAACTTGATGGCAAAGTATGGGTTGCTCCGATGGTTTCTAAACGAATATTGTTTTTTTGCATTGTGGGCAATTCGGCTTTGATGGTTTTTACCAATAACATCATCAAAGCATCGACTTCTAATTTCGGTCGATTCCAGTTTTCGGTAGAAAAGGCATATAAAGTTAAATACTCAATCTTCAATTCTCCACAACCTTCAATAACTTCTTTAACGGCTTTCAAAGCATTTCGATGTCCGAAAGCTCTATCAACGAACCCTTGTTGCTTCGCCCAACGTCCGTTCCCGTCCATGATAACGGCAATATGTTTTGGCAGATTGTTTTGATCTAATTGTTCCCTCACTGATTTAACACAATTTAACAGAATGTCTTTTTATGGAATGTCCTTTAGCTTCCTTTTTGCAAATTTTATGCTTCAAGATGGCAAATCTAATCAAATTTATTTTCTGTAGTGAATAAAAATATTACGCTAAAATTTTCAATGTAAACTATTGAAAATCAAATAATTAAATATAAAATTAATAGTAAAATAATTTTATATTTACCTCCTTACAAAGCAATATAAAATGATATTACAAATTTACGGAATAATGAGATAGGATAAAAGGAGGAAGATAATTAGGTAGGGGATTTATTGTTAGGACTGTCTTTTATTTAGGACAAATAATTGTGATAAATTTATACGTTAAACTCAAAGAAGTGTAATAATACATATCTCCACGAGAATAATCGTTTTGAAGATTTCGTGGTAAAGCGGGATTATCGCCACCTAAATTATCCAAATAATCAGTGAAGGTTTTGCGAGTACCAAATTCCAAATTCAAGTCCCAAGGTCCTGAAAGATTGTATTTTATACCAACGCCAAAGGGAATTATAACACCTACTTGTTTATAATCTGAAACTGGTTTATCACGGGGCGAAAAACTCATAAAAGCAACGCCGCCGAATACATAAGGCGACCAATCTTTATGACCACGACTGTATTGGTAACTGAAAAAATTGTATTCTGTAATTAAACTTACTTCTCTAATACTGGTTTTGAAAGATTGCCCACGCAACTTATTAAAAGAATCACTTACCTCATTATCATTTGCATAAATAGATCCTATGTTTGCTCCCAAACGAAAGGTTATATCTTTTTTGAGATTATACCGAAACAATAAATGTCCCCCCAATTGTGCAAAAGAAGGGTGAAAATCAGGCGAAATGTCACCTTTATAATTCATTGCCCCAAAACCTCCACCAATCTCAATTTTTTGTGCTAAAGAATTGAATGTTAGGAATGTACAAAAGATCAAAAGTAAATTTCTAATTAATTTCATACTTATAAAAAAGTCAGGCTAAATTACCTGACAATTATATTTTTTAGTTTAATTTTCTTAGCGAATAACTGGGCATCTAATTTTCCCAGGAATATGATAAATTAATTTGAAAGTCGTTAACATATAAGCATCATTATATTTTGGACTTCCTCTTTGGTCTGTTCTATCTGAAAAACCTTGAACCGAGGTTACCACCGTGAAAGGATCCAAACCTGAAGCAGGGTCATACAAACCTTGACTTGTTAAATAATTAGCAACGCCTTGCTTACGGTCAATTCCACGATTGGCAGCAAATCTTTCTAACGTCCTGTTGCCCATGTCACGTGATAGAGGACTTTTTGCTACTAAATCATTAGGGTCAGCATAGTTTCCACCCGCATCATCTAAATAATCGGTCAGCGTGTAGCGAAATCCCAGTTCAAAACCTAAGTCCCAATTTGGATTCAATTTATAACGAACCCCAAAACCGACAGGAAACGATACACTAATCAAAGAATAAGGCGTTGCATACCCTGGCAAACCTTGTCCTTCTGTGTTTAAAGGTTGTAAACGAACCCAATCCCTACTTTGATAAATACTACTATCTGGACGAGCAACAGGATCGTGAGCAAATACGGCAATACCACCAAAAATATAAGGAATTATTTGTTCACGGCGTAAATAACTACGTTCTGTACGTACTAAATCATATTGTCCAACTATGGAAAGTTCTTTAATATCATTGCGAAAATGAAGATTTCGCATGAAGTTCGCTTCATATCCAGAAACACCATTCATAAAACTATCATCACCCGAAATTCTTGCCCAAGTAAGTCCAAAACGTATACCAACCGTTGGAGAAATTTGACGAGTAAAGTTAAAATTAGCGTTCCAACGCATTCCATTAAAAGTTGATTGAACAATTCTGCTGTAAGGGGATAAATCTCCATAATAACTGGATGTTCCAAAGCCCAAACTTACCGTTGAAGTTGGCTCAAAAATACGGTTTTTACGAGGTTTTTCTTTCCCTCCAAAAAGATTTGAGAATTTAAACTGGGCTAAAATTGATTGCGAACTTAGGGTAGCAATCAACCAGAAAACCAGCAATTGAGAATGTTTTTTCATAATTATTTTGAATCGAAAATTTCGACAAAGATACCACTTTCGCTTACATAAGTTTTCAACGTAAAAAAAAACAGTTTGTTATACTGTGTAAGTAGTTTTTTTATAACTAAAACAGTGCCATTTGTTGGGAATTTAAAATAATTAAAGCAATTTAATTTGTTTCATTCTATCAGTAATTTCCATCTTTCGTAGTACAACTTTTTATCTCAATACTTCATTTTTATTGAGCATATTGTAGATATTTGTTACCATTAATACAAATATTCCAGCTGACACACTTAGAAGAACATTATAGTATTTAGGAGCGGAAAGTGACAATCGAATAATTACCGTTGCCAAAGCAAATGAGGAATATCTAAATAAATGAACATATAAGTTACTGTACCTCAGGGAGATAATTAAAATCAGAATATCCGTAAAAATCAGAATGGTGTAATAAACGTTGAAGGTATTTTGATATTGATTAGTCATAAAAAAATCAACAATATCATAAATGCAAATAGACAAAAATACCATTAATAAGACATTTGCAACAGATTTTTTTAGGAGGATAAATCTAAGTTGTTCTTGAGGATTATTGGTCAGTTGGATGTGTCGTTGGGCTTTATAGAATAAGCCGATAATTAAGAAAATAATCGCCGCTCCAATTGCATCCGTCATTAGTGGTAAGAGTTCCAGTAAGGTTTCCCGACTCCACTCGATATCGAGGGGAAGATGCCCCATTTCTTTAAAAGCATCCCGAAGTAAAATCAAAGAAATAATTTCAAATTGTTTCCCTACTGAATCTGCCACCGAGTGTGTGAGAATAAATGCCAAACCTAAAATTTCACTAATCAATAAAATACTGAACGCCAATTCAATCGCAAAAAATTTTCCAACTTGATATGTAATTATCTGATAATGAGAAAGTAAGGTAACTACAATTCCAATAAAAAAGAACAACACCACCAAATTACTTATCATTTTTGAAGCTTGAATTGAGTGCCATTTATCTTCACATTTATCGTAAACTGCAATCCAACTTTGTAAGAATTTTTCCATTTTTTTGCGGTTAGTTTTAATAAAGTTATTTGTCTATGTATCAGATCAACTAATTGAGAATCAATTTGTTTCACTTTTTGCGTGCCCAAAATTTTGTATTTATTGGTTTTTTGAGAATTTAGAGAACATATTAAACATTTGTGTACGTCGGGAGTTGTAGAAGTATTATGTTTTAATTAGTTGGTAAATATTTAATTCATCAAGAAAGTCATGTTTCATAAATTTAAAGTATCAGAAGTGATAATTTTAGTACTTGTCGTTATCCTAATATTTGTATCCGAATACGAGTTCGTATTTTTGAAAGATCCCACAAGAGCTATTTTTATTGGTCTTTGGCCTCCTACTATTTTGGCGATGTTAATTTACGTTAATACGAAACTTAAAAACTAATATGGAAAATTTAGAACTACTTGTTTTGACCTTTGCTGTAGTGGTTTCGTTTATCTCTTTCGGAACTGCCACTTATATTCAATTTAGAAATATGAGTAAAAATGAATACAAAGGGGGAGGACAAAGCCACGGAGAGTCCAGTATTGTGAATTACTTAGGAAGTATAATTGATGATAGTGCAAGTAAAAAGAAGGAATGAAGCGTCATATTTTATTGTTTTACTATCGATTTAAAACTTTGAAAATTACTTATTTTAAGTTTCCTCGTACAAAAAAATGCCAAACTCGCCTAAATAAAAGTCAAGTTTGGCATTTTTTATGATAAAAATAATTTTATTGTTTCTTTCGGTTTTGAATTTTCTCATAAACCATTTTGATAATACCATCTTTCAAACCCAAATCAGGCACAAGAATATTCTTTGCACCCGACCATTTCATAGCTGATAAATAAATTTGTGCAGCGGGAAGAATAACATCCGCACGGTCGGCATTTAAACGAAGTTTGTTGATGCGTTCTTCCAAGGTAAAAGAGCCTACATACTCTTTTAGCCTTAGTAATTCTTCGTAAGTCATAGAAGTTTCACCTTCGTGATTTGGTGAAATATTAAATAGTTTATTGATATTCCCACCCGTTCCAACTGCAGTAATAGTAGATTTTTTTACGTCAATATTGCTTTCTACCCATCTTTTCATTTTCTCCCAATCGCCTTCCTTTTCTTTATTTTCCAGCGTTCTAACGGACCCAATTCTGAACGAACGTGAGGCAATTTTCTTCTTTTGCGAATAGATATTCAATTCAGTTGAACCTCCACCAACGTCAATGTGCAAATAATTAGCGTTGTCCAAAGCCTGAACTACTACATCATTAATTAATTCAGCCTCTTTTGTACCTTCAATAATATGAATTTTCATATCCAAAATCTTGTGGATACGGGTGATGACGGCTTCTGCATTACCCGCCTCACGCATCGCTGAGGTGGCACAAATAAGGTAATCCTTCACCTCATGCAAATCCATTAAAAGTTTATAGGCATTTAATAATTTAAAAATTCTCACCTCAGATTCTGGGCTTATTTCTCCATCATTAAACACATCATGACCTAAGCGTAAGGCAAAACGGACGTATTCCACTTTTTTGAAGCTAATCTTTCCATCATTTTCCAAGACTTTTGAGATTTGCATACGTGCGGCATTAGAGCCAATATCAATAGCAGCAATTTTCATTTTTTATTAATTGATAAGTCAAAAATTCAAGAATAAAAATTCATCAACTTATTAACTTTTTTTATTAAATGTATATCCGTTTCCTTCTTCCTCAAAGTCCAGTTCAATGCCAATTAGATACATTAAGTGCGGGCGTTTTATTAATAACTTGATATTGAGATTTTCAATTTCGTAAAGGTCGTCAAGGTCTTCCATTTTATCAAATCCGATGAAATAAGTTGCACTACATGCTCCTCCTCGTAAACCGATTCTGAGGAAATAATTTTCAGGTATTCCTTTGATAGTCAAGGCCTTATTGACTTGTTTTATGGCATTATTGGTAATATTGATAGGAATAATTTTTATTTTCTTCATAAAAATAGGTCTATTCACTATTTTGAGTTCATTTCGACCTTAAAAATTAACTAATTTTAATATTGCAGGAATGGAAATAGTTTATGTAACTATTTTTTTAGCCTATTTTATTTACCCACAAATTTAACTAATTTTATTTTCTAAGAACATTCGTTTTTGTAAATGTTCTATCAACGAAATATTCGCCAATGAAATATCTATTCCAAATACTATTTTTCGGGCTAATTTCTGCCTCTGCCACAGCTCAACTCAATGAACTTAAACAGATTAATATTCCAAAAGATTCCAAATTTGATGAGTCTATTTCAGTATTGCCTCTGAATAAAAATGGGATATTATTGACTATACAAAAGGAAGGTTTCTTTAATCGAAGCGTGACAAATTGGATATTTTATCGATACGATACCAATCTTCAAGAACGTTGGCAAGCAACCTTTAATTTAGAATTAGGTTTTGAATCGGTGGTATCCTATCAAAATGAAAATTATCTTTTCTGGTTATTTCAAGAACCCGAAACGCCCAAAGTCATTATTGTTCGATTAGACTTAGAAAGAGGGGAAATTGACGAATTTAAAGGAAAATTATTAGGAAGTGTAAATGTCGAATTCTTTAAAGTCTTAGAAAATACTGCCTTTTTGGGTGGGAGTTATAATGAAAAACCCATCGTAATTTCCTTTTCATTTTTCCATCAAAAAGGAACTGTTTTGCATGGTTTATACGATGAACATCTGGAAATTAATGGCTTAGAAGTGGATGACAAAAGGAATGAAATAAATGTAATTGTGAAAGAAAGGCGAAAAGGAAAATGTGGTTTGGCAATTCAAGCCTATTCCTCAGAGGGTAAAATCCTAAGAACTATTCATGTACCTGATTCAGAAGGAAATAGTTTGAGTTTTATCAGTGGAAAAATGTTGCCACTCGATGAAAAGGAAACACTTTTAGTGGGTAACTATTCCAACAATTGCAACGATTTTTCTAAAGGATTGTATCTCACGCGCTTGGAAGAAGGACTTGAAAAAGGAACAAATATTATAAAATTTGGAGATATGAAGAACTTTTTCGCTTTTATGTCACCGAAACGTCAGGAAAAAATGAAAGAGAAAATCGAACAGAAAAAAAAGGAAGGAAAGGAGCCTAATTTTAGTTACAAGTTGTTGGTTCATAATTTATTAGCTACTGAAAAAGGTTCCCTACTCATAGCAGAAATTTACTATTCACAACCCAAAAATAATTCATCTGTATCGGCTTCAATTGTGGGAGTAAGATCAAGTGATAAGTTTAGACATGAAGAAGAATATACTTTTACACACGCTGTGATATGTGAATTTGACAAAACAGGCAAAATTTTATGGGATAATGCCTTGGTGATGGATAATTTGGTAAGTGAGGATTTAGCTGAACAAATACAAGTTTCCAGATTAGATGACAAATGGCTCTTGGCATATTTGAAAAAAGGAAAAATTAATTTACAACAACTTAAAGAAAGCGAACACGTAGGCGAAAAAGAAACTTTTGAAATCAAAACTGATGAAAAAGCCAAACCCGATGAAGAAGCAAATGTAGCTGCTTGGTACGACCATAACTTTGTGGTTTGGGGTACTCGTAAGATTGAAAATAAACATACAGACGAGTCTTTGAAGGAAGTTTTTTATGTAAGGAAATTAGGATATGAGAAGGTTCAGTAGTTATTAATTATTAGTTTTAAAAATTGTCTTCGTAAATTTGTATTTCAATAACTCAATAAAAACTTGTACCACGAAGCACTTCAACATCTCCGCAAAGGCGACCTTATTCTTTATCCTTCCGATACCATCTGGGGATTAGGTTGCGATGCCCGTAATGAAAAAGCCATTGAAAAGATATTTTCGTTAAAGCAACGACCTGACAGCAAGTCTTTTATCATTTTAATTACTAAAATAGATCAGCTTTCTGAATACGTCTTAGAAGTCCCAGAATTGGCTTGGAATTTAGTTGAATTTGCCGAAAAACCTTTAACGATTATTTATCCGAAAGGAAAAAATCTACCCCCTAATTTGATGGGAGAAGATGGTTCAATTGCAATTCGATTGTTAAAAGATGAATTTTGCAAGGGTTTAGTTCATAAATTTGAAAGGGCTATTGTTTCCACATCTGCCAATATTTCAGGACAATCTTCCCCTTTGAAATTTGAGGACATTTCACTTGAAATTATTAATGGAGTGGATTATATTTTAAAAAATCCAAAGGGAGAAAATAAAAATACTCAACCTTCGCAAATTGTTAAATTGGGTCTGGGCGGTGAGTTTGAATTTATTAGGAAATAATTTTTGTTTTGGGATTAGGGGTTGGCTCATAGGGGTTAGAAAAGTTAAGAATGCAGAGGTGTAATTCTGAATTTTACTCCCTAATCTCTAACTCCTAATCTCTAACCCCTTTAACATGAATTTTACAGAAACATTAGATACAAACCCCATTTTTAAACTTGTCTCAGATTCAGCTAAACAGTTGAATATTAAGACTTTCGTAGTGGGTGGATTTGTTAGAGATTTAATATTACAACGTCCTTCAAAAGACATTGATATCGTTTGCGTGGGTTCGGGCGTTGAGTTGGCAGAATTAGTTGCCAAAAATTCTGGCCGTGATGAAGTGTATTTATCAGTTTTTAAAAACTTCGGAACGGCACAATTAAAAATTGATGATTGGGAAGTTGAATTTGTGGGGGCAAGACGGGAATCATACCAACGAGATTCACGGAAGCCAATCGTGGAAGATGGCACGCTTGAAGACGATCAAAATCGTAGAGATTTCACCATAAATGCCATGGCAATCTCATTGAATGACAGCGACTTTGGTGAGTTATTTGACCCTTTTGATGGCTTGGAGGATATTCGTAAGAAAATCATCAAAACACCACTCGAACCTTCAATTACTTTTTCGGATGACCCATTGCGAATGATGCGGGCAATTCGTTTTGCGAGTCAATTAAATTTTGATATTCACCCTGACACTTTTGATGCCTTAATTAAGGAAAAGGAACGGATTGAAATTATCTCTAAAGAAAGAATTACAGATGAATTAAATAAAATCATTCTCACTAAAAAACCTTCTTACGGCTTTCTTTTACTTGATTCTTGCGGATTGTTGGGTTTAATTTTTCCAGAATTCATTAAATTAAAAGGTGTTGAAACTGAAGAAGGGAAAGGGCATAAAGACAACTTTTATCACACCCTTCAAGTATTGGATAATGTAGCTCAAAAATCAGATGATTTATGGATTCGTTGGGCGGCAATTTTGCATGATATTGCGAAACCTGCCACCAAACGCTTTGTAAAAAACAAAGGATGGACTTTTCACGGACACGAAGAAATGGGTTCAAAATGGGTGAAAGGTATTTTCACCAATATGCGTTTACCTTTAAACGAAAAAATGCGGTTTGTAAAGAGTTTAGTACGCCTTCATCTTCGCCCAATTGCCTTATCGAAAGAAGCTATCACAGAATCAGCTTTGAGGCGTTTGTTGTTTGAGGCTGGCGAAGATTTAGAAGGATTGATGATATTGTGTAGAGCCGATATTACCTCAAAAAATGGCGAGAAAGTAAAACGTTATCTCCGTAATTTTGATATTGTCGAACAGAAATTGAAAGAAGTTGAAGAGAGTGATAAACTTCGTCAATTCCAACCTGAAATAACGGGTGAAATGATTATGAAAACTTTTGGAATTCAGCCTTCCCGTGAAGTTGGAATCATTAAAATTGCGTTACGTGAGGCTATCTTAGAAGGAATAATTGCTAATACGGTTGAGTCAGGAATGCCTTTTTTATTAGCTGAGGGAGATAAGTTGGGATTAATGGCGGTGGAATAAATCTTATAAACTTACTCAAAAATAGGTTTCATAAAACTCCTCTCATAACTTAGAATACAGCGAGTTTCTTCAGCAAATTTTATGGCATTTATACATTTTTCGCAAGTCGCAAGTTTAGCTCTATATTCTTCATAGATTGCTAAACTTGGGAAACTGAATAAGCAGTATCCAATATTATTTGCTCCTTCGTGAGGCAAGAAATATCCATGATGAATTCCACCCATTTCGTTCACTAATGGAATCCACATTTTTCCATATTCTTCAAATTCCTTTACTTTGAAGGGGTCAATAATATATTTTAAGTAACAAGTAATCATACCTTTTTTGTTTTAACCTTCTTCCGAAAGTACTCCATTCTCACATTTCAAAATGCGTGCAGGAAACTTCCTAATCGTATCAAAATCATGTGTAGCCATTAAAATTGCCGTTCCTGCTTTGTTGATTTCGTGAAATAGTTTGATAATTTGTCCAGACACTTCGGGATCGAGGTTTCCTGTGGGTTCATCGGCAAAAAGAATTTGTGGTTCGTTCAATAAAGCTCTTGCAATCACAATTCTTTGTTGTTCTCCGCCAGAAAGTTGGTGAGGCATTTTATCTTGGGCTGTTGCCATGCCTACTTGCATGAGTACCTCCGCTATACGAGCTTTCATTTTGGCAGAATCCGTCCAACCAGTTGCTTCCAATACCCATTGAAGATTTTCGAGGACGTTTCTATCCATAAATAATTGAAAATCTTGAAAGACTACGCCAATCTTACGGCGAAGAAAAGGACGATTTACGGGTAAAAGGGTTTCAATTTCATAGCCTACTACTTTTGCTTTTCCTTGTTGCAGCCAAAGGTCGGCATAAAGCGTTTTAAGCAAAGAACTTTTTCCGCTCCCAGTACGTCCGATTAAGAAAACAAATTCACCTTTGTTAATAGAAAAATTTACATCATTCAATACGATTCGGTCTTTCTGGTAAATGAAGGCATTTTGAACGGATACAACGGGGTTTAGATTGAACATTGGGCAGGATTTAGTTTATTTTCGAGTTAATTATTTCAAAGATAATACTTAAAAACAAAAAATCCGCTTGATTTTATCAAGCGGATTTTTTGTTGAAAATTTATGTATTCTTAACCATTCACTTTTGCATGGTCAGCTAAAAATTGCTTCAAACCGCTCTCTGTTAATGGATGTTTCAATAATGACAAAATGGCCGAAAGTGGTCCAGTCATAACATCAGCACCGATTTCAGCACATTTGATGATATGAATTGGATTACGGATTGATGCTGCTAATATTTCAGTATCAAAACCATAATTATCAAAAATAGTACGAATTTGTTCAATTAAATCAATACCATCATATCCTGTATCATCTAAACGTCCAATAAAAGGGGAAACATAGCTTGCTCCCGCTTTTGCCGCTAAAAGCGCTTGACCCGCTGAGAATACCAAAGTACAATTTGTCTTAATTCCTTTTTCAGAAAAATATTTTAACGCTTTCACGCCATCTCTAATCATAGGTATTTTAACAACTATTTTTTCATCTAATTCTGCCAATTCTTCGCCTTCACGAATCATTCCTTCAAAATCAGTAGCAATTACTTCTGCTGAAACGTCGCCATCAACAATATTACAGATCGCTTTATAATGTCTAAAAATATTGTCTTTGCCGCTGATGCCTTCTTTTGCCATTAAAGATGGATTGGTTGTTACGCCATCTAAAATACCAAAATCTTGTGCTTCTTGAATTTCTGCCAAATTGGCTGTGTCAATAAAAAATTTCATCTTGAGTTGTGTTTTTGAAAAAATATTATCTTACTACTTAATACTAATTTTACGCTCTAACAAACAAATTTTGAGCGACTGATAATGATATGTATAAAAAAATTATTACTGGAATTGCTACAAATTTCAACATAATCAATAGAATTACCGAAAGAATCAAGAAAATATATTTAATTCGATTATCCACCCATCCAAAATTTTTGAATTTCAAGGCAAATAAAGGGATTTCAGCCACCAATAAATAGGACATCACTACGCTATAAATTATCAAAACGTTAAATTGAATGATATACTGGCTAATTTCAGGTTGATACATCATTATCAACGGCAAAGAAGCAACCAGCATTCCGTTGGCGGGTGTAGGAACCCCAATAAATGAATGACTCTGGCGAGTATCTACATTGAATTTTGCCAAACGTAAAGCTGAAAAAACCGCCAAGGATAAAGCAATATATGGCTTATAAAAACCTCCTAATCCAATCGTACAAGTGCCTGTTGTGCAACTACCTTCAATTAATTTCAATAGCATAAAAGCGGGCAGAACACCAAACGTAACCATATCCGCCAAAGAATCTAATTCTTTGCCAATGGGCGAACTAACGTGAAGCAAACGAGCAATGAAGCCATCAAGAAAATCGCAAATTAGGGCAATCCCAATTAAAAACGAAGCAGTGATTAGGTCGCCTTTGAATACATAAAGAATTCCAAAAACTCCACAAATCAGATTGCCACAAGTCAGGGCATTGGGAATATGTTTTTTTATTTCGTACACTATTATTTGGGATTTTTTGATTGAGGCAAGTTGTGTTGAAGACGAAAATTTTGGATTTAATAATTAATTCCAGAATTATTCTTTAACCTTTAACAAATGGGTTATTTTTCTTTTCGTAACCAATCGTTGTAATTCCACCGTGTCCAGGAAAAATAACCATTTCATCATTCAACTTATAAAGTTTGGTTCTGATGCTATTTTCTAAATCTTCAAAACTGCACATTGGAAAATCAGTTCTGCCCACGCTTTGTTTGAAAAGTACATCTCCGCTTACACAAATATTTTCTTCTCGATTCACAAAAGCCACATGTCCTGGAGCATGTCCTGGCACAAAAAGGACTTCTAACTCACTATTTCCAAATTTTATTATGTCACCTTCTTCAATAAAAATGTCCACTTCTGAACCTTCATAATTCGGAAAACCATAAAATGCTGCTCTTTCTTCTGCATTTTGAAGTATCGGAGTATCTTTTTCGTGAAGATGTAATTTTACCCCAAAAGTTCTTTTTACATACTCATTTCCTAATACATGGTCTATATGAGCGTGCGTATTTAGCAAATGAATAACTGTAAGCCGTTGATTATCAATAAAATCCTTCAATTCTTTACGCTCTTCGTAATTATGACAACCTGGATCAATAATAACCGCTTTTTTGGTTTCGTCATACAAAACGTAAGTATTTTCGCTGAATGGATTGAATGTGAAGGTTTGGACTTGTATCATATTGTAAAGGTAATGAAAATTAAACCCCTCCGCCTCCGAAGGGAAAACTTTCAAGGAGATTTATATAGGAATGTTCTCACTTTTATGGCGGAGGGGACTACTTCTACATCAAAAATATCGTTGGTTTTTTGTGTAAATCAGGCGTGTTTGACTTCCATTGATTGACAGTTTTTGTCTGAATTAACTCGTCGGAAGCCGTTATATTGCAAGCAATGCAAAGCAATGTATCGGGCTGACACGTATTCAATAAATCTTCTAAAAATGAATCATTCCGAAAAGGCGTTTCCATAAAAATCTGGGTCTGTTGCTTTCGGGACTCATTTTCTAAAACTTTTATCTTTTTGGCACGTTCGATTTTATCAATCGGTAAATAGCCATGAAACACAAACGATTGCCCCGAAAAACCCGAAGCCATCAACGCTAACAAAATAGAAGAAGGTCCAACTAAAGGAATTACTTTAATACCCAATTGATGAGCCACTTTTACTGCTACCGCCCCAGGGTCAGCAACGCTTGGACAACCTGCTTCAGAGATTAAACCAATATTTTGATTTTGAGGAATTTGTTTAAAATATTTACGTATTTGTTCAATATTAGTATCCTTATCGACTTCAAAAAAATGAAGTTCGTCAATTACTTTCCCTAATTTCAATTCACTGATAAATCGACGAGCGGTACGAACATTCTCTACGAAATAATAATCAGTGGTTTTAATAATTGACTTAATCTGAGGACTTAAAACGGATTCCGCAGTATCGGGAGCGAGTATAGTGGGTATTAAATATAGCATGGTTTATTGTTTATTAGCATTAGAAAACTGGGTGATAATTTCTATAAATTCTTTTGGCTTATCTGCCTGCACCCAATGCCCTGCACCTTCAATTGTTATTAGTTCATAATCTGGAAATAATTCCCAAATTTTTCGTTCATCTTCGGGTTGAATGTAATGTGATTCTGAGCCTTTAATAAATAAAACTGGTTTTTTAACCGATTTTTCGCCCGATAATTCAAAACCTACAATATCAATATTTTTGGTAATGACAGGCACATTTATTCGCCAATCAAATTCATTATTTTTTGTTGGATTTCGCCAAAGATTTTTCAATAAAAATTGGCGAACCCCCTCATTTTCTTCAAAACGTTTCAACAAATCATTCGCTTCCGTCCTACTTTTCAAGGTTTTCAAATTAATCGAAGCCAAACCCTGCAAAATCATTGAATGGTGAACTGGGTAAAATTTGGGAGCAATATCAACAACAATCATTTTTGAAAACCTATCTGGATAATTCATCGCAAATTGCATGACGGTCTTCCCTCCCATCGAATGTCCAAGCAAGATTGGATTATCAATTTTGTGGTCATCAATAAATTCTCTCAAATCTTCCGCCATTACATTATAATCAAAATCTTCACTCCGAGGCGATTGTCCATGATTTCGTTGGTCTATTATAAATATTTGATGTGTTTCACCTAAGACTTTCCCGATTGTTAGCCAATTATCGGAAGAGCCAAAAATACCATGAAGAATAATAATTGGCGTACCATTTTCGCCTACTTGTTTATAAAAAAGTTTCATCTAAATTGAAGGATAAACAAACTTATTGTTTGAGAATCCTGTTTTAATGATTATAATAAATGTTTAACTTTGTTGCTCAAAAAAGCCTTTATTTTATACAAAGTTAAAAAGTATATTCTTAAAAAAATACTAAATTAACACACTTAAAAAAAATCAAAATTTATTTAAAATAAAAAATATTTCTATCTTCAAAAAATACCACTTTTTCATGTATTTTTTTCATAAATCCTACAAATCAAGGTATTGACTATTAAATTTTTACACTTTCTTAATAAACGGTTTTTGTTCTTACTAAAAAAAAGTTGTTATTTTGCATTCAAATTTACTCATTGGCATTCTAATTAAATTCCAAATTTTCAATCATGAAAAAAATCCTTACCAATAAGATAGTTATTGGAACAATACTCGTTCTTTTCACTATATTCTCCAGTATACAAGTTTTTGCTCAATCCACTACGGCTGCCATTTCTGGTACAGTATTAGATGAGAAAGGTGAAGGCTTACCAGGGGCAAACATTATTGCCATTCACGAGCCAACTGGTTCACGTTATGGTGCTGCAACTCGTGCAGATGGTCATTTCAACATTGTAAACATGCGTGTTGGCGGTCCATATAAAGTAACTATTTCTTTTGTTGGTTACAAAGATGTTGTGAAAACAGGTATTAACTTAACGCTTTCGCAAGATCTTCGTATTAATTCAAAATTAGAAACGACTGAATCTCAATTAGAGGAAGTTAAAGTTGTGGCTGCTCGTAGTTCAGTTATTAACTCGGGTCGTACTGGGGCAGCAACAACCGTTGGAAATAGACAAATTACAACGCTTCCTACGTTAAGCCGTTCATTGACTGATTTTGCTCGTCTTGACCCACGTTCAAATGGTGGTTTGAGTTTTGCAGGTCGTAATAGTCTTTACAATAACTTATCCATTGATGGAGCTTTATTCAACAATACTTTCGGTTTGAGTGGCACTGTTGGTGGTCAAGCAAGTGCCTCTCCAATTTCGGTTGATGCTATTGACCAGTTCCAAGTAAATATTGCTCCTTTTGATGTTCGTCAAGGAATGTCAACGGGTGCGAGTATTAACGTGGTAACAAAAAGTGGAACAAATGAATGGTCAGGTTCGGCTTATTATTTCAATCGTAACCAAGATTTAGTGGGAACCAAAGTTGGAAGTATTGAGAATGCCTTCCCTACTTTTGGTGTATCTCAAGTTGGAGGTCGTGTAGGTGGTGCAATCATTAAGAACAAATTGTTCATTTTCGCCAGTTTTGAAAAAGAGGACAGAAAAGATCCAGGAACTACTCGTCTTGCTACTCGCACAGGCGTGACCGCTGATCCAGCAACTACATCTTCAGTGAAAGCAGAAGATTTAGATAAACTTAAAACATTTTTGAAGGAAAAATTTGATTATGATCCAGGTTTGTATGAAGGTTACAACAAATTAACCCAGAGTACAAAATTTAATGCTCGTTTAGACTGGAATATTTCTGATAAACATAAATTGAACATCAAGTATAATACGCTTCGTTCTTTCGCTGATATTACTGCTTCAAATTCAGGTGCTTTACCAAACGGTCGTGGACCAACCAATACTAACTTACCTTTCCAAGGTGGTTTGTATAGAATCAACAATAACTTAGATTCATATATCGCAGAATTAAACTCAACATTTGGTGGAAGAATTGCTAATAATTTAACGGTTGGATATACACAGTTACGTGATTTCCGTGAATCACCAGTAAATAATACTCCATTCCCAACGGTTGATATTGGTAATGGAGCTGGTCAATCAGCAACTTCTTTTGGTTTTGAGCCTTTCTCTGCTTATAATGTTTTGGATTCTGATGTTTTCCAAATCTCTGATAATGTTACTGTTTACGCAGGTAAAAATGTATTTACCTTCGGAATGGCTTACGAAAACAACCAATTTCGTAATGGTTTTGCTCCAAATTATTATGGTGGCTACCAGTTTCCTTCTTTCGATGCCTTTTATGCAAGTGTAAATAATAAAGTTTCTAATGCAGGTCAGTTCCGTCAGCAGTGGTCAAATACTTCAGAATTCCCCTTCGCTAAAATGAAAGGTAGTACCTTGAGTTTATATGCACAGGATGAAATAATTGTAGGAAAAGGATTCAAATTGACTTTAGGAATACGGGCAGATGGTACATCTTTCCCTGTTGAGAAAAATGCTACTACTACAAACCCTTTCGTACCTGCACTTACTTTCAAAGACAATGGTCAAGATGTTAAATTAGCAACTGACCGTTTTCCTGAATTTACGTTATTAGTTTCTCCAAGAGTAGGATTCAACTGGGACGTTAACGAGGAAAAGAAAACGCAAATTCGTGGTGGTTTTGGTATTTTCTCAGGTCGTGTGCCATACGTATGGTTATCTAATCAATTATCAAATAATGGCGTTTTGTTCGGTTCTGAGAGTATTAATAATCCTGGTACTGGAACATTACCTGCTCGTCCATTCGATGCTAACGTTGATGCTTACCGCCCTAAAGTAGATATTGGTGCATTAAGACCAACTTCTTATAACTTAGCAGTTACAGATGAAAACTTTAAGTTTCCACAAATCTTCAGAGCTAATATCGCCATTGATAGAAATTTAGGAAATGGTTGGTTATCAACATTTGAAGGTATTTATACGAAGGATATTAACGCTGTTTATTTATCAAACGTAAATCTTCCTACTTCTCAAAGAACTGCGATTGGTGCTGATAGTCGTCCTATTTATTATAATGTAGGAGCCAATGGATTTCCAAGTACTGTAAATAACCGTATTTACGGTGCTCTTACTGCTGCTCAAGGAGGTAATAGTGCAGAGAAACCAAATATTTCAGATGCTATTGTGATGAAAAACACGAATAACGGTTATAGTTATGCTATGACTGGAACCCTTTCTAAGAGTTTTGAAAGTGGTTTATATGCAAGTTTGTCATACACTTACACTGATTCTCGTTCTGTAAATGATGGTGGTTCAATTGCTCAATCTATGTGGCGTGACCGTCTTGTTTCGGGTGATCCAAATGCCGATGTAACTTCATACTCTAACTTCTTACAATCTCACCGTATCGTGGGTTTTGGAAGTTATAAATTGAATTACCTTAATAACAAAATGGCTACTACTTTTGGATTTACGTATGCCACTGGTCCTGCAGGTCGTTTCTCTTATTCTTATTCAGGAGATATGAATGGTGATGGACTGAATACCAATGATTTGATTTATATCCCAAGAGATCAATCTGAAATTTTATTAAGAAATCTTGCTGTAGGTACTACTACTTATACTGCTGCTCAACAATGGACGGATTTGAATAATTATATCAGCCAAGATTCATATTTGAATTCACGTCGTGGACAATATGCAGAACGTAATGGTGCTGAATTGCCTTGGTCAACTAATTTTGACTTCAAGATCATCCAAGATTTTAACATTAAAATTGGTGGAAAAACAAATACGCTTCAATTCACTTTTGATATGTTCAATGCAGGTAACTATGTATCACCTAACTGGGGATTAAACCAGAGTAGTAACCGTGCTGCTTTAATGAATTTTGTTGGTTACGATAACGCCGCAGGTTTTGTCAGTGCAGGTTCAACTCCAACGGGAAAACCAGTATTTACTTTCCCTTACATAAACGGTACGAATCCATTAACTGAAACTTTCCAAAAATCAACTGGTCTTGGTTCAAGATGGCAAGGACAAGTTGGTGTTCGTTATATTTTCAACTAAGAAATATTTTCAACATTGAGTACAAAAAAATCCCGAATCGAAAGGTTCGGGATTTTTTTATTATTCCACAATCCGTATGCTTGCATAACAATTTTATTCATACGATATTGCAGTAAGAAATCAGGATAAACCCAAATAAATTAAACCAATGAAATTTAACGAACCCATGCTCAGAGATGGAGCTTTAGAAGGAAAAACAATTGTTGTTACGGGCGGAGGAACGGGCTTAGGTCGATCGATGTCTAAATATTTTTTAGAATTAGGGGCAAATGTGGTTATAGCGTCTCGAAAGATGGACGTTTTAGAAGCAACAGCCGCAGCATTGAGAATTGAAACGGGTGGAAAAATACTGCCAATTGCTTGTGATGCTCGTAATTATGATGAAGTAAAAAATGTTTTAAAAACTGCCGTTGAGCATTTTGGAGCAGTTCATGGTTTGGTGAATAATGCAGCAGGAAATTTTATTAGTCCAACCGAAAATCTTTCCCATAAAGCATTTGATGTAGTGGTAGATATTGTTTTGAAAGGAACGTATAATTTCACGTTGGCTTTTGGGAAATACTGGATTGCAGAGAAAATTAAAGGAACGGTAATGTCAATCGTTACTACGTATGCTTGGACGGGTTCAGGGTATGTTGTGCCTTCTGCTACGGCAAAAGCGGGCGTATTAGCTCTCACACGCTCATTGGCGGTGGAATGGGGAACAAAATATGGTATTCGTTTCAATGCTATTGCCCCAGGACCATTTCCAACCGAAGGAGCATGGGAAAGGCTTTTTCCAGCGGAAGCAATGGGCGAAGAGTTAGCGGCAAAATTAGACCCAGTCAGTAGAATTCCTTTTAAAAGAGTGGGTGATCATCAAGAATTAGCCAATTTAGCGGCTTATTTAATGTCAGATTTTTCTTCTTATATTAATGGAGATGTCATCACAATTGATGGTGGCGAATGGCTAAAAGGTGCAGGCGAATTTTCAGATTTAGATGAAATTTCGAACGAGAAATGGGCAGTTATTGCCAAGGCAGTGCGAGGGAAAAAGTGATTGTTGATAGCACACGGATTGAACGGATTAGACACGGATTATATTTTGTATTTTAAAAAGAAATCCGTGCCTAATCCTGTTCAATCAATGTGCCATCACATCAGCAAACTAAAACTTCGCCATTTCAATCCAATCCAAATCTGCTTTGATGCTATCCAATGGCAATTTTCCTTGATAAGATTCTTGTTCAATAATGTATTGAGTTGTTCCTCCACTTTTGGCGGCTAATTTCAATACATCGGCAACACCAATAATTCCTGTGCCTAAAACGGCACTTTCGAAATTTCCTTTCTCTGTTTTTATTTCGTCTTTTACGTGCATTAATTCAAAACGTCCTGGATATTGTTTCAATAATTCTACTGCACGACCGCCTCCACTGTACATATTACCAATATCTAATTGTTGAGCTACTAAATTTGGATCAGTATTTTGCAAGATAATGTCATACACTTTCACGCTCGTTAATCGTAAGCTAAATTCAAAATCGTGATTATGATAGCCAAATTTCATCCCCGATTTTTTACATAATTCACCCGATTTATTGAAAACTTCCATAAAACGTTTACAATCATCAAAATTCTTACGAAGACTAATATCTAACCACGGACTCACCACATATTTTTGTCCTAACAAAGCAGCATCTTCAACCGTTTTTTTCCAAGTATCCGTAAAATCATTTTTTGCAGCATCCCAGTGATTACCATTCATTACGGTATGTCCACTCGGCATGGCTAAACCCAAATCATCCAACACTTTACGAAATTCTTGCGGAGAATATCCATAAAATTTACCATCAACATAATTGGCGTGTTCAACGTTTTTATAACCCATTTCTGCCACTTTTTTAAGTGTTGCCAAAGGGTCTTTTTTCATTTCATCTCGAACAGAATATAATTGGATACCAATGTTTTTATGTTTGGTTTTGTTATTCGCAAAAAGCGAAGGAGAAAGTAAAATTGCAGTTCCTGCCAAGACTGATGTTTGGAGGAATGAACGGCGATTGAGGTTTTTTGTCATTTGCTGAATAGTTTTTTGTACAATTTAAAGAAAATACGTATACATTATGTCATTACTTATGTTGAAAATGAAATTAAATAAACAGTAATATTGTTTAATCACTACTTTTGCAACAACAAAAAAAAGTACTCTCCGTTATCCTTTCATCAAAAATATTAAACCAATAATTATGCAATACTCAATCCTGTGGGCAGATGATGAAATAGATTTGCTCAAACCTTATATAATGTTTCTTACACAAAAAGGCTATGAAGTTACACCCGTAAACTCGGCAATTGATGCCTTAGAAGAAATAGGAAAAAAGAAATTCGACGTTGTTTTCTTGGATGAAAACATGCCTGGCATGACGGGTTTGGAAGTTCTCCCGAAGATTAAACAATTGAAGCCTAACCTTCCTGTAATAATGATTACCAAGTCGGAAGAAGAATATATTATGGAGGAGGCAATCGGTTCAAAAATTGCCGATTATTTGATTAAACCCTTGAACCCTAACCAAATACTACTTTCGGTTAAGAAGATTTTAGATAAAAAACGACTGGAAGAAGAGAAAACCAATCTTTCTTATCAACAAGAATTTCGTCAGATTGCCATGCAATATCAAGACAATATTGACCATGCTGAATGGGCGGAAATTTATAAGAAATTATTGTTTTGGGAATTAGAAATTGACCGTACTGAAAATAAATCAATGGCGGAAGTCATGAATATGCAGAAATCGGAAGCGAATGCAAATTTTTCAAGATTTATTACCCAAAATTATGAAGAATGGCTAAATGAACCCAAATCAAACAAGCCCATTTTATCACACGAATTAATGCGAAAAAAGGTTTTCCCTTTATTGAAAGAAGACTCTCCACTATTTTTTGTGTTGATTGATAATCTTCGCTTTGACCAATGGAAGATTTTGGAAGGTTTACTCCAAGACTATTTCTCGGTTGAAACAGAATCGACTTATTATTCAATTCTTCCCACTACAACTGCCTACGCACGTAATGCCATTTTTTCTGGTTTGATGCCTTCCGAAATT
>JACMRQ010000046.1 GCA_014376355.1 Arcicella sp. | reverse complement strand
TACGAGCCGCAGTTAGTATAAATTGCAATGTTCCTGCCGAGACTATGCCTCCCATCAAATTTATCTTTAATAATGAATAGTCTTTCACCTTCTTTAAAGTTTATAGTTTAATATTATGCTTATATAAATTAGTGGTCTTTCTTAGTAATAATTACTTAATATACTGAAAATCAATAGGATAGATTATGAATTTATTCATATAACAATTCTAATAATTAATATGAATCAGAATTATGGAATGGTATTATTTCCAGAAATATGATTTTTTTTAGAAGAACTTTCTTGAAAAAGTTAAAATTTATGTTCTTTTTGATTGTATTCTAAAATCAATCTACTAAGTTTACATCGTCAATCGATTGATAAATCAAGTTTCTAAGCGTTTGAAATGAATTTATAAACTAGGTTTCGTAGTCCTCGTGAATTCATCTTTTAGGGTAAAATGTTTTTAACGAAGTAACGTTCAAGTTCAAAACATTATATGTCTTAAAAAATAAATTCTTAGAAATATACAATTTTGTTTAACAATTAAATCTATCCTGTTTGAGCGTTAGTAATTAGATATATGGTTGAGTCACTGATTCTACTTTCTAAACTTTCACTTAAACTTTTCTAAAATATAACAAGTTAAAATCATGAATAAAAATACTGTTAAGGCATTCATCGTAGCGATAGCTATGGTTTGCACGTCGAACTTAAATTCATTTGCTAACAATACAAATGATGAAACACCAGCTTCTGTAAAAACTAAAATTTCTCAAGTAAATAAAACGTTGAGTTTCAATGTTTGGGTTGAGAACACTGGTAAAAAAGTAATGGTTGTGGTATTGGATGCTGACAAAAATGAAATTTATCGTGAATACGTGGGTTCAAAGTCAGAAAAATTTGCAAAAACTTTTGATTTTTCAAATTTGAGTGATGGAAAATATACATTGGAAGTTGTTAGTTCAAACGTTAATGTAATTGATTCAAAAACTTTTGAAATTAGAACAAATCAAATCGTTAATCGTGATATTATCGTAGCCATTCGTTAATGGTATGCTGATAAGGAAATATTGGAGCGTTATACAAACGAATTTAACCTCAGAATCACAATTTTAGGGAAGTCTATCGGAAGAGGACTTCTCTATTTTTTTGGTTTTTATTTTATGCTTCAATCAATTCTTCTTCCAAAGCATTTTCTAATATTTCCCGTACTTCTGGGCGACAACTCCCACAACCCATTCCCGCACCCGTCTGTGAACATAGAGTAGTAAAATCTTTGTAACCGTTTGATATACAAGTTTTTAAATTTCCTTCTCCTACATTGTTGCACGAACAAACTAACTTGCCCATAACTGGGTCAGCTTTCTTTCCACTTCGTAAAAGTTCCAAACGTTTGTCAGATAATTCAATACCTTTGGCTATCAAATCTTTAAATTCTAAGAACTCAGATTTATCACCAATTAAAATTGCTCCCACTAATTTATCATTGTAAATAATACATTTTTTGTAATATCTTTTAGCTTTATCAATAAACGTAATCTCCTCATAATCAGGCGATTTTGGCGTTTCAATCATTCCCATTGAACATAATTGAATTCCCTGAATTTTCATGATATTCACCGAAAGTGAGCCTTTATAATAACTTGACCAATCGCCCGCAATGTATTTTGCTATGGTATCAGCTTGTTGTTCGGCGGCGGCAGTAATTCCCCACATTTCGCCACGCCACTGAGCAATTTCCCCCGCTGCAAAAATGTCAGGATCGGAGGTTTGTAGATAATCATTTACCACAACTCCACGATTCACTTCCAAACCTGCGGCACGGGCAATTTCCACATTAGGTGATGTTCCGATGGCGAAAATAGCAACTTGGGCATCAATTTTACGTCCAGATTTTAATCTAACTCCTTCAAATTTATCAGTTCCGTAGAATGCTGCGACCTCATCATTAAAATATATATCAATGCCCAAATTAATCATTTCTTCATAAAGTAAATCAGATCCCAATTGGTCTAATTGCCTATCCATAAATCGGCTAATACGTTGAACAATAGTTACTTGAACATTTATTTCCCGAAGTGAAGCTGCCAATTCTAAGCCTAATAAACCACCACCTACGATTAAAGCATGAGGATTTTTTTGGTTCATAAATGGCATAATTCCATCGGCATCCAAACGAGAACGCATATTGAAAATCCCAGGAATTTTTGGAACGGATGGAGGCATAAATGCTCGAGAACCCATGCCCAAAATTAAACGGTCGTATATATGTTCATCACCATTAGAATCAATAACGACTTTATTTTTACGATCAATATTTACAATCTCTAAACCTTTGTGTACTTGTATATTAGCGTCAGAAAACTGGTCTTCCCGAAGTTTTACTAACTGTTCCCATTCTTGAACTCCCGAAATATAATCGGGCAACATTACACGGTTGTAAAATGGGTATATTTCTTTAGAAAACACGTGAATTTCATCGGTTTGATTAAGATTTCTGTAGGAATTAATGAATCCCAATCCCGCAGAACCCGCACCGATGATAATAATTTTTTCTTGTGGTTTTATATAAGGACGAATTTGAACGGCTGAAAATTTGAAATCAGGTTCTTTCGAGCGAGCATCAATCAATGTATTCGTAAGACTGTTCGCTCTTCCGAAAGCATTTCCTAAAATTTTTCCGAAGTGCATGGGCATAAAACAAACGCCTTGTTTAATGTCCTCCGTAATTTGAGCTTTTACTTGATTTTTTCCTCTAATTGTTTCAATTTCAACTACTTGACCTTCTTTAATATTTCTTCTTTCTGCATCTTTTGGATGAATTTCAACGTGAGGTTGAGTAATATGTTGATTCAATTTATTTACTTTACCCGTTTTAGTCATCGTATGCCATTGGTCACGAATACGTCCAGTGGTAAGGATTAACGGAAAATTATCGCTAAGTTTCTCTGATAAATTTTCATCGGGAACGGCTTGAATTTTTGCACGCTGGTTTGGGGTATAGAACTTATGGTCGGTGAATAAACGAGGAAGGGAAACAAGGGAAACGGAAGGACGTGGATTGGATGAAAACTTTCCTTTTTGCTCTTTATCTTTCATCTCCATTCCTCCTTTCATTCCCCATTGAAAACTTCTATTTTCTTTCAAATACTGATAACTTAAGCCTGAAATATCAATATTTGTCCCTTTGGTTGACAGAACGTGTTCGTCATATATTTCGCTGTTATTCAAATAGTTAAACGATTTTCCAAAGCCCATTTTTTCGGCAAAACGTTTAATAATTTCCGTATCATCTAAAGCATCACCTGGGGCATCAATTATTTTTGGAAGTAACGTAATACGTCTTTCTGAATTGGTAAAAACCGAATCTTTTTCCGCCCAAGCCGCCGCAGGCAGGACTACATCGGCATATTTAACAGTATCCGAACGATTGGAAATATCTTGAACTACTACAAATTTGGCTTTTTGTAATCCCTTTTCTACCATATTCAAATCGGGTAAACTCACCATTGGATTAGTTGTAATAATCCAAATTGCTTTCATGCGTCCATCTGCAAGGGCTTGGAACATTTCGGTTGCCGTAAAGCCTGGCTTATCCGAAATTTTTGTACCCCCCCAGAATGCTTGAACTTCGTCACGGTGAGCGGGATTCAATAAATCTCGATGGGCTGGAAGCATATTCGACAAACCACCAACTTCACGTCCGCCCATGGCGTTTGGCTGTCCTGTAAGTGAAAAAGGACCATTACCTTCTTTGCCAATTCTACCTGTGATTAAGTGTAAATCGATGAGTGAGAGATTTTTATTGACACCCACCACCGACTGGTTCAGTCCCATTGTCCACATGGAAAGAAACCCTTTCGACTCGTAGATATATTGAGCTGCTAATAATATATCACTTTCAGCAAGTCCACAAATTGTTGCGGCTTCCGTAAGGGTTCTCGTGAAAACTTGCTCACGGTAAGCCTCAAAACCGTCGGTATGGTTAACGATAAAATCTTGGTCAATCCAATTATTTTCAATGAGAATTCGCCCAATAATATTGGTCAGAACGATGTCTGTTCCTGGCATGAGTTGCAG
>JACMRQ010000408.1 GCA_014376355.1 Arcicella sp. | reverse complement strand
ATGAAACGTTATAGAATCTTGGTCCATAGAAATAGGTTGAAAAACAAGAAAACCATTAATCAGGTAATTGGTGTTTGTGCCGCTCTATGGAATTTTACAATTGAACCATAACTTATTGATAATCAAATCACAACAAGTCTATTGTCTAATCCTGTGTTTGCTTTATTCGTAATAATATTATTATTTATAATAGTTCCATCGTTACTTTTAAATTCTATCACCGCAGGTAATTTTGGAAATTCTTCATTATCTTTTTTGTTAATTTTCACCTTCGATTCCTTCTCCAACTCAAAATTAATCGGAACAATAAAACGACTTCTCACAACCCTTCCACTTTGTTTGCCAGGAGTCCATTGTGGAACGAGTTTCATAACCCTTAATCCTTCATCGTCTAAGTTCTTGTCTCCAGTAGATTTTAATACATCAAATTCAGTAGATGAACCATCAGTATTAACAATAAATTGGATATACACTTTACCTGTATGATTAGCTTTTTGGGCGGATTCGGGATATTTTAGGTTCTCTTGTAAATACTGTCCAAATGCTTTCATGCCCCCAGGATATTCAGCATTTTGTTCAACGGCAGTAAATATCTCCGTTGCTTTTGGTAATTGAAAATTAATAGGAACCGTAAAACGACTTTTCACAACTTGTCCATGATGTTTTCCAGGAATCCATTTAGCAAGTTTTATAACTCTCATGGCTTCTTCATCGCAACCAAATCCTACTGATTTTAAGATAGTTACATCCGAAATAGTCCCATCAACATTAACAATAAATTGCGTATATACTTTACCAGATTGATTGGCTTTTTGTGCCGCTTCGGGATATTTCAAGTTTTCTTGTAAATACTGTCCAAATGCTCTCATGCCCCCAGGATATTCAGCATTTTGTTCAACGGCATCAAATACTTCATTGGTATCTCGTGTATTTTTAGAAGTTACCTTCACCTCATTAACTAAATCAGGGCTAATCATAAAAGCCTCAGATAAATCAATGCCATCTTTCAATAATATTTTTCTGGCTGTTTTAGCAGGTTTTACGATTACTTCTTCTAAATGTTTATCGGTAATTTCCTCTACTTTTTCGCCAATTTTAGCCAATTGTTTACTTGCTAAAGTAGCGGATGAAACCACAATCATCACGATAAAAAGTGGAGCAATCAAACCGTATTTCATCATGGCGGTTTGGGCAGAACGTTTTTTGTTTAACATTTTGATACGTAGTTTAAGTAATGATTGATTGAAAAAATTATTGGTGAGTGGAATGGCTTGAACACCAAATTGTTCTTGAAATAAAAGCATGGCATAATCGGCTTTTGAAACTTCATTACGACTTGCTACTTCATCGGCAATAAATTCGTGAATGTGTTTAATTGAACTTTTGTAGAGATATACCACAGGATTAAACCAATTGAAAATCACAATCAATTCAAACAAAAGCACATCGGCAGAATGTAATTGACGAATATGGACAAATTCATGCTTCATAATGGTTGAACGGCTCTTTAATTCTTTACTCACAAAAAGTACATTAAAAAATGAAAAAGCTTGTTTAACCTCTTTTTGAGCAGTTCTTTGCTTCATCATTTTGCCCAAATAAACTAAATTTCCGCTGAAGCGAGCAATACCCAGAAGAATTCCTGTAATATAAAAAATCGCCATAAAATCGCCTAATGTGAGTGTATGAGCTTGCTTGCTCGCTTGTATGGAGAATACCTGCGGGTCATAAAAAGTCGTGATAGTTTGGGAAATTTGTTCAGTTACAAACCAACTTCGCACCCATTCCGATTGCATCAATGGAATAAAAAACGCCAATGCCGCCGATGCCACCAAGTAGCCCCGATTAAGGTTAAAGAAGGTTTCAGTACGCAATAAAAGGCGATAAAAACCATAAAATAGAATCAAATACAGATTCACTTGGAGAAGGTAATTGAGCCAGTTCATATTTAATAATTAAGTAAATAATTGTGATAATCAGCCTTCAAATTATAGTGAAGACACTATTAATAACCTCTGTATTTTAAACTGTTAATTATTACTTATCAATTGTCAATTATTTTTTCTCTTCTTCCTTCATTTTATTAATCATTGCCAAAATTTCATCCGCATCTTTTATGTCAATTTTTCCTTTTTTTGAGAAGAATGAAAATAAGCTTGAAAAGGAATTTTGGAAGTATCCTTCCACCAACTTCTCCGTGGCAAAAGAACTGTAATTATCTTTACTCACAATCGGGAAATACTCGTGTGATTTTCCATAAGAATTATGACTTACAAAGCCTTTTTCTTGCAAAATTCTAATAATAGTTGAAACCGTATTGTAGGCAGGTTTTGGTTCGGGCAATTCGTCTAAAACATCTTTGACAAATCCTTTTTCTATTTGCCAAAGTACTTGCATAATTTGCTCTTCAGCTTTGGTTAATTCTCTTTCTGGTTGCATGACTTTATAAATTTTATATTTTGATGGGGTATTTTATTTTAATTACAGAATAAATATAAAACTAATTTTTTAGTTTACAAACTATTCTCTTAGTTTTTTATGAATTCTTTTTTAGGGCATAAAAAAAGCGGTTTGTTAGACCGCTTTTTATTTTTAAAATTATTCCAGAATTTTCTTAATAAAAATATCAAAAACCTCAATTAAAATCAGAATAATAACAATCCATTCTAAACGAGTAGATTCTCGATTTTGAAGCAAATCAGTGAAAAGTCGGAGGTTATCTTGAACGATTTTAAGTTTATAATCAATGTCCTGATACCGCATTTTGAGGTCGAAGGTTTTCTTTAAACCCTTGTCAATACGTTCTAAATGTTCATTTTCCCACACTTCTTCAGGGGAATCAAAAATATAGAGGTTATCAATAATACTATTTTTAATGTTAATGGTTCTGCCAATAAATTTCAGTAAATCTCTTTTTGAATATTTAAAAGTTCCTGTTTTTTCGAGTTCATCAGTAATTTCTCGGGAATCTTTGAAAATTTCTAAAGTTAGGTCTTCATAAAAATCTAAAGCTACCGATTGACCGATATTTAACATCACAATCCTAACAGTATTATCAGTAATTTCTGAAACCGTTATCGAATCATAATTAAGCACAACTGAAACGGAAGAATCGGTTTGAACGATGAAATGTTCTTCGTATTTTTCTTCAACTTCATCCTCAATAAAGCCTTTCACGTATTTCAGAAACTCGCTTTTTTCTAAATCAGTAAAACTGGCAAAAACCACAATTCCATAACTTAGTAAATAGCAATATTTATCTTCACCTTGTTTATAAAAAAGTTCAGAACTGTTAAATATCAGTGGTTGGCTTGTATATTCATGTCTAAATTTCTTTAGATTAATAATTTCCGATATTTGGTAGGCTTCAATTTTCATAATAATAGTTATCAGAAATCAATTCGCAGAAGGTTAATTTATTGAAAACATATTTTAGGTGAATGTAAGATTTTCAATGACTATCATAATTACTGATGGTCATTTCAAGCTATAAATTACATTTTCATTTCCTCCAATAAACTATTTGCGGTGGTTAATTTTCTCTCCGTAAGTTCCTTATACACGCCATCCCAGAGATTAATACGTTTTTGAAGTGATTTTATGGTTGTTTCTTCAGCTTCCATCCAAAATTGCTCATTTGTATCGCATAGGTTCGATGTCATTTGTAAAGCCAGATGACTATGATGGTCTCCATCAACTTCAATATGTCTTTCTAAATAATACTTAAAAATCGAAACACTGTCGGGGAAATTTTTATGGGCATCATTTATAATTGAAATAAACATACCTGGAATTAAGTCTTCTCTCCCGAAAGTAAAAATGGCTGATTGCAAATAGTCTTTTTCACTTTTTATTACTTGAAAAGTAAATTCAACAAATTCTTTTGCTGCTTTTGGCGTATGCGATTTGTCAAAGGCAATATCGAAGTTACCTGTTTGTTTAAGTTCTGAAATAAATGTTTCAATTGGTGTTGTGTCAGCTCCACATTGTTTCATCGCTTCAATGTATATCTCAAAATGACTTTTTCTTATTCCATTCATGTCAACGTCCGATTCTTCTCCGACAACTATTTCATTAATGAGATGTCGAGTGTCGGCTGAACCTTTAGGAAACCAAGGAACGGTAGTGCAAGTTAAGTTATTCTGCAAGGTCTTTAAAAGCGACATAAAATCCCAAACAGCATAAATATGGTACTTCATAAAAATTTTTAAATCCTCAACATCCTCGATAATTGAATATACTTTGTGATTAATAATTTCCTGTCTTAAAGGCTCAATCGTTTTTCTTAGTTTTTCTATTCTCTCGTTCATAATCCAATTTACTTTTTACAGTTTTTTAATATTCTATTTTAGACTATTAACATTTAGTTGTGGTTATTTGTTAAATTTTAGGCTGTAGAAAAATACATTTAACCGCTTACCACCTCACCTGTCCTTCACCCGTAATAATCCATTTCTCCGTTACTAATTTTTCCAAAGCAAAAGGCCCTCGAGCATGAAGTTTTTGGGTTGAGATACCAATTTCTGCTCCTAAGCCAAACTGACCCCCATCCGTAAAACGAGTGGAAGCATTGGTATAAACAGCCGCAGCATCTACTTCTTGAATAAATTGGTCGCAATATTCCTGATTTTTAGAAAGAATTGCTTCCGAATGTCGAGAGGAATATTTACTGATATGTTTTAAGGCCTCATTGATCCCAGAAACCACTTTTATTGAACACTTATAATCTAAAAATTCTTTACCAAAATCATCCTGAGTAGCTTTTTGAAGATATGGATACTCAAAATTTGATAATATTTTATGCGAAATTTCATCGGCAAAAATTTCTACATTCCATTTCAAAAAGTCTGCTTTAAGCATTGGTAAAAAGGTTTCAGCAATAACTTCATCCACGAGAATGGTATCTAAAGAATTACAAACTGATGGACGTGAAACCTTGGCATTAACTACTATATTCGTCGCTTTTTGTAAATCTGCGGTTGCTTCCACGTAGGTATGACACACGCCTGCTCCCGTCTCAATCGTGGGAACGAGTGAATGTTTACGTACAAACTGAATCAGGGATTCCGAACCACGGGGAATAATTAAATCAACGTAGCGAGTGGCGGTCAAAAGTTCTTTCACCAACTCACGGTCGGGTGGGAGGAGGGTTATACAATGGGTATCAACGCCAAATTCTCTAAGCACGCTGTGGATCAAATTTACCAAAAATGAATTCGTATCAAAAGCATCCGAGCCTCCTCGTAAAACTACGGCATTCCCAGAACGCAAACACAGAGCAGTTACATCTACCGTTACATTGGGACGAGCTTCATAAATTACGCCAATAACGCCCATTGGAACGGCTATTTTTTTTATTTTTAATCCATTACCTAATTCTCGTTCCATGAAAGTTTGTCCAGAAGGGTCCGCAAGATTAGCAATCTCTCGAATACTTTCTGCTAAATCTTCTATACGAATTTCAGTTAATTTCAGTCGGTCATATTTGGGGTCTGATATATCCAAACGGGATAAATCTTTTTGATTTTCCGTAATAATTTGTGTTGTATTTTCTACTAAAACAGAGGCTAAACGATTCAAAATTCCTTTTTTTTGGGTATCATTTAGTCGTCTAACTTCGGCAGAAGCAACGTGTGTTTTCTCTAAAAGCGGTATAATTGTTTTAGGAAGTTCTAAGGTTTCCAATTCCATTTCTAAGTTTTTTAATTAATTTCATGGTAAAGGTCGTGAAATGATAGGTAAAATTTAATTTTATTATTATTTCCGATTCAGAAATATTAATTTACAAGCTATGGAAATTATAAAAAAGTATCCAAATGGAGAGGTGACAGTAGTAAGAGAAAGGCCTCTTATTGGTTTATGGAAATTTGAAGGTGAAAGACAACCTCCTATAACCCCCCATAAAGTTATTTCTTAATTATTCTCATACTTTCTACAGGAACACCATCTAACTGATAATCAATTAAATACATTCCAGAAGAAAAATTTTCGCTATTTAATTTCACTTGATATGTTTTAACGTTTTTCTCTTCATCAATAAGCGTTTTTAAAAGTCTTCCCGTCAAATCATATACATTAATTTTGACTCTCCCTTTTTTCAAAACATCATATTCGATCATTGTTTCGGATTGTGTTGGATTGGGGAAAACTCTCAAAGACGATTCTTTAGTTATATCAACTTCATTAGCAAGTGGCTGACCAAAGACTTTTAATTGAGCATCTAACCAAGCTGTTCTTTGACGAATCCAATCTTTCATCCAAGAGGTTTCATTCTCATAAGTTGCTCCAACGTAATAATTTGGCCATACATATTTCCCTAAAACGCCCGTCCATCTACTAAAATTTCGGTTTTTAGGTTCTTGCAAAACATTAGCAGTAGAATCTATCCAAGTATTAATCCTGTCTAAACTAAAGGCAGTTTTACGAAGGATTTCCCAGCGTTTTGAAGCTTTAACCCTAAAAGTTGAATCAACAGCAAGGCGTTCCCACCAAGTTGGTGCAAGGAAATTAATATCCTTCGCAGGAATAGCTAAGTCGTTAATTTTAAACTGCCATCCTGTTGTTTTGTAACCTTCCAAATATTCAGCATTGCCAAAAGCCAAGTTGTAATCCCATGCAGGACCCATTTTTAATTTGCCACCTTTAGAATCTTTATCTTTGTAGAAATATGTACTGAGGCGGTAACCATCCACATTTTTCGTAAATTCTGTAATTAAAAAGTAATCCACAAAAGAATCAATATCAATCATTTCCCGCCATTGAGCTTTTGGCGTTAAATAATCTGCTCCATTCAAAGACGTTTCAAAATCAGTAACATATTTTTTAATATAATTGAATTGTGCATCGGTAATATCTGTAATCTTCGGGTATTCTATTTGGATAGGAATTGTAAAAATTTGCGTGCCAATTGTTAAAGTAGTATTCCAAAGTTTAGATTTTGTGCCTTCAGTTTTATCAATTTTCAAAATATATCCTCCTGTAACATCATCGCCTGTATTGTCAGTTAATTTTAATGACGAAACATCCACTCGATTTTTATCCCGTTTAATTTTCTCCATTAAAATATACAGTCCTTCATAGTTTCCATTAATCACCATTTCGCAATAACGTGAACGAGTTGCATAACGTCCCATACGATTCGCAAGGTCATACGACAGAACATCACGCATAAGTGTTTTATCGTTATAAGTGGCATTCAAAATCCAATCAGATTCTTCGGGCATACTTAATAATGCAATTTTGCGACTTTTCTGAGTAGAATCTACCCAAAGTTCAATACCATAAGGTTTCTTGGGAAATAATTGTTGAGAAGTTGAGCCTCTAAATTCAATACCTGTTTTGCCTAAATATCCAGTTGGTTTGTCTGTAATGGCATTTGTTTTACCCACACCATTATAAATTACTTCCATATCTGCCATTATTTTGGGTTCATTCACAATTGTTCCCTGATTGGTATTGACTTTGATAATAGGAAGATTAGAAGTAGAAAAGCTCACATTCTGTGCTTTAAATGAGGTTGTTTTTAGGATAAAAAATAGCAGGAAAGTATAAGTAAATTTCATGACTTTCGTTTTTTATATGTGTGAAAATAATTTTTAAAAACGAAAGTTCTCGCTCAAAACGAAGGCTTTTATAAAAATGGATTAATTCCTTAGAAATCGTATCCTAAGGTAACGTAAGAAATTGGAGCTTTCACTTCTTTATTTTCCAATCCCCAACCAATATCATATTTGATAAAATAACCTAAGATGGTTGTTCTTGCCCCCAAGCCGTAACCAATCAAAAATGGATTTCTAAAATCTGTAACAGTTGCACGGAAAGGTAATTGTCCGCCGCCAATTATACTGGTATTAAACCCATTTTTACGAGCAAAAGGACCAACTCCAGTCCAAGCCGTTCCAACATCAGTAAAAGTTGTAAGTTGTAAATTTTTAAAGAAATTACTGTATATCGGTCCATCATAAATATATTTGGCAATAGGCACTCTCAATTCAACATTAAAAGCTAAGTGACTCGTACCCGATAATTTATTGATATTGAATCCTCTCAATGGTGTCGCATAATCCAAAAAGAAGATGTCCTTATTGTCGACTCTTGAACTACTGAATGGGTTATTATTATCTGTACGGTTTTCGTACTGACACTCCAACCAATTATCCATACCACCCATAACGGTTTGTTTGGGAGCATTTCCGAAGGAATGTCCACCCGAAAGGCGACCAGCTAAAACGATTCCTTTCCCAAATCTGAGATAATGACGTATGTCAGCGTAAAAACGGTCAAAGCCATCTTGTGAATTAGTTAATCCAGTATAATGATCAAAACGAACACGGAAACGAGTGCCTTCCAATTGATTTAAACCGTGACTAATTGTGTTATCAAACACGAATTCTACCCGTCCACCCACGTAATCTGAAAATCCATCAGGTGTAGCAAGGTTAGGGACACTCAAATCCAAGAAACGATTTGTTGTGTAAGAAGGCGAAATAGAAACTCGGGTATTGGTATTAATAGGGTAGGAGGCTGAAAAAGTTAATTTATTGAATCGATATTTTTTGAGTCCTTGCTCATTATCATCTGAAATAGAACGGCGATCATAACGAATACTATAATCAATACGATTTGCTAAATAAGAATATTGACCCCATAAGTCATTATTTTTTAAATTTGGGGTAATAAAGACGCCACCTTGCAAATGATGATTTTCCAATAAATCGTTCATATTTATGGTTCCTTTTAGGCCAAAACCACGCTGAGGAAGTGGATCAACAATGAAATCAAGATTTGTATTATTTACTACGAAAGGGTTATTGTAATCAATTGGTCCTCTAATTTTGATATTTTCTTTTCTATTTTGTTTAGATGAAATTATTTTTTCAACCTTATTTTTCTTTTCATTTTTGATTGTATTTGCTTGACTATCAACATTCTTTTTAGTGAACGTTCCTGAATCAAATAGGTAATTATCAGTATCTATTTCACCTTTTTCAAACACGATTTTTGATTTTACCAGTGGCGTTTCCGTTGCCACAATTGCGTTCTGATTATCAATTTTAGGCTTATCATTAGTCGTATTAGCAGCTTGAACAATCCCGTATAATTTTATATTTCTGTCCGTATAGGGAAGATTATTTTTAACGGTAAAATCAGCTTTCTGTTTGAAGGATATGATTTCTGAATTTCCTTCTAAAGTCTTCATAACCAAACTATTAGTACTTGGTGTATAATCGAAATCTTGAATGTCATTTCGTGAATTACTAACTTGAACTAACGTTGAATCATTCGCTGTGAGCCGATAGATATTACGAATTCCTTTTTCATCACTCAAAAAATAAACCGTATTCCCATCAGTAACAACAGGGTTCGAAACCGACCCAATCGAATCCACTAAACGTTTAAGTATTTCCTGTTTTGGTTTTCCTTCGTGGAGAAATAAATTAAAACGATTGGTTAAGGTTTTGTACGAACCTTTATCAATATCCAACGAATCTTTCAAACGGTTCGAGGTGAAAATTACTTTACCCGCAGAACCAACAAATCGTGGACTAAGATCGTCATAGAGGTCATTGGTTAATTGTTGAACTCTGCCTCTGGCAATATCATAAAGGAACAAGTCATTTTGTCCTTTGCTGACTGCACTTAAAATTAGCGTTGTACCATTGTCTGAAACATCGAAATCTTGTACTTGGTCAAAGTCCTTCAAGAATTTTCTTGAAGCGAATTTTCCTGTTAAATCTTTTTCAGTAATATCATTATAAATATTAAGGATTACATCGCCTTGATCTTCATAAATTACAGCCAAAGTTCCTCCCTTAGTCCAAGAGAGAAGAGGAGTACTAAAATCAATTGATTGATTTAATGTTTTATATCCCGAAGTCAAAATAGTCACGTTTCGTTTGGTTTTCAAATCCAATACCTCCACACTCGATCTACCCAATTCATTTTTAGAAATCGCTAAAAATGCTCCATCGGGACTAATTTTGAATTTGTTCACCCTATTTGAACTATTAAATTTTACTTCCTCAATTTTATAATCGTAGGTAGGATTAGTATAACTTCCATTGATATTTTCAGCCATAACAGCATAGTATTCACGCCATTCTTTTATGACTTTACTGAATGGCATTCCAAGGGTACTGGAAATGGAAGTTTGTTCATTTCTAATAATCCGGGTGAGGTTGAGGATATTGGAAATATTGTCTTTTCCGTATTTTTCTGCCACAAAATTCCATATAGATTGACCCACCAATGCAGATTCTTTACCAAGGGTTTGACTTGGTTTTTTGAGGGTTTTATTTAAAATAGCATCACGCACATAAGAATCCATTTCAGTGCTCCAACCCTCTGAAATATAAGTAGTTATTCCATTCATAAACCAATCTGGAACACTCAAAAGTAACGAGTTTTGCAATGATTCTTTGATACTTCCTCCATATAACATATCATGAACATAAACATGAGAAATCTCACGGATAAGTTCTTTTCTAAAGGATAAAGAATTTCCAGAATAGGCAATTTCAATCCGAGATTTTGCCAAATTCTCCTCTCGAATTTCACGTTCACTGGTTAAATTTAAGCCAACATTACTTTGATTGAGGTCTTGAATTGAAGTATAAACAAATATTTTAGTCCGACTAAATGGTGAGTAACCCAAGATTTCTGTAACTCGGTCAAAATCAGTTTCCGCTAATTGAGCTGCCAACGTAGCAGTTTGCTGTCCACCTTCGTAGAAATAAACCTCAAAGTTTTGAGAAGTTAATACCTGCCATTTAAAAGGTCGGTATTGAATACGATTTTTTCCAAAAGGCTCCTGCGTAGGGAGAAAATTCTGTGCCTCCAAATGATGTACGGTCAGAATAAATAATATGAAGAGTAATATTTTTCTCATTTGATATTTTAGGTTGTCATGGGTGCCTTTATACTTAGATTTGAAGCCTTAAATATAACGAAGCAAAACGATTTATATTGACTTCTGGATAAAGTTCTTTTCTATTCACTAAAAAATCCACAAATTGATTTGCAAAAAATGGAGCGAGGGATACTCCCTTTGAACCTAAACCGTTAAAAATGCCAATATTTTCTATTTCAGGGTGCATTCCCAAAAATGGACGACGGTCTTTTGTGGCAGGACGTACACCAGCTTTATGAGATAATATACGCATCTTAGGCTTCATTAGTTTTTGATATTTTTCAATTAAAAGATTCTTTCCTTCTTCAGTAGCAATAAAATCTAAAACGTCCCATTTATACGTTGCTCCGAGTCTAAATTTATTTTTTTCGAGGGGAATTACGAATACTCCTTGATTGATAATTTCCTGTATATCAATGTTTTGTATTTCAATATCCACAATTTCACCTTTTACTGGATTGAAAGGTAAATAACTAAAATGAGGATTAAATTTCCCGTTAAATCCCTCACAAAAAATGGTGGTATCTTCGGTGATTTGAGAAAATATTGTACTTTCAAATAAAATTCTTTTATCTAAAAAATAGGTTCGAAAAGCATGAAGCATTACTTTTAAATCGACCCAGCCAGCATGTTTCATGGTAATTCCTCCGAGATTACTATTGACAATTTCTTGATGATTAATAGTTTCAAATGTTACACCACAAAAATCGAAAAAATCCTCTTGAACGTGATCACTTTTAAAAAATTTCTGAGTAGTGATATCTGGGAAAGGGTGAAAAATAGGCATTGGATGAAAGAATTTAGCGTTCAATTCTTTTTCCAATTGCGGATAAAAATCCTCCAAAAAAGGAAATATTTCATCCGCTAACCAAGTCTTAACTAATCTTTTGCCCGTAACAGGATTATATATTCCCGCCGCCACTTTGGAAGACGAAGGAATATCGGGAGAATCAATAATTCTAACATTTTGTCCTGCTTTCAGGAGAAAGTAAGCAAGTACAGAACCAGCCAATCCTTGACCAATAATTGTGTAATTTTTAATAAGTTTAGGTTTAATAACCTCTTTCATTCGTGTGTGTATTTATAAAAACAAGAAGCCCAATGATTGTTGGGCTTCTGATAAATCAATAATCATAATCTAATCCCAAAACACTTCTCAATTCATTTAAAGCGGGATTTTTCTCTGCCAGAAACTTAAACTTATCGGCTTGCGTGTAGATGAGAGTCGTATTCTCTTCTTCAGCAACCACTGTTTCTAAATGAATGGTAGAATTCTGTAATTTTCCTCTTAAAAAAGTTAAAACCTCTGTTCGCAAAGTGGTGGTTAAAAGGTCAATTTGAATTTCATTATCTACTTCCAGATGAATAGTTGTACCTTTTAAAGTAAATTTTCTGTTTAAAATTACATACTCACTAAATCGTCTTCGTGCTTCTAAATCCTTAATTAATTTATCCCAAATAGGTTGTAGTTCATTGATTGTAAAAAGTTTATTTTGCTGAATTAAAGGCTCTTGTGCCTGTGAAACAGCTTGTGAAGTTTGCTGAACCAATGGTTTTCCAAGAGTTGCTGTACTTCTCAATTTCCCCATTGAAGGGGTTGTAGGATTATAGAGTTGTGGGGTTGGTGTTGCAAGATTAGGGATTATAGATTGGGATAAGTTATTATTTTCTTCTTTTTCCCTTTCTCCTTTCTCCATTTCTTCCCGCTTAACTACTTTCCCATGCCGTCGCCCTCCGTGGCGGGTAGTGTGGCTAAGTTCAAGACATTGGCGATGTTTGCCAATTTCAAGAGACAGATTTCTACGTGCAGTTTTTGGTTTTTGGCAGCTTTATAGTTCAAATCACACGTTGAGCCAATACTTAATGCCGATACTAAAAATGAATACGGAGATGCCGCAGATTGTTCTAAATATTTCTTCTGAACTGACTCCGAAACTTGTAATAATCTTACGGTTACTGGGTCTTTACATACCAAAATATTTCTAAAATGTTCCAATAACCCTACAATAAATTGATGCCCATCAAACCCTTTCTTTAAGATTTCATCGAATAATAAAAGTGAATCTGAAACTTTAGTATTTAATAAAGCATCTGACATTTTGAAATAATAGTCATAGTCCAGAATGTGCAAATTTTCAAGCACTTCGGCATATTTTAGAACATTATCTTTCGAGAAAGTAACATTCAAATCAAACATTGAAAGGGCATCACGAAGACCGCCGTCCGCTTTTTGAGCAATCAATTCTAACGCTTCCAAATCAGCTACGATTCCCTCTTTTACAGCAATTTGTGATAAATGCGAAGTCATATCATTAATCTGAATTCTGTTGAAATCAAATATCTGACAGCGTGATAAAATCGTGGGGAGAATTTTATGTTTTTCGGTAGTTGCTAAAATAAAAATAGCGTATGATGGGGGTTCTTCCAAAGTCTTCAAAAAGGCATTGAAGGCACTGGTTGAAAGCATGTGAACCTCGTCAATAATATAGATTTTGTACTTGCCAGATTGCGGAGGATACCGCACTTGGTCAATCAAATTACGAATATCATCAACTGAATTATTGGAAGCGGCATCTAATTCATGGATATTGAAAGATGCATTATTCTGAAACGAAACGCAAGAATCACATGCTCCACAGGCTTCTGCCTCTTGTGTGAGGTTTTCGCAATTGATAGTTTTGGCTAAAATCCTTGCACAAGTGGTCTTTCCAACGCCTCGGGGACCACAAAACAAAAAAGCTTGAGCTAAATGATTGGTACGAATAGCATTTTTGAGGGTTGTGGTTATATGAGATTGCCCGACTACAGAATCAAATAATTGTGGGCGATATTTACGGGCTGAAACTACAAAATTTTCCATACGCAAATGTAAGGAAAATTTTGGGATGTGGGAATCATTGTAGATGTGGGATGAAAATGAAATAAGGAGATTTTTGTTTTATATCTGCCGTTTTAAGGATCATCAACCTGATGTAAAACCAAAATTACTTATACGACTATGCCTTTTTACAAAGCTGATTCACCCTTGTTACCCTCGGTTTTGATGGGTTTCGTAAAGTTTTTAGTAAAACAATAGTCAACAAGATTCTACTATAAAGCTATCATGATTTAATTTTGATAGCTTTTTTATGCCCTTTGAATTAATTTTGGCAATTAGTTGTATAATATCGAGAATTAATTGTGTTATTGTGAACGTAATTATGCGATAACAAATAACGATTATTGAAACTCTCAAACAATTTATTTATAAAACTTCTTTTGATTTTACAAGAAATTTGTAAGCAAAACAATCCCAATATCATGATAGATAAGGTAGTACAAAATGCAAAAACTGCAATAGCTGATATTCCAGACGGGGCAATTCTCATGTTGGGAGGCTTTGGTCTTTGTGGAATTCCAGAAAATTCAATTACTGCTTTGATTGAAAGTGGCGTCAAAAACCTCACTTGTATTTCTAATAATGCAGGTGTTGACGATTTTGGTATAGGTTTAATGTTAAAAACTCATCAAGTTAAAAAAATGATTTCTTCTTATGTAGGAGAGAATAAAGAATTTGAGCGGCAATTATTATCAGGGGAATTAGAAGTTGAATTGTTGCCACAAGGTACACTTGCCGAACGTATTCGGGCGGGCGGAGCGGGTATTCCAGCATTTTTCACGCCCGCAGGCGTAGGAACGGAAGTAGCAGAAGGTAAAGAGATTCGAGAATTTAATGGTAAAAAATACTTATTGGAAAACTGGCTTAAAGCTGATTTTTCTATCGTAAAAGCATGGAAAGGCGACGCTTCTGGTAATTTAGTATTTAAAGGAACGGCTCAAAATTTTAATCCAATGATGGCAGCGGCAGGTAAAATTTGTATTGCCGAAGTGGAAGAATTAGTAGCGATAGGCGAACTGAATCCCAATGAGATTCAAGTTCCTGGAATTTATGTCCAACGTATTTTTGAAGGGAAAAATTATGAAAAACGTATTGAACAAAGAACAATAACGAGTCCTTCTAAAGATGAAAGTGCAAATAATGATTTTTATGAAAGTGGGAAAGGGTTAACAAAATTTGGGATTGCGAAACGGATAAGTTTTGAAATAAAAAATAATTCTTATGTAAATCTCGGAATTGGTATTCCGACTTTGGTTGCCAATTATATCCCCGAAACAATTAATGTCGTACTCCAATCGGAAAATGGATTGTTGGGAATTGGAGCCTTTCCAAGCGAAGAAGAGGTAAATGCCGATTTAATAAATGCAGGAAAACAGACCGTAACCATGCAAGCGGGTTCGTCGTTGTTTAGTTCTGCGGAAAGTTTTGCGATGATTCGGGGTGAACACGTGGATTTGACCATTTTGGGTGCTATGGAAGTATCCGAAAACGGTGATATTGCCAATTGGAAAATCCCCAATAAAATGGTAAAAGGCATGGGAGGAGCCATGGATTTAGTAGCATCCGCTAAAAATATCATCGTAGCCATGCAACACGTTAGCAAAGATGGGAAATCTAAATTGTTAAAAAATTGTACTTTACCCATAACTGGAATTAATTGCGTAAAGAAAATCGTAACTGAATTGGCAGTTTTAGAAATATTGCCAAAAGGCGGTTTTAAATTGTTGGAAACCGCACCAGGAATTACGGTTGAACAGGTAAAGAAGGCTACCGAAGGCGAATTGCTCATTGAAGGAGATAT
>JACMRQ010000407.1 GCA_014376355.1 Arcicella sp. | reverse complement strand
TCAATCAAAATGGTTCGTACAAAAAAAATTCCACCCTAAGTATTCTATTTTTTTAGGATTTACTATGCTTTTTTGTGCAATTTTTAGAATAATATCTTTAATTTTAATAATAAAGTAAGACTTCTATTTAAGATAACAATTTAAACTTACTTGAACTTTATTTTCTAAAACCGTCTTAAAAATTTCATAAGGAATAATACTGAGTGCATTTTGTAATTTGAAAAGTTAAATATACTAAATTTTCATACTGTAACTAATAAATATCTCACAATCGATTATTTAATGTGTAAGTTAGATCCTCTGAAAATCCAATTTTAAGCTTTCCTAATTTCTTCAAAATATAATAACCAACTTTATTACCTCCCTATTTAGCTTCATTCAAAGGTTCACTTTCAAGACGAATATTCTCAACTGAAATCAAATAGACCTCTATATCAATGGGATAATTTTCTCGGCATAACTCAAATCCTAATCCTATTTTATATTATGAAAGAAAACCATTAGGTCGTTACTAATGGTAGATTCAATTTTATTAAAGTTTACCTATAATTCCTTCAACAAACGCTCCAAAGCATCCATATCTTTTATCAAAACCTCACGTGCTTTTGAACCTTCAAAAACACCTACGATTCCCGTCGCTTCTAATTGGTCAATCAAACGTCCTGCACGGTTGTATCCTAATTTTAATCTTCTCTGTATAAGCGAAGTAGAACCTTGCTGATGGGTTACAATTAATCGAGCTGCTTCGTCAAAAAATTGGTCTCTATTTTTTGGGTCAAAATCTGATTTATCATTTCCATTACCTTCCACATCTCCTTCAAATTCAGGCAACATATAAGCGGTGTCGTAACCCTGTTGATTACCAATAAAATCACATATCTCATCTACTTCGGGCGTATCTACAAAAGCACATTGTAGGCGAATAATCTCAGAGCCAGTAGAAAGTAACATATCTCCCATACCTACCAATTGGTCGGCTCCACCCGTATCTAAAATTGTCCGAGAGTCAATTTTTGAAGTAACTTTAAAAGACAATCGGGCTGGAAAATTGGCTTTGATTGTACCCGTAATTACGTTTACCGACGGACGTTGAGTTGCCACTACCAAGTGGATACCGATGGCACGAGCCAATTGTGCCAAACGAGCAATCGGTTGCTCAACTTCCTTGCCGGCGGTCATCATCAAATCGGCTAATTCGTCAATTACTAGAACAATATAAGGCATATAATAATGCCCTTTATCTGGATTCAGCCTACGATTTACAAATTTTACGTTATATTCTTTCAAGTTTCTGCAACCCGCATCTTTCAAAAGATTATAGCGATTATCCATTTCAATACAAAGAGAATTGAGTGTATTCACCACTTTTTTTGTATCGGTAATAATTGCCTCCGCAGAGTTTGGCAACATTGCTAAAAAGTGTCTTTCTATTTTATTGAAAAGCGTTAATTCAACTTTCTTAGGGTCAACCAAAACGAATTTTAATTGAGATGGATGTTTTTTGTATAATAACGAAGTTAAAATCATGTTTAACCCAACAGATTTCCCTTGTCCCGTTGCTCCAGCCATCAAAAGGTGAGGCATTTTGGCAAGGTCAGTCATAAAAATTTCGTTACTAATCGTTTTACCCAAAACAATAGGTAAATCTGCGGTTGATTTCTGAAATTTCTCTGAACCAATCATCATTCTAACTGGCACCATTTCCCGATTTTTATTCGGCACTTCAATACCAACTGTACCTTTTCCTGGAATTGGAGCAATAATACGAATTCCTAAAGCCGCAAGCGACAAGGCAATATCATCCTCTAAATTTTTAATTTTCGAGATTCTTACACCCGCATCTGGAATGATTTCATAAAGCGTAACCGTTGGTCCAATCGTGGCTTTTATTGACGCAATGCCGATTCCGTAGTTACCCAGTGTTTCCACAATTTTATCCGAATTTGCTTTTAATTCTTCTTGAGATACATTTGGTTTTCCAGTATCATATTCCTTCATCAAATCCAAAGTCGGGAATTTATAATGCGGTAAATCAAGCGTAGGATCGTATAACCCAAACTTTTTTAATAATTCTTCATTCACTGCATCACCTTCGCTCAATACAACTGGCTCTTCTTCCTCTTCAATATGTTCTGGAATATTCTCAGAATTTTCAATTACCAACGAAATTTCTCCTTTTTCAACTTTCTTAATAATTGGCGTAGTAATTACGGGTGGAAGGTATGGTCTAAAGTTTTCCTCGTCGTGATTATCAGTATGGTCAATCATTAAATCTTCTAATTCTTCCTCATCAATGACTGGTAAATCTTCTCTAACTCGTTGAATATTTCTATTTTTTGAAATAGTATCGTTTACAACAGCAACCTCTTGTTTCCCATCTTCTTCTTCATTAGTTTCTGATTGATTGGAGTTTAATTTGTCTGCTAACTTATCCATCGTATCAATTCCATAATAATAAACAAAGAATACAATCAGTACGAATATCGTAACCAAAATGGATGCCCAACCAATTACCCCGTATAAATTTTGGTTAATGAAATAACCAATTCCTCCGCAAACATTACTCAAAGTGGCTTGTGCATCCATCATAAACACAAAAAAGCCAAAGAAGCAACTAAACCAAAACAGATAAAATAATGACTGCCAAGTAAGATTTTCAAGTGCGAGTAGCTCTCTTTTAAAGGACAGTTTATAACCCGCCACAAAAAGGACTGGGATTAATAAAAATGCAGCCCAACCAAAGAGTTCAAAAATAAGAAAATGTGCTAATTTCGCTCCGTAAAGCCCAAAAGGATTAGCTGTTCTCTTTGTTTTAGAAACAGCATTTGTTAATTCACTTTGGTCAGCTTCACCCGTGAAAAGGTGTGAAAAAAAGGAGAATAATAAAAATATGGATATTAAAATAAACAAAATTCCAACAACGAATCTGAATTGGTCACTCTGAGAAAAATGCTTAATATCAAAATCAAACGAAAATTGCTTTTCTAATTTTCGTTCTTTTGGTCGGTCAGGATTTTTAGGGATGTTTTTTGCCATGATTAGGATTATTCACAAAGTAAGCTACACAAGCAACTTGTTATTTCTCAAAGTTCGTAAATTTGAAGGTGTTTTGCGAGAGAATTTTAAAAAACTATTCTATCACAAATGATAGAACTATGATAAATCCTTAATGAAATTGGAATCGTACACGTGATATAGTTGTTTATCTCTAAATAATTCCATTAAGGATTTAGTAAGTATTTCGTAAAATCATTTCTTCAAAATCACTTTCTCCGTCCTTTTCAAGTCTCCATCAACGGATATTTTCAAGAAGTAAATACCATTATTTTGAGAGGATAAATCGAAGCTGATTTCCTGATTGACTTGGCTATTTTTTTGATATAAAACTCGTCGTCCTAAAATATCAAAAACCTCATAATCACCAACAGAAGGGTTTTTAACATTCAAGTATCGGCTTGTTGGATTCGGATAAAAGATAAAATTAATCGGTTCTTCGGTGGCTGTAATAATAAATTTGGATGTATTTTTCAACCATTTCAAGCCTCCTGTATTTGTACCAATCATGAGGTCTGGAATTTTGTCATTATTAAGGTCGGTGACTGCCATAATCAATCCTCCACCCATTTGAATAGACGCATTTTTACCATTAAATTCATCAAAAATAGTCGTACTATCGGCTACAAATTTTTTAAGATTTTGTTCCGTAATATTTTTATAAACTGTAACATATCCATTTCGATTTCCTGTAATTAATTCTTCTTTACCATCGCCGTTCAAATCTGCTGTTATTAATGAAATATTTCCAATGGTATAATCGGAAGTTATTCCTCCAAGTTCCTCATTTTCAAGGATATATATTGGCAATTTAGCTGTACCTGTATTTTTATAATACGCTAACCTTCCACTTCCTTTTCCAATCAAAAGATCTTTTAATCCATCTTTATTAAGGTCAAAAAATAGCGGAAAATCTCCATTAGCAAGATATTGAATTTGGGGCAAAATTACTACTTCTGACAACTTCAAATTAAAGGCTTTCCCTTTTTGGGCATTGTTTGGAAAATATCTAATATTTATACCTGTAAATGAATTTGAAATAAAGCCTAAATCATCAATTCCATCCGCATTCATATCAGTAATGAAAGGCTTAATATCAAATAACTGTTGGTTCTTGGCAATTTCTAAAAAGTCAGGATCTATTAATTCAAAAGTGTTATTTCCCTTATTTTCAAATAGATAAATACTTGCCCGATAACCTAAATCTGCCCTATTCCCAGCATTTCCAACTAATAAATCTTGATCACCATCACCGTCGATATCCGCAAAAACTGGAGCCGAATTTTCTCCTAAATCAACCATCGTATTTTGCAAAATATTCTTTTGAACAAAACTAAAATCGGGCTTATCATCTTTGCCTTTGTTCTTATAAAACCAAGCTGAATTTTGGTAATCTACAGTTTGCAAAGCATTGTCAGCACCATTGGGCGATGTAACCAAATCTTTTACCCCATCGAAGTCCAAATCTTCGTAATAAATAGCGGGGAAAACGGGAAAATTTACGGGGTAAATATCGGGAAAATTAAAATTTCCACTGTTGAATTTTGCTTGGCTTGCCGTACCTACATTTGTTAATGAAGCTACTCTATTTTGTGTAACATGACCGTATAAAACATCTTTTAAACCATCTCCATTTAGGTCTAAAAGAAGTATTGAATTTCCTGAGTGTAAAACCTTAGCACTACTTTTACTTGGAAATGGATTTTCCAAAGGTTGAGGATTTTCTCCACAAGGTTGATTAAAAACCATGTCATCATAATGTTCCTTAAAAAAACCTCCCCAACAATCTCCCACTCTTTTGAACTCTAAGACATTTGCATTTTTATAATTTTCAATACTGAAATTTTTATGAAATGCTGCGAAATTACCAGAAGGGTCAAAAGCCACAATATCGTCATCTCCATCATTATCAACATCCGTGATAGCAGGAATATCTGCAGAACTTAGATACAAGTTCAATTTACCCGAATATCCAGTACTGAAGATTGGGTCAGCAATTAATTTGAAAGATAAATTTGTAGTACTTATGTTCTGATAAACCTTTATTCCACTGGGCGTGTACGTAAAAATGTCTTTCTTACCATCACGATTAAAATCTCTTAATAAAATCCAATTTGAAATTTTAGGAAAAGCATTCTCATATTGAGGAGAATATTGCCAAAAATATTTACCAGAATCATCTTTTTGAGCCAAAAATGTGTAAAGTTTATTGGCGGTTCTATCAAAAACTACAAGATCTTCAATACCATCACTATCTAATTTACAGGTCGAAAATTGTGGTGCATTCAATCCTCCCGCAAAAGCATTCGTAAGGGTTTGACCGTTTTGAATAACTTTTAGCGAATTATCGAATTTGAAGGTAAAATCTTGAGAATAACTATATTGAGAACTCCCAAACAAAAAAGGTAGGGCTAAAAACTGAAATAATTTACGAGTAAATATCTTCTGCATTGGAATAGATTAGATTTTATGTTTTCAATAAACTAATTTCGTGGTTGTTAGAAAGGTCAGACGAAAGTTAGACTGATAATTTGTACAGGTCTGAAATCCTCTGACTCTTAAACAAAACTTCAAAACTATAACGAAAAAAAATATGATTTCGCTTATTGATTTATACCAAAAATTCAGAGAATGTTCAGGGATTTCAACTGATACTCGCAAAATACCCTCCGATTCGCTATTTTTTGCCTTGAAAGGACCCAATTTTGATGCTAATCTTTTTGCAGAACAGGCTCTTAAAAAGGGGGCAAAGTATGCAGTCGTTGATGACATTTCAGTGGTCACGAATGACAATATTTTATTGGTTGAGGACGGCTTGCAGGCACTACAAAACTTGGCCAATTTTCATGCTCAACAATTGGATATTCCGTTCATTGCTTTAACGGGTTCGAATGGAAAAACAACCACTAAAGAACTAATTAACAGTATATTATCAACAAAATTTAAAACTTACGCAACGGTTGGAAATCTTAATAATCACATTGGAGTTCCCCTAACAATTTTAGCCATTGATGAAACAATTCAACTTGCTATTATCGAAATGGGTGCAAATAAACAAGGCGATATTAGAGAGTTAGTAGAAATTTGTGAACCTACGCATGGCTTCATTACCAACATCGGGAAGGCTCACTTGGAAGGTTTTGGAGGCTTGGAAGGCGTGACAAAAGGGAAAGGAGAATTGTTTGATTGGTTGGCGGAAAATAATCAAACCGTTTTTGTCAATGTCGCTTGTTATCCGACGTATGAAATGGCTATGGAACGACAGAGTTTTAAAGAAATTATCACTTTTACAACGGATACAAATCGTAGATTTCAGACTGTTATTTCGCTATTGCACGATAGTCCCTTCGTGGTATTTACAGATCCAGACGGAGGATATTACAAATCACATCTCACGGGAATATATAATTTTCAAAACATTGCTGCTGCCGTCAGAATTGGGCAATATTTTGGCGTTGAAACAAAAACTGCTTGTCAAGCTGCTGCTGATTATGAGCCTACTAATAATCGCTCTCAGTTTATTGAAAAAGATTCAAATAATGTGCTGATGGATGCTTATAATGCAAATCCATCTTCCATGTCTGCGGCAATTACCTACTTCAACGAACTGAAAGTAGGTAAAAAAATGGTTATTTTAGGGGATATGTTTGAATTAGGAGAAGAATCGGTCGAAGAACATGAAGCCCTCGGGAAGTTATTAGCAACATGCAATTTTGATAAAATTCTTTTGATTGGTCCCTTGATGGAAAATGCTTTGAAAGAACTCCCAATGATGAAGGTATTATATTTCCCTGATAAATTTGGTTTGCATACATGGTTGCAAGATTACCCTCAAAACGACACGTACATATTAGTAAAAGGTTCAAGAGGAATGGGTTTAGAAAGTGTTCTGCCTTTTTTAGGGTAAAAATGACCGCTTACTAATTTTTTCAACTTCTTACTCAATGAAAAATTAATAATTCCTG
>JACMRQ010000406.1 GCA_014376355.1 Arcicella sp. | reverse complement strand
TCCGATTAGTGCAGCCGGGATAATAAAGGACGAGACCTTGGGATGAAAGGCGGCGGTATCCTTCACCTGAGCCCTAATGGGGGCAATGATTGACAAATAAGACCCAATAAGGCAGAACCAAAACAATTTACGATACATAATAGTAATTTTGATCAAAACTTTTGTAAACTACGTTAAAAATATGGATTTCAGTTGAGTGGCTTGAGGCTATTTGATAGGATTTCCTTTCTCGTCAAACAGAAAATCCTTACCTCCAATTTCTGCTTCATACTCTATCATTCCATTGGCTTTTGTAATTTTTGCTGCCTCTTTGACTTTCAAACCTTTGTGATGAATGGCAAGGTATTCAAGCACTGATTTGGGCAGCTCTGTAATGGCAAGTCCTTTCTCAGACTCAAGAAGATTACCGGAAGCGGCATAATTTTCAGACATTTTTCTTCCATTTAGCTTGAATACGACTTCATAAGCACCTTTCTCTTTCTCCCAATTCACGTCCTTCACTTCCGGATGTTGACCGGAAAATTTATTCTTCACTGCTAAAGGCACTTTCGAGAGCGGTAACTTTTGGGCTTCGACCAAGGAAACATAACTTACTAACCCTACCACGAGAATGATTGCTTTTTTCATAATTTTCATGTTTTTATGGTAAGTTAAAATTGAAATATGAAGAAATTCTGAATTTTGTTACCTTTTATGAATCTCATTGTGTAGGGGTTTTTAAACCAAGGTAAATATACCCGAGGATGAACAGATAAACAATACCTAATATGAAACCTCCTAAGACGTCGGTGAACCAATGCGCGCCCAGATAAACCCTTGATATCGGGATCAAAAAAATCATGCCTGCCGAAAACGATATAACTGCAAACTTAAGCACTTTATTTACATGCTTTAAGTTACCCATGGCTATGATCAGGAAGCCAAAAAAAACCGTGTAAAAAAGAGTGTGACCGCTTGGATAGCTTTGTTGTTTTGCCTTTTCGATAATCCTCACTAGATTCTCAGTTGGGCGAGGTCTCCCAATAAGCAGTTTAAGCGATGAACTAAAAACTCCTGAGAGTAAAGTTAATAGTGTAAAAATGGCTTCCCTTTTTAACTTGAATAAGAAAAAGAGGATGGCTGCAAAGATTACAATGACTAGAGATTGCGGCAAGTTTCCAAACCAGCTGACCAATTTCATTATGGCTTCAAGTGTCCCGTTTTGCCGCTCCTGAATCTCCTCAGAGATGTGCATATCAATATAAGATGGCGGAGTAATTAGTACAAAATAACTCAGGCTGATGAAACCAACAATCAGGGTTGTAATAATACCAAACAGCATTCGTGTCTTATTTTTAAGAAAATCATTTAACACAGACATATCAAGAATTTATTGCTCGAAATTAAAGGAAAATAATGTATAAATTCTGGATTTAGCTGAGCCAAATCTATTTCCCATCAATGTTAAATATTAAAATGCCTTAGACTATTCCCAACTCCGCCTCCAGAACTTCCTGGAACTGTGACTTTGATATGGGCTTGATCAGATATCCTTTTAATTTGGGATAAGTTAGAAATTTATCACGGTCATATTTACTGTCTGAAGAAGTGGAAATATAGATTGTAATCAATTCCTTTTTAAAGGTATTAATAGTGAATTCGTCCAGAAATTGCCATCCATCCATGTAGGGCATATTTAAGTCCAGAAAAACCAGATCCGGCAGCATCGCTTCTTCATCCTTGTGCTTTAAAAAGTATTGAATTGCAATTTCCCCATCAGAAAATTCAATCAAATTTTCTACCAAATTGGTAGCCTCTACAATTTTTCTGGTTGAAAACTGAAAAAACCTGTCATCATCAATAACACTAACTAAAGCGATCTTCTTCATCATAAAATAATTTTAAACT
>JACMRQ010000405.1 GCA_014376355.1 Arcicella sp. | reverse complement strand
TTTGTTTTAAAAGACCTAAATTCGTTGAATAAGGTCATAATAACCCGTAAAAAAACTATGCAGAATCTTCTAAGCATTCTCCTCCAAAGTACTGTGATTACCCCTGATTCCGTTGCTACCGCCACAAATGGTATGACTAAAGTTGATAACGAAATGAATATGTTGAGCCTGATTGAAAAAGGCGGTTGGGTAATGATTCCCATTTTCATTTTATTTTTTATTGCGCTGTATTTGTTCATAGAACGTTATTTATACATCCGCAAAACAGCGAGAATGGATAATACTTTCTTATTTTCAATCCGTGAAATGTTGGTAGGGGGAAATGTTCAAGGAGCAATCAACTATTGCAAAAATTCACAATTTCCAATTGCTAAATTGTTAGAAAGAGGTTTAAATCGCTTAGGTTCGCCGATTCGAGATATTGAAAATGCCATTGAAAACACAGCCCGTGTTGAAATTTATAACATGGAAAAGAATTTAAGTATTCTTTCTGCAATCGCAAAAATTGCCCCAATGTTTGGTTTTTTAGGTACAGTTTCGGGTATGATTCGGACGTTTCACAGCATTGCATCCGCCAATAAAATTGACATTAGCACGATTGCAAGCGGTATTTATGAAAAAATGGTAACCTCGGCAACGGGTTTGATGGTTGGTATAATTGCTTATTTCTTTTATACGATTTTAACCACCATGATTGACCGTGCGGTAAACAAAATGGAAATTACAGCGATTGATTTCTTAGATATTTTACACAAACCAGCCAACGGAAAAGCCTAAAAATATGAACATAAGAAAACGCTCAAGAGAACAATCGGAAGTAGAAACAGGAGCTTTAGCTGACATTCTTTTCTTCCTCATGATGTTTTTCCTCATGATTTCAACATTGGCAAGTCCCGATGCTATTAAATTATTATTACCACAATCTGCAACAGCTCAACAAACTGCCACCAAAGAAAATATCCGCATGACAGTGGACGCAGAAAATCGTTATTTTGTTGATGATACACTCGTTCCTTTTGAAGGGTTAGAAACTTATTTAGGCGAACAAGCCAAAGCAAAAGGTTCTGAAACGGTTATTTTAAGAATTGCCCAAGATAGAACAGTTCAAGATTTGGCAAAAATTTATGATATTGTAGCCCGCTTAAACTTAGCAATGGTTATGGCAACTGATAAAATTTAAGATAATTATTTCAATGTAAATAGCCGTTAACGTGTTCTACGTAACGGCTATTTTTCATTTAAAATATATATACATAGTAGCGAAAAATTTAAACGATTTATAAGCATGGATGATATTGAAATAATATTTCAACACATTTTTTACAACGATGATTTTATTAAAATATTATCCTCAACTGCCGTAGGAGCATTAATTGGTCTTGAAAGAGAATATCGAAGCAAATCGGCAGGCTTGAGAACATTTACATTAATTTCAGTGGGTTGCACAATCTTCACCATTCTTTCAGAAAAAATGGGAGTCGTAAATTCCCCTGACCGAATCGCCGCTAATGTGGTTACGGGAATTGGGTTCTTAGGTGCAGGGGTGATCTTCAAAATGGATGACCGAGTGAAAGGTCTAACGACTGCCACCATTATTTGGGTAACGGCATCCTTGGGAATGTCAATAGGAAATGGACACATTTTACTTTCATTCTTAGGAACAGTTATGGTTTATATCATTTTGGGATTATTTGTAAAATTAGAAGTATTGATGGAAAGATTTGGACAGACCCGTAATTATAGAATCGTTTGTCAATATTCACCCGAAACTTACAAAAAATTAGAAGATATTTTTATTAATTGTAAACTTACCGCAAAACGAGAAAAACAGACAATCACGAAAGAATTATTGATTAGTAATTGGTCGGTAAGAGGACGAGTTCATCAACACGATAAATTAGTAAAAAAATTGATAGAAGATAACGATGTCAAAGAGTTAGAATTTTAGGAAATCTATTAAAAAAGTCCTCAAAACTAATTTTAAGGACTTTTTTATAAAAATTAAAGTCTAAATCTACCAACGAATCAAAGCCGAACCCCAAGTAAAACCACTGCCGAAAGCTGCTAAACAGATTAAATCACCGTCTTTAACTCTACCAGACTCCCACGCTTCACAAAGAGCAATTGGAATGGATGCTCCCGTTGTATTTCCGTATTTCTGAATGTTATTCATCACTTTTTCTTCAGGCATTTTCATTTGCTGACGAACATATTCCGAGATTCTGAGATTTGCCTGATGTGGTACTAATAAGTCAATGTCTTCTGGTTTCAAACCATTTTTATCTAAAGCCTCACGGATTACTTCTGGAAAACGCACAATAGCGTGCTTGAAAACTGCACTACCATTCATAAAAACGTCTCCTGTTTTATTATTTTCCACCAAGTCATCATAAAAACGCTTCGGACGACTGCTGCCTGGGTCTTTTACATACAGTTCTTCGGCGTACGTTCCGTCGGCGTGAAGGTGGGTTGATAGTATGCGATGTTCCGCATTTTCAGTTGCCTGCAAAACTACAGCTCCTGCTCCATCGCCAAAAATTACAGCTACTCCACGCCCTTCGTTGCTGGTATTCAAAAAAGTTGATTGAATCTCTGAACCTATCACTAAAATGTTTTTATACATTCCTGATTTAATAAATTGGTCAGCCGTTGAGAGAGCATAAATGAAGCCCGAACACTGGTCACGAATATCCAAAACGCCGATACCTTGCATTCCTAATTCCCGTTGCATTACAAAGCCTGGACCTGGAAAATAATAATCGGGTGTAATAGTTGCATAAACGATAAAATCAATATCCTTGGGAGTAATTCCTGCTCTTTCAATGGCAATTTTTGAGGCTTCCGCTGCCATTGAAGCATTGGTATCCTTCCCATAAGTGAAATAACGTCGTTCTTTAATACCCGTTCGCTCAGTAATCCAAGCATCCGATGTATCCATAAGTGTTTCTAAATGTTGATTAGTGATTA
>JACMRQ010000404.1 GCA_014376355.1 Arcicella sp. | reverse complement strand
TTACTAACTAATTATCAATCAAGAATCTCAATTTTTTTTATTAATTTTGCGTAATTTTTTATAAGTCAGACTTATACGAGCTAATGTCTAACTATGGTTTGACGGCAGATTCTTTTAACAATAAATAACGAATAATAGATTAACAATGATTTACCCAATAGTCGCATACGGAGACCCCGTTTTAAGAAAAGTTACCGTTGATATTGACAAATCTTACGATGTAAAAAAACTCTCGGAAGATATGTTCGAGACCATGTATAATGCCAAAGGCGTAGGTTTGGCAGCACCACAAATTGGCATAAATTTAAGAATATTTGTCGTGGATGGTCGCCCTTTCAATGAAGGCGAAGACATGAAAGAACGGGATAAAGATCCTTCATTAATTGATTTCAAAAAGATATTTATCAATGCTGAAATTTTGGAAGAAGATGGTGATGATTGGGCTTTTGAAGAAGGCTGTTTATCAATTCCTGATGTGCGTGAAGATATTTATCGTCCTGAATATGTAACGATTAGGTATTTTGATGTCGATTGGAAGGAACATACAGAAGAATATGAAGGACTCGCTGCAAGAATTATTCAACATGAATATGACCACATTGATGGCATACTTTTTACCGACCATTTGAACCCCGTCAAGAAGAGGATGTTGAAAAATAAACTTGCAAAAATCACTAAGGGAAGGGTTGATGTAGATTATAAAATGAAATTTCCTAAGTAAATTGTACCACGAGTTTGAGCTCGTGGTTTTTTTATGTCTAACCATAGAATGCAATCATGACGATAAATACATTTTCCAATTACGAAATACTCTCCCAAGCAACTGCCAATTTAATTATTGAAGTTTTGAAACAAAAACCAGATGCCTTAATTTGCATTGCATCGGGCGAGTGGTTATGTTAGATGAAGAAGCAGCTCAAGAATTATGATTAAAAACTTATTTATTGGAATACTTTTTGCCATGCTTTGGGCATCTGCATCTGTTGCCACTAAGATTGGAATTTTATCGGCTCAACCCTTAGTTATTGGTAATTCTCGATTTTTTATCGCCGCAACCTTAATGTTGAGTTATTCGTATTTATTTCAAAAAAATCGTTTACCAAATGTAAGTGAATGGAAACAATTAGCAATCTACGGATTTTTAAATGTTACGCTTTATTTAGGCTGTTTTGTTATCGCCATGAAGCATGTTTCCGCAGGAATTGGAAGTTTGGCAACGGCAACTAATCCATTGATAATTAGTATATTATCAGCTTTTTGGATTGGGCGTTCTGTTAAGAAAACAGAAATTTTAGGCTTAGTTTTCGGAATTACAGGCGTTGGAGTTGCAACTTATCCTTTGTTGAAAAATAGCTTTGCCGACGCTGAAGGGCTCATTATTTTGTCGATAAGTATGATTTCTTATTCAGTTGGAACGGTTTATTATGCTTCGCAAAAATGGGAGCTTCCTTTGCTCGTAATCAATGGTTGGCAAGTGCTTTTAGGAGGCATTTTCTTAGTGCCTATTACGCTATTTTTTACCGATTGGGCAAATAATACGTATGATGTGCGGTTTTGGAGTTCGGTCTTTTGGTTAGTAATTCCTGTTTCAATAGGAGCAGTGCAACTATGGCTTTATCTTTTGAAAAAAGACCCTGTTAAGGCTTCACTTTGGCTATTTTTATGCCCTATTTTTGGCTTTGCTTATGCCTCATTTTTGTTAAATGAACCTATTACTTCTTATACTTATGTTGGTACAATTTTCGTTATTGTAGGTCTATACTTGGCTCAAAAAAAGAAATTTAAAGGGTAGTTGCTCAATATTTTCTATAAACTATTTCATAACCATCCATAAAACAATGCTTATAATTACATTGCTTTTGAAAAATATCCTCAAAATTTCGTTTGCTTGTATGACACTTTGGGCTTGTAATTTAATCGAAAAAACGAATAAGTTATTTGACCCTGACATGAGTTGGCAAAACTTTTCTTGCGATACTACTCAGACCGTCAATGAGTTAAGTGTTCAAAATATTGCCCAAACTTTTTATCTTTCGGATACTTTAATCAAACAAAAAATAATACATCACAACGTTTTTATTGCCATTGCTGATATTCAAGGCAATTTAAAAACGGCTGGGGTGACTGCTCAAGGCGATGAACACCCCCAAGCTATTGATAGTTCTTCGCTTGTACTTACTTGGCAAGAGCAAGAATATCTTTGGGCATTGGTATCTCAACCGAGGTATTTATTTAATCGTTGGGAAAAATTATTGGCTGATGAGCGGACAAATTTTCTCTTGAAACGAGATTCAATTCATCAAGTAATGAGGAATATGAATGGTTCAGTTAAAATTATTTCTGATTTGCGTTCCATGGCAAATCAGCAAAAATACCTCGGAAGTAACAAAACGGCTTCCCCGATTTCGATGCATAATTTTGGCTTTGCGGCTGATTTTGCAGTGATTAGAAAAAATAGAATGTCGAATAATTTTTCTTATTATCAGCCTTTAGATAACTTGACAGCACAATATGGTATGACTTGGGGTGGAAATTTCGTAGGATTTTTAGATCCAGGACATATTCAATTATTTAGAAACGGAGCGGAAATGCTTAGAAAATATCCTGACCTTATTTTTGAATTTGAACCATATCGTCCACAGTATAATTCGTGGATGAATAAAATGATAAATTGGGGAAAAGAAGAGAAAGCAAATGACACTAAAGAGTTATTATTAGAACTCAATAAATATAAAAAAGAAAAACCTTGCCCATGCCTTACAGCAACTGCAAAAATACCTTCTGCGTTAATTTTAAAGGCTCAAAATCAATCTGAAATTCTTGGTTATCAGTCAAATACAGATGTGTTATTAATAGGAGATTTGGCTTCGAAGACTGTTTCTTTGGTTACTGTTAATGGTGTAATTACGTATCCTTTAGGAAGATGGAAATAAGAATTTACATAGTTTGATGGTATATTTATTTTAATTAAATACTTGAAGACGCAAAGCAAAAATTTGATAATTTTACTTACATTTCTGACTACTTATACCAACAATTATTATGAATTATAAATTGCCATTTATTGGAAAATTAGCTTTTGCCCTTCTCTCAGTTACCATTTTAATATATTGGTTGATGGTTTTGCAAGATATTCTTGTTCCTGTATTTATATCAATTATATTATCAATGGCAATTTTTCCAATATGTAACTGGTTGGAAAATAGAAGATTTGGTAGGATTTTCGCTGTAATTATTACGCTAATTCTCTTTTCAATTGTTGCTGTGGGGGTAATTTGGTTAGCTTCAACGCAGATTGCTAATTTTGGGGAAATGCTTCCACAATTACAAAAAAGGGTCATATTATGGTCTGATCAACTTCAACTTTGGGCATCACATACATTTCACGTTGGTAAGAAAACTCAAATTGCTCAACTTCGTCAGTATGCAACAGGAATGTTGAGTACGGGTGGTTCACTTTTTACAACTGCTCTTTCAACCACCGGAAGCGTTTTAGGAAATTTATTACTTATTCCGATTTACATGTTCTTCTTTTTATATTACCGAGACTTTTTTAAAATGTTTTTTTATAAAGTTTTCAGTAATATTAATCGAAAAAAAATTGATGCCGTTTTAACTAAAATTTATGAAGTAATTCACAGTTATTTAACTGGTTTAATAACGGTTACACTTATCGTGGGGAGTTTAAACACGATAGGATTAATGGTATTGCACATTGACTATGCCGTTTTTTTTGGATTTTTGGCTGCTGCATTACTAATAATTCCTTTCGTTGGAATCTTAATTGGTTCTATTTTACCCATCATTATTGCTCTCATAACCAAAGATTCTCCTATGTATGCAGTTGGGGTTGCAGGGGTTTTTGTATTTGTGCAGTTTTTGGAGGGGAATTTTATTACACCACAGATTGTAGGTTCAAAAGTCAGTATCAATGGTTTAATTGCCATCATTGCCTTATTGCTTGGATCGGCTCTTTGGGGAATTGCAGGAATGGCTCTTTCGTTGCCAACGATTGCCATTTTGAAGGTAATATTTGACTCAGTTCCCGAATTAAAACCTTATGGTTATATTTTGGGCGAACCAGACCACAATAAAATTCAATCTGAAAAAAGACAAATGATGAAAGACTTCGTTCCTTCTTTAGTGGAGAGTATTGTAGAAACAACTGAAGACGTTAGATCAATGGTAAGTGGAAAAGGTAAGAAAGAGAAGCCTGATAAAATTGATTAAAAATTTGGTGCAAACGTTCATAGTTGCACCAAACATATTTTTTGACTTCTAATTTATATCAAAGCTTCGTACAAAATTTCCACAGTATGTTTTGCTGTTCGTCCAGTTCCATCGTGGATTTGATGACGGCAACTTGTTCCTGATGCCGCAATAATTACGTTTTCATTTTGCTGGCGAATTGTTGGAAAAAGCACCAATTCACCCACTTGATTTGATAATTCAAAATGCTCTTTTTCATACCCAAAAGAACCCGCCATTCCACAACATCCTGAAGGAATTAATTGCACTTCATAATTCTCTGGCAATGAGAGCGTTCGCTTGGCAGGAACCATACTCGATAATGATTTTTGCTGACAATGACCGTGTAATTTCACTAAACGTTTTTCGGTTGTAAAAGCACTTTTTGAAATACGTTTTGCTTCAATTTCGTTTGATAAAAACTCTTCAATCATGAACACATTTTTAGATAGATTTTTAGCATCTTCCAATAAATTCTCGTCCACTAAATCTGGATATTCGTCTCTGAAAGTTAAGATGGCGGAAGGCTCAATTCCGATTAATGGAATATTCTCCGAAATCACATCTTTCAATAAGCTAACATTCTGATTGGCAAGGCGTTTAGCATCATCCAAAAGTCCTTTCGATAATTGTGGACGACCAGATTCTACATGATTTGGAACGATAACCTCATATCCCAAACGATTCAATAATTTAACAGCCTTAATACCAATTTCAACATCATTATAATTAGTAAATTCATCAACGAAAAGATATACTTTTTTTGAAGTATTGACTTTATTATTCTCTGCTGATTGATTATTGGTTTTAAACCATTTTTTAAACGTACTTTTCGCCAACAAAGGCATGGTTCTATCGGGATGAAAACCGACGACTGTATTAGCAATTCTCCGTAAGAAAGGCGTATCAAAAATGAAATTATAAGCCCATGGAACGTAAGACGCTATCTTTGAAAGCGTTGAAAAGTTTCCTACTAAACGACTACGAATCGGAACGCCATTTTCTTTATAATATTGATGTAGAAACTCCATTTTTAATTTTGCCACATCAACATTGGATGGACAATCAGACTTGCAGCCTTTGCAAGCCAAACACAAATCAAAAACTTCCTTAATTTCCTCGTGGTCAAAACGGTTATCTTTATCAGAATTGGTCAAAAACTCCCTCAAAATATTTGCCCTCGCTCGGGTCGTTTCCTTTTCATTGCGAGTAGCCATGTATGACGGACACATCGTCCCGCCCGAAAGGTGCGTTTTCCGGCAATCACCTGAACCGTTACATTGTTCAGCGTGTTGCAATATATTTTGGTCGGTAAAGCGGAAAGTCGTTTTAATTTCGGGTGTTTGTTGTCCAGGCGTGTAGCGTAAAAAAGTGTCCATTGGAGGCGTATCAACTACTTTATTCGGATTAAAAACGTTGTAGGGGTCCCAAATACGTTTCACATCTTTCATCAATTGATAATTATGTTCGCCTACCATTTGCTTGATAAATTCCCCACGCAAACGTCCATCCCCATGTTCACCCGAAAGAGAACCTCTATATTTTTTAACCAAGGTGGCAATCTCCTCCGCAATCAAACGGAATTGTCTATTTCCTTCAACTGTTTTTAAATTAATAATTGGCCGTAAATGAATTTCTCCCGAACCAGCGTGTGCATAATGTACACAGTAGAGATTATTGACCGTAAGAATCTCATTGAAATCTCTAATAAAATCGGGTAAGTCATTAACATCCACCGCAGTATCTTCAATCACCGCAACGGCTTTTTCATCGCCCGGGAGATTAGAAAGTAGGCCTAAGCCGGCTTTACGCAAATCCCATACTCTTTTTGTATCCGCTCCGTAAACCACTGGAAAATGATAGCCTAAACCTGCCGCTCTCATTTCAGCTTCTATTTCAGTAGCTTTTTTCGCTATTTCTTCATGGGTATCACCTCGTAATTCAACCACTAAAATTGCCCCAGGGTCGCCCTGCACAAAGAAGCGGTTTTGACTATGCTCTTTATTTGCTTTAGTACATTCCAAAATATAATGATCCATCAGCTCTGATGCGGAGGGTTTATATTTCAAACCGATTAAATTTGCCCTTAAGGCTTCATCAACGTTATTAAAATGCCCACAAACTAAACCAATTTCAGTAGGAGGGAGGTTATCAACATGAAGTTTTATTTCTGTTAAAAAACAAAGCGTTCCTTCCGATCCTGCAATTAATTCACAAAAGTTAAAAGGTTTTCCCCCGTGTGTGTAGGGTTCACAATTTAGGAGCATATCTAAGGCATAACCCGTATTTCTTCTTTCTATAGTAGGCTTTGGAAACTCTTTTCTAATTTCAGTTTGATTTTCATTATTTGCTAAAATTCCACTCATTTCTCCATAAATTTTCTCTAAAAGTGTAGCCGTACCATTTTTGCGTTGGGCAGTAATTGATAATTCTTCTAATTCTCTAACAGCTGAAGCTTTTAACTCAACCTCACTTCCGTCCGCCAAAATTGCTTTTACCGCCAATAAATGTTCACGAGTAGAACCATAAACTACTGAATTTGAACCACATGAATTATTTCCAACCATTCCACCAATCATCGCACGATTTGCTGTTGAAGTTTCAGGGCCAAAAAATAAACCATGCTTTTTTAACTCCATATTTAATACATCACGCACAACCCCAGGCTGAACTCGCACCCAATGTTCCTTTTTATTTATCTCCAAAATTTGCGTAAAATTTTTAGAAACATCTACAATAATTCCATTTCCAACGACTTGACCAGCCAATGATGTACCCGCAGTTCGTGGAATAATAGACGAACCATTTTCACGGGCAAATTTGATTAGTTTTTTAATATCATCAATGGTTTTAGGAATAGCCACCGCCGTTGGCATCTCTCGATATGCAGAGGCATCGGTTGCGTAAAGGGTTCGCATAACTGTATCAAAGTGCAGTTCACCTTCTAATTCAGTAGCAAATTTTGCAAGTATAGCTGGATTAATCATTTTTGGATTCTACGAAGAATAATATTGTTTTTCTAAGTTATATTATAATAAAGTAAAATTACCAATAAATTCTATTGGATGTTGCTTCAAATATTTTTTAAGGCTGTTGTTATTAGAAAAGTACAAAAAAATGAAAGAATGTAATAAATGATTTTTTAACATTTTTTAACAAAAAGGCTTCATGCGTGAAGCATTGCAAATTTTTGCAAACACTGTACTAATGTGTGCTAAATATTGCATAGCCGAATTAAGTACAATTCTCTAAGTTATCTTTTTTTTAGGAATAAAATTTTTCACTAAAAAAGTTGAATTATAAAAATATTCTTACCTATTTTGCATAACATTTTTATAACAATATCATATTGAGTCTCGCAAAAGTGCCATTTTACCTAATTTTTCACCTCTTTTAATTTAGGTAAGTCCTTTGGTAATTTTTACTCATATTCTGGTAACACGGGATAGATACGTAATTGTTTACAGTTTTTATTAACCATTTTCCAATCTTAACAAAACCTTATGAATAATCATTTTTACAAATGGTTCAGTCGCCCAATGCGACAAGGTGTAGCATTAAAGTCTCTTATCAAGACTACTTTAATGGCTATCACTATGCTTGTGTCTTTGAGTACGTTTGCTCAAGACAAATTAGTTTCGGGTAAAGTAACTGATAAATCAGATGGTTCAGGAATGCCAGGCGTATCCGTTTCAGTGAAAGGTTCTAATAAAGGAACGCAAACTGATGTAAATGGAGCTTATAAAATTTCTGCTCCTGCTAATGCAACCTTAGTCTACTCTTTTGTAGGATTCACTAAACAAGAAATTGCCATTGGTAATCGTTCAGAAGTAAATATTAATCTTGTTTCTGGAGATAGAGCCTTAGATGAGGTTATTGTTGTAGGTTATGGTACTACTACGAGAAAAGATGCAACAGGTGGTGTTTCGTCATTATCTGCAAAGGATTTTAACCAAGGCGTTATTTCTTCTCCAGAGCAATTATTACAAGGTCGTGTTGCAGGTGT